>CAZWMG010000011.1:0-63440 GCA_964634945.1 uncultured Planctomycetia bacterium | reverse complement strand
AAATAACAGCAACTTCGGACTTGACTTTGTTGCAGTATGAGTTACAATTCACCGTTATCGACAGCAATTCTAAAACATATTGACTTGAGTATTATATTATGATAAAGTATGAAAAATGATTGCTCAGAATCTCGCTCAAATTAAGCAGAGAGTAATAAACTCAACCAACCGGGCAGGCCGAGACCCCAAAGAGATCAAACTAATCTGTGTTACAAAGAGCGTTGGAACAGATCAGATAAGGCAAGCCTTGGCCCTTGGTGTGACAGATATCGGTGAAAATAGGGTTAATGACGCTTTTTCAAAGTTTAATAATCTGGGCAAGGAGTTTACAGGCGTAAAGTGGCATATGATAGGCCACCTTCAGACCAACAAGGTCAAGAAGTTCTTAAAGATCTTTGATACAATCCATTCCTTGGACAGCATAAAGCTTGCCGCAGAGTTAGATAAACAGGCTAAAATAATGAAAAAAAAGATAGACTGTTTTGTAGAGGTTAATGTCTCTGGGGAAAGAGCAAAATATGGCGTTAGCCCGGGCGATACCCTTAGTTTTATTAAGGAGATAGCCCTGCTATCGAATTTGCATATAATAGGCCTTATGACAATGGCGCCTTTTTCAGAAGTATCAGAAGACGCAAGGCCGTATTTTAAGAGCTTGTTCGCATTAAGAGACGAGTTATTAAGAGCAGATGTCCCCAATACGGACATAAGAGAGCTTTCCATGGGCATGACTCAGGATTTCGAGGTAGCGATAGAAGAGGGTGCTACTTGCGTACGAATCGGCACTGCCCTGTTTTCTGCCTCGGATTGAAAGAGAAAAAGATGAAGGCAGAAGAAGCAGAAGTAATAATCTTACCTTTGCTTCTGCTTTTGCATATGATAGGAAAGCATAAGGGTTTAAGTGAATAAAAAAATAGCAATAATAGGGTGTGGCAACATGGGCGAGGCCTTGTTGAAGGGGCTTGTCTCAAAAAGATTATTTACTAGATCGCATATAACTATCTCTGATAACCGTAATTCACGGTTAAGATATTTAAAGAAGACTTATCGCGTAAGAGTTACCGTTTCCAATGTTGAAGCTGTGAACGTTTCAGATATAATAATTTTAGCAATTAAGCCCAAGGATATGGCAACCGTACTTAGTGAGATAGCGGAAGCTATTAAATCAAAACTTATTATATCAAAGGTAGCGGGCGTTAAGGTAGATTTTATAAAAAGAAAAACAGGCGCAAAGAGGGTAATAAGGGTAATGCCTAATACCCCCGCGTTAATAGGTTTCGCAATGACCGCGATCGCGTCAAGTAAAAAGATTAAAAGCCCTGATACCAGAATAGCTGAAAGTATTTATGGCTGTGTCGGTGAAACGATACTGCTGAATGAAAAAGACATGGATGCCGTGACTGCTGTATCGGGAAGTGGGCCTGCATATTTTTTTCTACTTATGGAGGCTATGGTTGAAGCGGCTCAATCCTTAGGCTTAAAAAAATCAATAGCCTTAAAACTTGTTACGCAGACAGCATTTGGAGCAAGTTTATTGCAATATTCTTTAGCAGGGGAGCCTGCAATATTGCGGAAGAATGTGACATCAGAGGGCGGAACAACAGAAGCGGCAATAAAAATTTTTAAGAAAAAGGGCTTTAACTCAACTGTAAAAGTAGCATTGAAGGCAGCTGCTAAGAGGTCAAGGCAGCTCTCTCATCAGTAAAGGAAGGGGCAAAGATGTTTATATTGGGGAATCTATTATTAAGTGTTGCGCGTCTTCTTGACATTATAATTACACTTCTGTACTGGATTATAATAATCAGGTCGCTTATTAGCTGGGTAAACCCTGATCCTTTTAATCCGATTGTGCAATTTTTACAACGGACAACAGATCCTATCTTAGCTCCGATAAGAAGGATATTTAAGATGCAGTTTTGGGCCGTTGATATATCGCCAATTATAGCGGTACTTTGCCTGCTATTTATTCAAGGTTTTCTGGTTCGGACCCTTACAGATCTAGCTTTAAAACTAAGGTGAGAGTTTTTTTAAGGGCCTATCCCGGTTCATCGAGGGAAGAAGTTGTTATCGGCAACGATGGTGACCTGAAGGTCTATGTAAGACAGTCGCCCGTTGATGGAAAAGCCAACAAGGCATTGATTGCGGTTTTATCCGGGCATTACAAGGTCAAAAAATCCAGTATACGTATTATAACAGGCAGTACAAGCCGTAATAAGATAATTGAAATAAATAGTTAGAATTAAGTTGTAAGAATTAAGGATTAAGTAGAAATGTTTAATCGTGCATAAAAAAACAAACAGCACAATTATCAATGCAATCTAAATGGAGGCGCTAAAAAGTGAGCACACCAAAAAGAAGACATTCAAAGACAAGAGGAAAAAAGAGACGCACTCATTATAAGCTCGATGAGCCGTCTGTCGCGAAGTGTTCCAATTGCGGCAGCGCGGTTCTTCCCCACCACGTTTGCGCAAAGTGCGGCTATTATAAGGGCAGGCAGATTATAGTAAAAAAAGAGAAGACTAAAAAACCGAAGAAGTAGAGGAGTAAAAAATAAATATGCGTATCGCAATAGATGCGATGGGCGGCGATAAAGCACCTTATATAAATATAGAAGGTGCGGTCATGGCAGCCCGTGAATTCGGATATGACATAGTTCTTGTAGGTGATAATACTATTATTCAGCAGGAACTCTTTAAGAAAGGCGTAAACGCGCCGAAGAGTATCTCTGTCTGCCATGCTTCCGAGGTTATTGGCATGGATGAACCTGCGGCATTGAGTGTTCGCAGGAAAAGAGACTCCTCTGTCAACGTAGGGGCACGGCTCTTGCGTGACGGTAAGGTTGACGCTTTTGTATCAGCAGGTAATACCGGTGCTGTTGTCTGTGCGGTAGCATTAAGGATGGGGCTTTTAAAGGGTGTGCACCGTCCCGGTATAAGCATGATATATCCTACTTTAAAGGATCTCTGCCTGCTCATCGATGTCGGCGCTAATATTAATCCTAAGCCGGAACACCTTTTGCAGTATGGTATAATGGGCGATACGCTGCAGAGATACTTACTAAATAAAAAGGTTGTTAAAGTAGGGCTTTTAAATGTAGGAGGAGAGGAAGCTAAGGGCACAGATTTTATAAAAGAGACTCATCGGTTGCTTAATTCAAGCGCCCTAAAATTTATAGGTAATGTTGAAGGCGGCGATATTTATACGGGTGAGTATGATGTTATAGTCTGCGATGGATTTGTCGGCAATGTGGTATTAAAGGTATCGGAGTCACTCGCGCATACTCTCAGCATATTTTTAAAAAGAAAATTGAAAGAAGGCATAATAACACAGATTGGCGCGTTTCTCAGTATGCCGGCATTTAACGCGCTGAAGAAAGAGATAGATTATTCTGAATATGGGGGCGCCCCACTTCTTGGCGTCAACGGTGTTACAATTATCGGGCACGGTGGCTCCTCAGCAAAGGCTATAAAGAACGCGATCAGAGAAGCCGCGGCATTTGTGGAGTTGCAGATCAATCAACACATTATGGACGCTATAGCATTGTAGAAAGGATTTTTTTACATGACACAAAAGAAACTGGTCGGTATTACAGGACTAGGTATGTATGTACCCAAAAAGGTCCTTACGAATCAAGATCTTGAAAAGATGGTTGATACATCAGATGAATGGATAACTAGTAGGACAGGCATTAAAAAGCGCAGGGTTGCACAGCCTGGTACGCCCTCTAGTACGCTTGCCGCAAAGGCTGCAAAAAAAGCCCTTGAGTCGGCAAAACTTAAACCCGAAGATATCGAATTAATCATAGTTGCTACCATAACTCCCGATATGCCATTTCCCTCAACAGCATGTTTTGTCCAATCTAAGATAGGTGCAAAGAACGCCGCTTGTTTCGATATTGGCGCAGCCTGCTCAGGATTTATTTATGGTTTGGTTACAGCAAGGCATTTTATAGATTCGGGAATGTATAAGAATGCCCTTGTAATAGGCGTTGAGGTGCTTACATCAGTTACAGATTATACTGACAGAAATACATGTGTGCTCTTTGGAGATGGCGCTGGGGCGGCTATACTTCAGCCTGTAGCTTCAGGTGGGATATTATCACATTATCTCGGATCTGATGGCGATTTATCGAATTTGTTGTATCTCCCGGGAGGCGGTTCACGTAACCCCGCCTCAAAGGATACATTAAAAAACAGGCTCCATTATATAAAAATGAGCGGCAGTGAAGTCTTTAAATCTGCTGTTAGGCTTATGACGGATGCCGCGACGCATGCTGTTTGTGACGCTAATTTGGGATGTAAAGATATATCTCTTTTGATACCTCATCAGGCGAATATAAGGATTATAAACTCTGTAAGAAAGAGAATTGGCCTTCCCGAGGATAAGGTATATCTTAATGTCGCAAAATATGGTAATGTCTCAGCCGCATCTACTATAATAGCATTATGTGAAGCAGTAAAAGAGAAGAGGATTAAAAAGGGCGATATCGTTGTTTTGGTAGCTTTTGGAGCTGGTTTTACATGGGGGTCAATAGTTCTAAAATGGTAGAGACGGCGTTTATATTCCCGGGCCAAGGCGCCCAGTATGTAGGCATGGGCAAGGCTCTTTATGAGAAGCACGATATCGTTAAGAAGACATATAATCAGGCGAATGATATTTTAAAGTTTGATTTAGCTCGCCTCTGTTTTGAAGGCCCTTCAGAGGAATTGACAAAGACGCAAAATTGCCAGGTTGCTATTCTTGTTACATCTATCGCGGCATTGCGTGCGCACCTTTTAGAGAGATCGGAGTTTACTCCTCAGGTAACGCTAGGGCTCAGCTTGGGTGAGTATACAGCATTGGTTGCCGCGGAATCATTGTCATTTAGTGACGCGGTAAGATTGGTGCGTTTGAGAGGAGAGTTCATGGAGGACGCGTCAAGGGCAAACCCAGGTAAGATGGCATCCCTACTTGGCCTTGACCTAGAGAGCGCAAAGAATATCTGTGAAGAAACAGGTGCGGAGATCGCGAATCTAAATTGCCCGGGGCAGATAGTTATCTCAGGTGCCTTAGATGCTGTTGATAACGCGGTATTGCGCGCAAAGAAAGCAGGGGCGAAACGAGCGATAATGCTTGATGTAAGCGGGCCATTTCATTCGGCTCTTATGGCAGAGGCTTCGCATAAGCTTAAAAAGGCTTTGGATGATGTTTTAGTGCTTCCACCTAAGATCCCTGTTATAAGTAATGTAATGACATATTCGCAAGATGACCCGGATCAGATAAAGGAAAATCTTGTGGATCAGATCAGCTCAACAACTTTTTGGGAAGAATCTATAAAGAATGTTGTTTCCCGTGGAATCAATACTTTTTTAGAGATAGGTCCCGGTACAGTCTTAAAGGGGTTATTGCGCCGCATAGACACTAAGATTATTTGTCATAATATATCAGCTTAAAAAAGAGGAGGGATGCATGAAACGTTTATTGTTATATGTTGTATGTTTTGCGGTCGTAGCCAGCACAATTCCATCTTATGCTATGCCTGTAGGAAATATAGGGGCTCCGGCAACACTAAAAAAGGGCCTGATTATCAAGGACGAAAATAGTAAGTTCGGTTTTATTCTCGGTGCCGAGGTGGATCTTAACTCCGATCGCAATATGAAACATCAGGCAAAAGATACAGAATACTTCTTTTATGGCGGCAAGGCTGGAGTAACAATAGCTGATAAGGCATTTGTATATGGTCTTGTAGGCGGCGCGGAGGCGGATCAGAAATACAAGATATCTAGTGATCAAGTAGAGTGGGATACAAAAACAGACCTTGCCTGGGGTGTTGGAGGTACAGCTGTTATATATGAGAAGGATGTACAGTATGCCGATAGCAAAGCGGTACTTCGCGTAGGCATAGATGGTAAGTATAGGAGTTCAGATCTTGGCGTGGATAAGGTTAAGGTCAATAATGCAGTATATAATTCAACAGATGCCCAGCTTACTGAGAAGAAATATAATTGCGATGAATGGCAGGTCGCTTTAGGTGTTTCATATCAGTTTGATACGTTCTCTCCTTATGCAGGTGTTAAGTACTCAGACGCAAGCGGTTCAGCTAAGGCTGTGGTCTCCGGTCAATCATATCAGTATGACTTTAATCCAAAATCAAATTTTGGTATATTCGCGGGACTTGATATATTAGCATTCGATTCTTTGTCAGTAAATCTGGAAGGCCGTTTTATCGATGAGACTGCGTTTTCCGCAGGCACAACATTAAGGTTTTAGGGTAAATCACATTGTTTTTGTTTTAGCGAGATAGATATTAACCTGACCAAAGTTAGGTAATCTATGAGTTGGAACGAGGACAGATTGGAGGCATATGATGGAAGGAAAACAGCTTGATATAAGCAAGTGTTTTACAGATGCGTTGGAAGTGTATAAGGTTAACGTATTAATGTTGCTGCTTTCGGTTCTACTTTTTCAGGTCATATCTCTATTTACATTGCTCATACTAGCAGGGCCTCTATTTGGCGGTTACTGTCTTATGACAATGAATGCTCTGCGAAGAGAAGACAAGAAGATAGAATTGAATGATATGTTTAAGATGCTTACCAAATTTTGGCCATTAGTAGGGCTTTTCTTTTTGCAGGGCTTAGCCGTGTTTACAGGCCTACTATTACTGATTATACCCGGTGTTATATTGATGACGCTGTGGCTTTATACCTATTTTATTATGGTAGATCAGGATAAAGGCGTAATAGATTCCATGAAGGCGAGCTGGCAACTGGTCTCTGGCAAGGGTTTTTGGATGAATCTCGCGCTTGCAGCTATATATATTCTCTTAAGCGGTATATCCGGACAGATCCCGGTAATCGGTTGGGTAGTTAGCCTTTTTGTGGTGCCTTTCGCGATACTGCTTATAACCTCTGGTTTTTTACAGCAGGTTCCTCAGGCAGAAGTTGTTGTTTCAGAAGATCGCCCTTTTGCTGATGCGAAAGATGAAGAAAATCAGGTTTAACATATAAGAAAGAAAATGAGGCCGCGCCTAAAAAGGGAGCGGCCTCATTTATTTTAGCTAATGAAGAAGATAATATCTATTTTTACAGTATTGTTCGCTTTTTTAGTATTAGCCCCTGGCAATATAGTTACCCCCGTGACTGCATTCTCGCAGGATAATTACCTCGATTCACGCGCATCTTATCAGCAGCATAGGTCAGATTATGAAGAGAGCGCCCAGCAGGAGAGGCAGCTTCCTATAAAAAAATGGCTTATGTTATTCGGAACATTATCCGGTTTCGCGCTTTTGCTGTTAATTATATTTGAGATTGGCGGAGGAGGTTTGCTGCCGGATCATATCGAAGACCTTATTGCAAAGGTATGTGCAGGAATTATCGCGATCGCATTATGCCTTTATCTCTATTATGTCAGTTCGAGTATTATTTTCATTTTATTAATCCCAATTACTATCCTTTTTATACTTTATATTTATTTAAAACCTATTTTTAAGGATATGTATGCTAAAAAATTTGGAAAGCCTTCTTCCCCGGATTATTGGATTTGCAGAAAATGCGGCATAGAAAATAGCAACTTGCTGACGGAATGCGATAACTGCAATAGCGCGAAAACACCTAATGCAGATGTATTGTTCGAAAAGATATGGATATGCGATAATTGCAATTATAAAAACCCCGTTAACGATAAGAGTTGCGGTAGATGTGGTACGAGAAAGCAGGGAGAGTAAAATGGCTACATATGTCTGCCCACATTGCAAAAAACCTAATCTTGACGATGATGCCTTAAGATGTATATATTGTGGGGAGTTTTTAAACCGTAGAATAGGCTTCCTAAGCGATATCAGGTATTCTCATGTAGCGACTGCTCTTATATTAATTTTATTGCTAAGCTTTATAGTCATTTATGTCATTAGACTCTAATAAAAGGAGGCGCTTTAATTGCTTTGCCCGTATTGCGTGGAAGAGATAAAAGACGAAGCTATCAAATGTAGATATTGCGGTGAATTTTTAAATAAAAAGCCAAAGGAGAAGTGGTGCTTCAGCTCATACTGGCTGGTTATCGGTTTTTTATGTGTAGGCCCACTTGTTCTTATTCTTTTATGGCTTAATCCACGGTTTAGTAACAGAAATAAGATTATTATATCCGTGGCCGTTGTTATTGTGAGTTATCTCTTTGGAGTCCTGTTAATAAATTCTCTACAAAATCTTATCCAATATTACCAGCAGATATTGTCTCTATGATGGAGATAAAAATAAAAAGGAGATATTATGGAAGATGATAAGCTTAAAAGGGCACAGCAAAGGGTAAGACAGCTCAAGGGGTTTTACTCAAACCTGATATCATATATCGTGGTAAATCTTATACTTATCGTTATTAATCTCATTACAAGCCCTGACGCGCTGTGGTTTTACTGGGTTAGTATATTTTGGGGCATAGCTATACTTTTTGAAGCTGTACATGTCTTTACTATCAAGGGGAAGTTTTTAGGCAGGGAATGGGAAGAGAAGAAGGTAAAAGAGCTTATGGATAAGGAATAGCTTCAAGACCGGTTCTCAAGCACGGGTACCCGTGCTTGAGAACCGGTCTTAACATATCGTCTTGACATATGTGCTGCTTAAACTTGACTTGATTATAATCTTGTGATATAATATTTTTTATAAGAGGACCCCTGGCACCTGCCCGTCTTTGGCGGGAAATAGCCAGAGGTCTATTTTTTTGCCCCTTAAGCCTAGAAGAGTTTTTTTATGAAAAAAATAATACTACTTATAATAATCATTATTTATGCACTTACCTGCGCGGGAGATAATAGATCCCTTCATGCTGTGCCGATAGATACCCTCAGGCCAATAGCTGCAAGGCTTATATTAAAAAGCACAGACAATGGTTTAGCAGGCAATCTTAAGAGACTCTTAGTAGGAGAGTATAATATTGTTGAGCGGGAGTCTGTTTTGGATGGCTCTTTGGGAACACATAGACATGCGTTATTATATATTGTGCTCTTTACAAGATCCATAAAAGAAAATGGATTAAAAATAGATATAAACATAATGAATTTACGTACGGGAAAGGATAGCGACCTGTCAAGGGCTTCGGATTTTATCGGCCTTGGAATATTGGATAAGGAGAAAGTGAAGCTGACCGCAAACGGCCCTTATAGTAAAGATACGTTAAATAGCATCCTGGATTTGATAGAGGATTTTTTGCAGGATACAGACGCATTGAAATTTGATGATAGGGAAGAGTATGTCAACAAATTGGATAAGATTGCAGCATCGCAGAAAAATGCTATACGCCTATCTGATGATAGCCCCCAACCTGAAAAAGAAGGCGCCTATCTTTTGCCAGGCAGTTTCAAGCCGCCCTTAGCAGGAGAGGCCAATGCACTTGAAGGAGGAATGAACGCAGTCCAGAGAGAGATTATAGTAGAAAACTCTCTTGGGATCCACGTACGTCCGTCAACTCATCTAAGTAAATTTGCAAAGGCTGTTAAGGCTAAAGGGCTCAAAATCGATATAGGTGTAATGAGATTGCTTACACAGGGATATTCTGATCTATCTAAAGAATTTAAACTTATTACTCTTAGAATAAAAGATGAAGATAGCGTGATGCTCTCTGCCAAAGGTCCATATAACGAAGGCCTGCTAAATGAGATTTTGGATATAGTAGAAGATTTTATGCATAATACAGACGCCTTAGATTATGGTTTTTTTGACGGATATACGAGAAGATTGGAAGAGGTTGCGGCGCGGGAAAAGAGAGCCAGAAATCTGCCCGATGGCAGTTCTAATCTTAAAATAGGAGGTGTTAATATCTCACAGGGTAATCTCGGGGCACCTTCTGCAGGATGGGATGGCACAGCAGGGGGAGAATTCATGGTAAAACATTTATTAATTAAGGGGCATAATGCGTTCAATCTCCATGAGGGTGCGTTGCTTAAGCATCATAAAAAAGCTAAGGCGATAGCCGCTGCTGCATAAAGTTTTTATCGTTTATATGGCAGGGATACGGTAAAAGTCGTGCCTTCCCCCGGAGCGCTTTTAGCGGAGATATTTCCGCCATGTTCGGCAACGATGCTCTGGACCACACAGAGCCCAAGGCCTGTACCACTCTCCTTAGAAGAGAAGAAAGGCTCGAATACCTTGTTCAAATCCTTTTTCTTTATGCCATACCCAGTGTCGCTTATCTCTATGTTAAAATAATTTCCTGATAATCTTGTCGAGATGATAATCCTGCCATTCTTATTTATGGCCTCTATACTGTTTCTTATCAGATTAAAGAATACGTGTTTGAGTTTTTCCGGATCAGCGGCTACGGTATCGCAGGCCCTATCGTAGTTTTTTATAATTCTTATCTCAGATTTCAGAATATCTCCTGAGAGCAGGCTTAAGGTATAGTCTAAGGCTTCATGGATATCGCAATGCTTAATATTTAAAGTAGATGGTTTCGCGAATTCAAGGAGTTGGCTTACCAGGGAGTCTATCCTTTGTGCCTCAACCTTGACTATTTGGGAGAAGTTATCCCTAAAGGCCTTGTCATTATATTTTTCAGGCAAAAATTCGCTAAAGGTCTTTATAGCGGTTAAGGGATTTCGTATCTCATGCGCAAGGCCTGCCGCGAGCTGCGCGAGCGCCTTGGACTTATCCGATTCAATTAGTTCCTTCTGAAGTTTTTGATACGTATTACGTGTGTAAAATCTTTCGACAATAGTTTCGACCCTGTTTTTTAACGGGTTAAAAAGAAGCGCTATTCCTGCCGCAGCTGCCACTGTAACCCATATTGATTGATATCCCAGCGCGTTACGCAAGAGCCTTTCCGATAATAGCACTGTTACTAGATACGCAAGCATTATCAGGACAATTGAAACTGAATAGATGAGAGTCTTTCTTATTACTATATTAAGTTCAAGGGCATCATGTTTTAGGACCGCTACAGAGAATATTATAGGATAAAGAAATATGATATGTTCGCCCCATGGTGGCACTAGGATATCATAAAAGAGAGGGTAAATTGTCATGCCTCCTGCAAATCCGATTAAGGATGCGAAGAGGACATATCTTATCTGAATCTTTTTTATAGGTGAGGAGCCGCTATAATTGCTAATGAGCAGATAGATGCCATAACCCGCAATCACAAGATAAGCTGTTATCCAGAGCGCGTATAATGGTCCCGCAGTCGCGTAGAAACTAAAGAAGAGTTTAGGTCTTATGCCTGTTATAAAATAAGGGGTATAGCTTAGGCATAGAAATATTATGCTGATAGCATAAGCTGTTTTTATAATATTTTTCTTATCTACATTTAAGAGGTCTGTTACAAATCCTAGATAGCAGGTTGGTATAAAGACTACAACGCTGTGGAGCATATAAAGTGTTATCATAGCCAAAGAGTGGTCTTTTGCTATGTAGTGAAGGAATAGAGAGAAGCTCCACAGGGCAACAGCTCCATTAAGGCGGAAGAGAGAGCAATGGAGCCGGCTCTTTGGGTTCTTAAAGAATACAAAGAAACCTAAGCCAAGAGATGTTAAGGAGGTTAACAGAGAGGTTATGTAATAGGGGCCCATAATGACTATATGGCTTTTTTAACAGTATCGATTATGGTTTTTGATTCAAAAGGTTTTGTTATATAATAAGTCGCGCCTGTATTTATGGATTGTGACGCGGTCTCAACGCTCTGATATCCGGTAATAATTATGACTGCTATATCATTGTTACTTGCTCTGATCTGTTTTAATGTATCCATGCCGTTTATTTCCGGCATTTTAATATCTAAGAGTATAGCTTTTATGTCAGGATTGTCTTGAAGCAAATCCATCGTTTCTTTACCGTTTTCGGCAAAAAGTAGATCGTATTTATCAGAGAGTATGAGCCTGAGCGATTCACGGACGCCTTTTTCATCATCACATACAAGTATCTTATTGCTATTCATAACAATAGTCTCCTATAAGGCGGGTGGGGTAATAACACATATTGCCTGAGTTTCTTCGGCACTTAAGTTTTTAAAGTAGTGGGAGGATGATGCGTCAAAATATAGCGTTTCACCCTTTGTCAGGGTATGCGTCTGATCGCTGGTAGTGATAGCAAGTTTACCTTTTAGCAGGTATATGAATTTTTCAGTATCTTTTGGAAGCTGTTCTGTTGTGCTCTGGCCGCCCGGCGCTATCTTTAGCATCAGAGGCATCATTTTCTTAGATAAAACCTTGTTAGTCAGCATATAGCAAGATGCTTTATCATTATGAAGAAATCGGTCAGTACGATTCTTCACAGATTGGTATTCAACAGGGTTTTCCTCAATATCTGTATCGCTGTAGAGTTGGGATAGATTTTTACCAAGCGCGGAAGCGATTGATTGGTGGGATTCTATAGTTCCTATCATCTTACCTGTTTCAATCCTACTTAGAGTAGCAAGAGCGACATTGCTTGCTTCAGAGAGTTCTCTAAGTGTCATCTTCATCTCTTTGCGCAGGGTGCGTATCTTTTTCGCAATATCCATGTTAATAATATAGCGGATAAGCGACACAATGTCAAGAAGAATTTGACGAAACCGCAAAAAACAGATACTAATTTGATATTTAATGAAATTTATGTTGACAAATAGTCAAATTATTGATATAAGAACTTATGCCTCCCTGTTTTGCGCTGTGGGGGATTACAGTCTTGGGGCCGCGGATTGTGCCTCAAGGCAGGGGGGTTAGAGGATTTGCCATATACGACAGCTTTAAAATCATGATAGGAATAGATTGTTATGAAGAATAAAAGAGAAGGATCAATGATGAGAAAAAAACAAAAGAGAGATAGTAAAAAGAAATGCCGTAGATATATTGACCCAAGATTTATAAGGTTTAAAAGATGGATTAGCGGTCTGTTAATTTTACTCTTTTATATTTCTTTTGGTCCAGGAGGTTTTGCTGATACAGAATTTTTATGGCATGATTCCGATAATGGAATAGACGAAAATAGAGTAACGGCCATATGCGCGTTTAGGGGTAGGTCCAATATTGTATTTGCGGGAGCAAAGAGAAGCATATATAAGAGTACTGATTCAGGCGCTAATTGGACAAGGGTATTAGTGCTAAAAGGGGAAAGAAAAGGCATAAATTGCATCTCTTATGATATGAAGGATACATCCAATGTATTTGCTGCTACATCTGATGGGTTGTATATGAGCCAGGATGAAGGCGAAACCTGGCACAGAGTTTTTAAGGGCATGGATGATCTGCAGAGGCATGTAAATTGTATTGAGATTAGTCCGGATAGCGATATGATGTTGATAGGCACAGGGAGAGGGCTTTTTATAAGCCATGATAGGGCAAAGAGCTGGGTCGCAGAAAAGACCTTTATTAACAAGCAGATACGTTCCATAGCAGTAGGTGAGAATTATTTCTACGCAAGCGCGATCGATGGTGTCTATTATACTAAGAAAGACCATATTACATGGGACAGGATATATGTGGCAAAGGCGTACAATGAAATAGCCCAGGATATATATAGTGCTAATACAGATAAAGAAGAAGAGCATAGCGAGCTTAACTATTTGGCGATTGACGGCAAGAGGGTCTACCTCGCTACTGATTATGGCCTATATACTTCCCTTTTAGGCGCGCGAGACTGGCAAATAATCACTTGCGAAGGGTTATTGACTAGGCAGGTAGAGGTTGTTTTGGCTTTTAACGCGAGAATTTTTGTGGCAACAGAGAAAGGCGTATTTGAGTATAGCGGTAAGGCAGATATGTGGAGAAGCATCTCAGGCGGATTAACTACCTTAAGAATAAATATGATTGATGCCTCTTCTGCCAAGGGGGTTATCTATGCCGCGACAGATAGAGGATTGTTCAGGGCTGAATTAGATAAGGCGAATATTAATCTGAGCAGAGATGATGGAAAAGAGTGCAGCGCTACCTACAATAAAGAACCAGGTATATTAGAGATACAGCAGGCTACTATTGATTATGCGGAAGTCTCACCTGATAAGATAAGGTGGATGCGTAGATCAGCTCAGCATAAGGCGTTGTTGCCAAAGGTAAGCCTTGGGTTTGACAGAGATATAGACAGAACCATAGATCTCGATAGAGGAGGGACTAACGATCCTGACTTCTATATTGAAGGCCCGCGAGAGAGGAGCTTCGGATGGGGAGTCGATCTTTCGTGGGACCTTGGAGAGCTTATCTGGAATGACGATCAGACTAATATTGATGTGCGTTCCCGTCTTATGGTACAGCTTAGAAATGATGTACTTGATGAAGTGACAAAGCTCTATTTTGAGAGAAAGAGGCTTCAAGTAGAACTTTCGCGAGATCCAACAGAGGATAGCAGTAAAAGAGCCCTTAAGCAGCTACGATTTGATGAGCTCACAGCGAATATCGATGGACTTACCGGAGGGTACCTGTCAGAGAATTTGTAATGAGTTTTTTTATGTTTTTGCATACTTACTGTATTGACATTATGATGATATAGTGGTATATTTCTATTAATAAGACATGAAAAACCCCCTGGCAATCAACGAGGGGGTTTATTTATGTGTAGGGCAATAATAAAAAGAAGTCTTATAATTATCCTAATCACCGCATTATCTCATACAGGCATATCTTTTTCAGCGACAGCTTATACTCAAAAAGCAGATCATAGCGCTCTCAGGCCTGTCGCAATTTCAAATGATACCATTGATAAGGCTTCTTCATCCGGTCAGTCTGATCCTACTGATATGCCTCAGAATGAGATAAGGCAAGAGCTCTTATCCCGCATGAAAGAATATGATGAGTCAGCTAATAGTGCTCATAGTTATGTAAATCAGCAAGCCCCGGAGCTTAATGATTATACAGTAGTAAGCCTGCAGTTTGAGGCGGGCCTTGATAGGGGGCTACTTGAAAAGCTAATTATGGAGGATGATAATTTTGCCCGGTTTATAGCGCAGGTTACCATGACAGGAGGTTTAGGTGCTCTTATGCATGATCTGCCTTGCGCATGGAAGAAGAATGGTGTTGACGTTGTTTCAATTAACCCTCTATATAACAGTTATATTAAAGGTGATGTGGTTCATTATGATAAGGAAACGGGCCAGATGCAGCCTGGCATGCCCGCTCCAGAGGATGGAAAGAGCCTCGGGGGTAAGATAAAAAATGTCTTAGATAATACAGGCATATCATTCGACCTTACATTTGATTCGCAGGAATTTATGGAACACGTTAATAGCGCGAGAGCAAAAGATATTGCTGGCCGAACTATTCATACGCACGTATATGAGACAGTTACAAAATATGGTAATGCACCGATTTATTATCTGGATGCTTATTATCTCAATGATGGTGGTACCAAGGAATACATATTTGACCAGGTGTATCCTGATAATGATTTTAGAGACTTCCAGATGGTTGTATTTAATGAAGCTCAACAATGCCTGCTTAAAATATTACAGAAACAAGATATCGTTAAAAGGAATATATTGTTTGTTGAGAATGAAGTTGTTGTAGCTCTTCCTAAAAAACAATTTCCAAATACTATAAGGCATCATATAAACCACACAGTCTGGGAGCCCGGCATGCACAAGCCGCCTGAATACGCTTTTAGTCTTATGGGGTTTGATGAGTCAATAAGAGAACTCATTGTAACTGACGGGAGAATAAACATAGCAGAATATGCTTCATTGACAGCGGACGCCATATCAGGTGTGGGGCTATATGAGCACACAGGCGTACTAAAGGATAAGATATTTCGGTCTTATCGGCATAAGATAGCGCAACATTCAGACGATGGTATGCGAAATACAAATGGTGCGCTATTAGACCAGTGGCAGGGGGAAGAGGTTAGGATGCTTATTAACCAATATAAGGATAAGCTAGGCCTCGATAAAATAGTAGATGATAGAGAGTTTTATTCAGTTCTTGATAAATCAAAAAGAAATAAAACGTCATTTCTTAAAAGATTTGAAATGATAAAGGTCTTATATTCATTAGAGTTGCTTAACATGCTTTATAAGACCCAGAGACAGGATATGGGTGGAAGCAATTGGTTAAATGAGATACTTAAAGATTCAGGATTAGAATTAAAAGATATAGACAAGATTTTAGATCAGTATCGAGCCTTTATATATAGGGGGTTATCAGGGCACAGTAGATCATGGCCCAACTTACACAGAAAGTTCGCTAGACTTATAGAATCTGTCCTAAGCGCCCCTATGATAGCAAATGTAAGGAGACAGGTTGTGTATAAGGGTCCGGATAAATATCTTGAGATGTTAAGATATTTTGAAGCGGATAAAGAGGCTCTTGATGAATTCAAATCATCCGGTACAATGCTTATAATAGGAGGCAGGATATTTGATTCTGGAGTAAGATATCTTTTTGAAAAAGAGTTAAAGCATATCGCCAAGAGGCTCGGACTGGAGGATAGGATAGCCTTTATTGAGAATTATAATATCGCTGACGCGCCTAATATTTTTAAGGGTGTAGCGGCAACAATAATGCTCTCAGATGAATTTCTTGAGGCATCCGCGACAAGTATGATGAAAGGCGTAACAAACGCGGCAGCGCTTATAGGTGTATTCGGTGGAGCCATGCCGGAGTTGTTTGATATTATAGATACAGAGACAAGGGGATCCATAGATGTACTTAGTCAGGATATTGCATATGATGATATTGAGTCAGGTTTAGAAAACGGCAAGTATATAATAACAAATGGCTATCTTGTGTTGTATTCCCCTCTTTCTAATGAAAGAAGCAACGAGAAACTAGGGGAAAGAAGGCCAAGCGCGGCCAGTCTTTTAAAATCAATCATATCTATCGGAACAACCTATAAGAATGAAGGAGATAGAAGGGGGCTGATTTTTGATGTTCTGGCAAATTCATATCGTGTCGACATGGAAAGGTCACAGGCCCGCGCTCATATACATATATGGAGAGATATTATTAAGAAACGTGAGAATCTTACGGGCCTGATAAAGCGCTTCATAGCTAATAACGCTATTGAAAAGATGTCACAATCCACAGGTAATGAAGGTTTTGTATGGAAGTACAAGAAATACCCGACAGCGGAGTGGAAGCTTAGTCTGGATGTTGATACAAAAAAGAGCCTCTTATCTTTTCTTGATTCATTCAGGAGAGTGCGCTCAAGCAAGGAAGGTTTTAACTCATTTCTATACCATTGTTCTAAGAGGCGCATTCAGACAAAACAGGCAGAGAGATATGGAGATGTGCTTGCTTATCTTCTGGATGTTCTCTCAAGGGACGAGAGGTCAGCTTTATTGAGGTCAATAGTGCTCGATATGATAGACACAAGATTGGAAGGCCTTGATGTCAATATCAAGGATGTAGATCTTATTAAAGAAAAAGCATTGATAACATTAGAGATCATGGATTTCACTGACAATATTGTTAGAGCTTTGATAGAATACTATTCTATAGGTAACACAATATCGCGCTTAATTAACGAACGTGATCGCGCAAATGCCACACTGACAAGCAAGGACATTGAGTTAATTAGAGGTGCCGGATCGTTCCAGTTAATATTCGACAATGGCGATATTAAGGTATGGCCCTTAGATAAGGCTAGCGAGACAGGTGTCGCTGATTTACTAAGAAGCGATAAGAAGAGGCTCTCTGCTATAAAATCAGCCGCTTAAAACCCTATTAGTGGCTTATTCCCTCTCAGATAAAATCCTGATATTCCAGATATTTTTCTATTGATAATTAGCCCATATAATGATAGAATAACCTTCCATATGAGACAGATAGCCGTTTCCATAACAATCCTTTTTGTATTTATATGTATAGCTATCAAGCCCCTTTTTGCGGCTGGCGAGATAAGAAAGCTTACGGGCCTATCTGCCAGCATGGATAGGATGGCCAAGGAAAAGAAGGTAGAGGGGGAGAATTACCAAAAGGCAAAAGAGTTTATCCAGGGGCCTGATATAGCAGAGGGCCTTTCAGGAGATGACCTAATAAAACAGTGCGGTAATCCCGTAGTAGAGGCAGATAATGGCTTAAGATGGGTCTACAAGCCACCAACATCTACTTTTTTTAAGGGTGAAAAGATATATTTCTTCTTCAATAAGGATGGACAACTCAGCGACTGGGAGCAGGTCTATCAGAATTAATATTCTAAATCTGTAAGATTTTACTTGACTATGTACCATTTAATGTGTTAATCATATTATATTATGAAATTAGATCAGAAGGTAGCCATAGTTACAGGAGCGGCAAGGGGCATCGGAAAAGAGATAGCTCTTGCTTTAGCCGGTGAAGGCGCGAATATAGCAATATGCGATATAGATAAAGACGCGCTTGAACAGGCTAAATCCGAGATAGAGGCCCTAGGCAGAGAGTGTCTGATAGAGGTTGTTGATGTAGGAAAAACCGCTTCGTGTGAGGATATGGCTAATAAAACACTTGACAAATTTAGTAAAATTGATATACTCGTCAACAATGCTGGCATTACCAGGGATACATTGCTGATGCGCATGAAAGAAGTTGACTGGGATGCAGTTCTTACCGTAAACCTAAAAGGCGCTTTTAATTTTACAAAGGCGGTTTGCAGGCCGATGATTAAACAGCGCTATGGCAAGATTGTTAATATCGCTTCAATTATCGGAATTATGGGTAACGCGGGTCAGGCCAATTATGCGGCAAGTAAGGCAGGGCTTATAGGGCTTACCAAGAGTAGTGCAAAGGAGTTAGCTTCGCGGTCCATCAATGTTAATGCAATTGCCCCGGGTTTTATACAAACCCCTATGACAGATAAGCTTACAGAAGATCAAAAAGACGCGATGTTGAAGCTTATACCTCTTGGATCTCTTGGGGAGGCAAAAGATGTTGCTGATCTTGTGCTGTTTCTGGTTAGCGATACCTCATCTTATATAACCGGTGAGGTGATAAAGGTTGATGGCGGCATGGTAATGTAAGTGAGCCTACAATTTATGGAGCGCAACGTGCGAGATAAATTGCATAGGGCGAATTTATCCTGAGGATGCGAAGCATCAGAAGGATCCAAAGAGACGTAACTCATATATGTGAGTTTATCCTGAGAATACGACAAAATGGAGTATTCGAAGCCTGCCTGCCGGTAGGCAGGGATCTAAAAGCTAGATTCTTCCCGCCGTAGGCGGGCAGGCGACTGCGCCTCAGAATGACAGTAAAAGCAAAAGAAAAGGAGGAAGTAATATGGCAACAGATGAAAAGGTAAAATCTATAATTGCAGAACAGTTGGGTGTTAAGCCTGATGAGGTAACTGCAGAAGCGTCTTTTATTGATGATCTAGGTGCTGACTCTCTTGATACAGTAGAGCTTGTTATGGCGCTTGAAGAAGAATTTGGTATTGAGATACCAGATGAAGACGCAGAAAAGATGAGCAAGGTTTCCGAAGCTATCAAATATATTGAGAGCAAAGTCTCCGCAAAGAGCTAATCTAAATCCCCGCAAATACATACATGAAAAGACGCGTAGTAATTACAGGCCTTGGTATAGTATCTCCAATAGGCAATGGTAAAGATAATTATTGGCAAGCTCTGAAATCCGGGAGATCCGGTGTAACAGAGATAACCAGTTTTGATGCTTCTGCATATACATCCCGCATTGCGGGAGTAGTGCCGGATTTCGATCTTACCCCTTATATGTCTAAAAAGGATATCAAGAGGAGCGATAGGTTTACTCAATTTGCCGTTGCCGCAGCTAAGATGGCACTAGAGGACTCTTGTATTGACTTTTCTGCTGTAGATCCTTATAGGGCAGGATCTATTATAGGATCCGGAATAGGGGGTATACATACTATTGAGAAAGAGCACCAAATACTTATCAAAGATGGGCCCTCCCGCGTATCCCCGTTTTTTATCCCTATGATTATTGTTAATATGGCATCAGGCATGGTTGGAATCAATCTTGGGCTTAAGGGCCCTAATTCATGTTCTGTGACCGCTTGTGCCTCTGGTAATCATTGTATAGGTGAGGCAATGAGGATTATACAACATGGATATGCCGAGATCATGTTTGCAGGAGGAAGTGAAGCAGCTATAAGCCCCATGGGTATCGGTGGTTTTTGCGCGGCAAGGGCGTTATCAACAAGAAATGATGACCCTCAGAAGGCATCAAGGCCATTTGACGCTCAAAGAAACGGTTTTGTAATGGCAGAAGGCTCAGGCATTATTCTTTTAGAGGAATATGAGCACGCTAAGCAAAGAGGCGCTGAGATCTACGCGGAAGTTATAGGTTATGGCATGAGTTGTGATGCTTACCACATGACAGCTCCTAACCCGAACGGGGAAGGAGCTATAAGATGTATGCAGGAGACCTTAAAGGACGCGTCTATTAATCCGAAAGATGTAACTTATATAAACGCACATGGAACATCAACTATGCTTAATGATGCTATGGAGACAAAGGCTATTAAATCTGTATTTGGTGAACATGCTAAAAAAATACCAATCAGTTCCACGAAATCCATGACAGGCCACATGCTTGGTGCTGCCGGAGGCGCGGAGCTCGCGGCTACGGTTTTATCATTATCTAATAATATAATTGCGCCTACTATAAATTATGAATACCCTGATCCGAATTGCGATCTGGACTATGTGCCCAACAAAGCCAGAGAGGTTGAGATGGACATAGCCATATCTAACAGTTTCGGTTTTGGCGGACATAACGCTACAATCGCGATAAAAAAGATTATTTAAGTAGCAGATAACACTTACTTATTAGTAGACAGTTCTTTTCTGATGTTGACAGGTCCGCCTTATGGTAGGCAGGCAGGGGTAGCAGATAGTGAATTAGGTGATTCTACTATATGCTATCCGTTTTATTTTATCCAAAGGAGAAAAAATGGATTATTTATTGACTGAAGAGCAGAAAATGATTAGGGATCTGGCGCGTCAGATAGCTGATGAGAAGATACGCCCTGTTGCTGCTGAGCATGATGAGAAAGAAGAGTTTCCTTGGTCAATACTCAAGGTTATAGCGGAGAGTGACCTCTCGGGTATCTATATAGAAGAGGCATATGGTGGTATGGGCGGCGGCGTGACAGAACTCTGTATAGCTACAGAGGAATTCTCAAAGGCCTGTGGCGGTATTGCGGTTAGCTATGCGGCAAGCGCGCTAGGATCATATCCGATTATACTTTATGGGTCAGAAGAGCAGAAGAAGAAGTATCTTCCTGATATCGCCAGTGGTAAGAAATTGGCTGCTTTTGGATTAACAGAGGCTGGCGCGGGAAGTGACGCGGGCGCTTTAAGTACTACTGCTACGAAAGATGGCGATTATTACGTTCTAAACGGTGTAAAGCAGTGGATCACAAACGGCGGTGAAGCAGAGACATACACTGTTGTAGCTATGACGGACAAATCAAAGGGCAGCCGTGGCGCAAGTACTTTTATAGTG
Organism: uncultured Planctomycetia bacterium; assembly: GCA_964634945.1. Lineage (GTDB taxonomy): Bacteria > Omnitrophota > Gorgyraeia > JABMRG01 > JABMRG01 > JAUVHV01. The sequence continues at coordinate 42,115 of CAZWMG010000011.1, read as the reverse complement.
GAAAAAGGCACGCCTGGTTTTGAATTTGGTAAAAAGGAGAAGAAACTTGGCATAAGGAGTTCCGCGACAAGAGAGCTCATATTTACAAACTGCAAGGTCCCCAAGGAAAATCTACTCGGCAAAGAAGGCTTAGGATTTATAGTAGCCATGAAGACATTTGATAAATCACGTCCGGGGATAGGCGCGCAGGCAGTAGGCATTGCCCAGGGCGCGCTTGACCACGCGTTAAAATACGCTAAGGAGCGTGTGCAGTTCGGAAAGCCTGTATCGAGTTTTCAGGGGGTGCAGTTCATGCTTGCTGATATGGGTACACAGGTAGAGGCTGCGCGAGCGCTTGTTTATTCTACCGCTAAGTTGATAGATTCCGGAGCAAAGGATATATCAAAATTATCCGCGATGTCAAAGCTTTTTGCTTCAGATGTCGCGATGAAGGTCACAACAGATGCTGTTCAGATTTTTGGTGGATACGGCTATATGCGTGAGTACCCGGTAGAAAAGTATATGCGTGACGCGAAGATCACGCAGATATACGAAGGTACTAATCAGATACAGCGGGGAATAATAGCATCGGAGATGATTAAGGAGATGCTTAAGAAATAGCAGAGAATATGAATATAATCGTTTGTATAAAACAGGTACCAGATACCGCTAATGTAAAGATAGATCCTCAGACCAACACCTTGATCCGTGAAGGCGTAGAGTCTATTATAAACCCCTTTGATATGTATGCTATCGAAGAGGCGGTACGCACCAAAGAGAAGCTCGGGGGAAGTGTGATCGCCGTTACAATGGGGCCTCCACAGGCAGATGCCGCTCTTCGTGAGGCTATATCTATGGGTGTGGATGAAGCTGTTCTTGTTTCAGACAGGGCCTTTGCGGGAAGTGATACGTGGGCAACAAGCTATACCCTAGCATGCGCCATAAAAAAGATAGGTAAGTTTGATATTATATTTTGTGGCAAACAGGCTGCGGATGGCGATACAGCTCAGGTAGGCCCCGGAGTATCAATGCATCTTGATATTCCGCAGGTTACATATGTAAAGAAGATAGAAGAGGTGACTACGGAATATGCCAGGGTAGAGCGCATGACAGAGGAAGGTTATGAGGTCGTTGAGGCCCCTTTGCCTGTCTTGTTTACGGTCGTTAAAGAGATTAATGATCCGCGCATACCGTCACTAAAGGGTAAGATGAGGTCCAAATCCGCGCAGATAAGGACTCTGATTGCTAAAGATATTGATGCTGATGAAAAGTCATTGGGGTTAAATGGCTCACCTACACAGGTTGTTAAAATATTTACCCCTCCTCCGCGAGAAGGAGGCCAGATGCTTACAGGTTCGACAGAAGAGATAGTCGATAAGCTAGTAGAAGTCCTTAAAGACGAATGTAAAAGTAAGATATAATCATGGGCATAGAGATAATTACAGAACAGTGTGTTGGTTGCCAGGCATGTTTGCAGTCATGTCCTTTTGGCGCTATATCTATGGATGGAAATCTCGCTGTTATAGATTTTGATAAATGTACTCTATGCGGCGGATGTGTTGATTCATGCAAGTTTGAAGCGATACTCTTAAGAAAAGATGAGGTAATTGCGCAGGATATCACGGCCTATAAAGGTGTCTGGGTTGTGGCAGAGCAGTATAAGGGCAATATACAGAGTATTACATACGAGCTTCTGGGAAAAGGCAGAGAGCTTGCCGATAAATTAGGCGCTGAGCTCTCTGTTGTACTTTTGGGCAAGGATATGCAGGCAAAAACAGATGAGCTTATACATCGCGGCGCTGAGAAGGTATACCTTGTAGATTCCCCAAAGCTTTTGCAGTATCAGAGTGAACCTTATTCCAAGGTTCTCATAGAGCTTATCAATGAGTATAAGCCGGAGGTTGTCTTATGCGGCGCTACTTCGACAGGGCGTTCATTGATAGCAAGGGTTGCTGTAAAAATCGATGCCGGATTGACAGCAGACTGTACGGGCCTTGATATAGATCAGGAAAAGGCACTTCTTTTGCAGACACGCCCTGCTTTTGGCGGTAATATAATGGCTACTATTATCTGTCCAAAACATAGGCCACAGATGGCAACAGTAAGACATAAGGTTATGAAGGAGGCTGAAGTCGATACCGCAAGGAGCGGAGAAGTTATAGAAAAATCTTATGGTGATAGTGTATTATCATCAAGAACAAAGGTCATTAGCGTTATGGAGGAGGAAGGCCAGAGTGTCAATCTATCTGAGGCAGACATCATCGTATCAGGCGGCAGGGGCCTGGGCAAGCCAGAGAACTTTGCTCTCCTACATGAGTTAGCGGATGCGATAGGCGGTGCGGTGGGTGCTTCGCGAGCTGCCGTAGATGCTGATTGGATAGTTTATTCACACCAGGTTGGACAGACAGGCAAGACAGTTTGTCCAAAAATATATATAGCATGCGGGATTTCAGGGCAGATACAGCATCTGGCGGGAATGTCCTCTTCTGATATAATCATAGCTATTAATAAAGATCCTGACGCACCGATCTTTCAGGTTGCAAACTTCGGTATAGTGGGTGATTTATTCGAAATAATACCGGCTCTTACCAAAAAAATCAAATCCATTCTATCTTAATAGTCATTTACAGCGAAAAAAATCCCCAAAATCATATTGTTTAATCTTGACAATCCGTCGATATTTTGTAATAATAATTATATCGGTGGGGTTGCATTCGTCTGAATCTAGGGCAGGTAATTTTATATATACGCCTGTTCTGCGTCGGAAAAAACCTGCCGGATAAGCAGGTTTTTTAGTATACAGAGACGTAATATATTAATAAATCGGAAGGAGTAACAATTGTACCTTAAAAAAATTGAGTTACATGGATTCAAATCTTTTGCTAATAAGACAACCCTCAGTTTTGAGCCCGGTGTCGCGGCTATAGTAGGCCCTAATGGCTGCGGAAAATCCAATATAAGTGATAGCATGAAGTGGGTTCTTGGCGAACAGAGCGCCAAGGAGTTGCGTGGTTCAAAGATGGAGGATATAATTTTTAATGGTACCGATAGTACAGAGGCGGTTAATCTTGCTGAGGTCTCTCTTACATTCTCAAATATTGATCGCGTACTTCCAGTTGATTACGACGAAGTTATTATAACAAGGAGAGTATTTCGTTCCGGCGAGAGTGAATATCTCTTAAATAAGACACAGGTACGACTTAAAGATATAACAGCGCTTCTAGCCGGTACAGGTATTGGTGTAAGTTCATACTCTATAGCCGAGCAGGGCAAGATGGACCGTGTGCTTCATGCGAAACCGGAGGACCGTCGTGAGATATTTGAAGAAGCAAGCGGTATTACAAAATATAAGACAAAGAGAAAAGAGGCGCTGAATAAATTAGAGCATACAGATAACAACCTTGTAAGGATCGCTGATATTGTAAACGAAGTAAGACGCCAGATAAATTCTATCGAGAGACAGGCCCAGAAGGCGGAGAAATTTCGTGTGCAATTTGATTTATTGAAGAATCTCGATATCAAATTGACCTTACATGAATACAGCGAAATTAGAGAGCAGGAGAAGAGCAAGAAGGAGAGCACAGGATCTTTTAAGCAAAAAGAAGGGCACCTTTCTCTGGAGCTTAATTTGCAACAGGATGAGTTGCGTATATATCGTGATAAGATAAATTCTCTGGACGATAATATAGCGCAGACAAGGCAGTCCGCGTCTGAGATCTCAGGCGCGATAGAGATGAGCAAAAACAGCATAAGGGTAAATACCGAGCGCATAGAGGAATTGAAGCAGCGTTCTGAGTCGCTGACAAAAGAGGTAGAAGAGATATCTAGAAGGACATCTGAGATGCGTCAAAAGATATCTTCCGTAGAGTACGAGTTTAACTTGATAGATGACGAGCGTGAGAAGAAACAAACGCTAGTAACCCAAACAGAAGAAGGGTTAACAAAAATAACACAAACTATAAAAGAGTGCGAAAAGGCCCTATCAGATAGCAAGGTCTCTGTTATGGAGAACGCGTCACACCAGTCAAGGGTCAGGAATGAATTGAGTAAGGTTTCAGCAGGTATTGCCGCTACTTTATCGCGTAATCGCAGATTAGGTATTGAGAAAGATAAGATTGTAAATGATAAGGATTTGGTTGAGACTAGTTTGCAGACTGCCGAAACCGCGCTTATAGAACAGAGAAAAGTTTTAGAAAATGTCTTACAGCTTTTACACTCACTCAAAAACGCGTTTACACAACTTGGCATTAATTTTAAGGAGAAGACAGATATAATAGATAAGATGAAACAGAAGTTTGCTTCATCCGGTTCAAAGCTAGAGGTTTTGCAAGATCTTAAGCAAAATCAGGAAGGTTTTTCCGAAGGGGTAAAGGCCTACATGGAGTTTATAGAGAATAACCCCGAACAGAAAGAGCTTTTTGTAGGTATTGTAGCTGATATGATAGAAGCGAAGGAAAGCCTTATTAGGCCACTGGAATCTGTTTTGGGTGAAAAGAGCCAAGCGATAATCGTAAAGAACGCAGCGGCACGTAAAGCAGCGCTGACATTTCTTAAAGAAAACAAAAAAGGCAGGGCGCAGTTCATAGTATCGGAAGATATCCCTATGGATTCAAGCGTGGATAGTATTCCGCCCCCAATGGATGAGGCAAAAAAACTATCTCAATTAATAGGCTCAAGAGACGAGGGCAGGCATATATTAAATTATCTTTTAAGGCAAACATATTTGGTAGGGTCTATATCTGATGGCTTAGAGCGCAGAGACTCTTCCGCGATATTAGTTACTGAAGAAGGTGACATGAAGGCCGGAATTATCTATTCCGGCGGATCAAATTTTGCGGATGAATATACAAGTATAATAGGTAGAGACGCGAAGATAAGAGAACTTGAAGCAGAAGTAGATAGCCTTAAGAGCCGGATCCTTGATTACGAAAAAGAGCATTCAGCCATGGCATTCAGGCTTGAGCAGATGAAGAAAGATGTTTCAAGCCAGGAAGAAGTAGCGAAAAAAGAAGAGATAAAACTTCATGAGAAAGAGTCTGAGAAGAGAAAGGTTAACGATCAAAAAAGTAAATTGCAGGAGGAATTGGATCTCATAGAGCTTGAATTAGATGAGACGGCAGAAGAAGAGACTACGTTTAAGCAGCAAGAAGAGACATTCGCCATAGAGTTAACTGAGCTTGAATCAGAGCAGAATAGAATAGAAGCCTTTATAGGCCAGAATCAGGAGACTATTGTCTTGCAGGCTACAGAGAAAGAGAAGTCCGTAGTCTATCTTACAGAACTACGGACTCAGATGTCACTTGTCGCGGAGAAATATGATTCACAGAATGCGTCACTAAATATGCTTAGAGAGTCATTGCAGAACGAGGACACATCAATATCAGAAAGAAAAAATCAGCTCCAAGAGGCACATGCCAAGGCCGCATCTTTAACAGCTGATATAGAATACGCGGATAAAGAGAACGGTCAATTAGCGGAAAAATTCGCTGTTGTTAACAGCGAGCTTGAAAAGTTGCAGAAAGAAAGGTCCGCGGCATATATTCAGGTAGAAGAGAGGGAGAGCAAGACCCATAATATGCAAAAAAATCTCGATGAAGTTAGAAGTAGCATATCAAATTTTCATTTGAATATAAGTGAACTTACATATAAGGCCAACAGCATAAAAGAGAAGGTGGAGTTAGCGTATAAGATCGATCTTGATCAGGAACAGGTTGTATTTGAGGGGACCGAAGACTTTCAGCAGATGGCAGAGGAGGTAGAGTCTTTGAAGGCAAAGATCGAGAAGATGGGCCATGTAAATCTTGTAGCGATAGAGGAGCATAAGGAATTGCAGGATAGGTATGATTTTTTAAGCAGTCAGCAGGAAGATCTCTTAAGCGCGAAAGAATCTCTTCATAAGGCTATTAATAAGATAAATCGCACAACAAGAAAGATGTTTATAGAGACATTCGAACAGATCCAAGTTGCCTTTAAAGAATATTTTAAGCTCCTCTTTGGAGGCGGCACTGCAGAGCTTTTCCTTATGGATCAGGCAGATATATTAGAGAGCGGCATTGAGATAGTAGTTCGTCCTCCGGGCAAAAAGCTTCAATCTATCTCACTCCTCTCAGGAGGTGAGAAGGCCCTTACCTCTGTTGCGCTACTTTTTGCGCTTTTTAAAGTAAGGCCAACGCCATTTTGCATCTTAGATGAGATCGACGCGCCTTTAGACGAAGCAAATATCGATCGTTTTAGCAGGATGCTGCAGGAGTTTATAAAGACAACGCAATTTATCATAATTACGCACAATAAAAAGACCATCTCTGTTTGCGATATCATGTATGGTATTACAATGGAGCGATCAGGCATATCTAAGATAGTATCGGTACAGCTTGTTGATGATGAGAAGATTGCGGACAGGAAGAGGACATCTGAAGAGTTAACAGCGAAAAGACTAAAAGATTCCGCAACAGAACCGATTACAACGCAGGCTTTTGAAGAACCTGTAGTAGATGGCAAGGTTTAGCAGCAGCTTACTTTATTTTTTCCGGTATGTTTAGCGCTATAGAGGGCTTCGTCAGCTTTTTTGATGAGGTTTTCTTTTTTTTGCGCATCATTGGGAAAAGACGCCAGCCCTGAACTTATTGTTAGTGGCGGAAATGAACGCTTTTTTTCTATGCGCTTAAAAGTTTTTTCGATTGCCTGCCTTAGCCTTTCGACAGCAGTAAGAGAGCTATCTTTGCCCATGCCGGGCATTATAACCGCAAATTCCTCGCCGCCATACCTGCAGACAAGATCCTGACTGCGAGTACTTTTTTTTAGGATAGACGCAACTTCACGCAGGGCAGCATCGCCTTTTTGGTGACCAAGAATATCATTGTATATCTTGAAGTTATCCAGGTCTATCATCGCGAGTGAGACGGTAGATTTTTGCAATCTGGCTGTTTTTATAGCCTTGGTTAAGCTGTTCTGAAAATATCCATGGTTCCATAATCTTGTTAAGGAATCGGTATGTGCCTGGAATTTTGTAGTTTCATAGAGGTGGGCATTTTCTATAGCGAGGCCCGCCTGATTCGCGAACATAGTGAGTATGCGGATATCGTCTTTGGTAATAGGTTTTTTTGTTACCATATTATCTACAACGAGAACGCCTTGGATTTCATGCTTTCCCTTAAGAGGCACTGCCGCGAAGAGATCTATATTAAGTTTATCAAGAATTGGATCAGAGATACTGTCTCTTGTTTCCCTGGATGCGATATCGAAATTCATGCCTTCAAGCGTACACATAGCGAGTATCCCGCTATTCTCGTTTAACGGAAGCCTTATTTTCTTAACGATATTATTCAAAGGCGCATTTACTACATGGCTATCGATACGGTGAAACATATCTACAATTCTTTCAAGGCTTAATTTCTCTTCTTCGATCTTTTTCCATATAGCGTATGCGTCTTCGGCATTAGTAGATCCTATGGCCATAACACCTTCAAGCGCGGAGCGGCTCTTGTTTACCAAAAAAAGCATCGCCCTATTAAAGCCAAGGCCTTCATGGGATGTTACAGCGCTTAATATGACATAGAGCACCTCAGGGAGGTTTAATGTGGTTCTCATGGCATTAGATATCGCGTACAGGAACCAAAGCTCGGATTTGGTTTTTTGTAACTCAGCTTTTAGTTGTTCTATTTTATTGTCCATAGTAAGGATTATTATATAACGATGTCTGTTATTGTCAAGTTGCAATTATTAAAGAGGGCCTTGAAATCGTTTTGGTTTATGGCGCACATCGATTATGAAGCAATTTAGTTGCTAATTCCCGTACACTTTGGGCTAATTTCGTAGGGACGCTCAAAAACCACAGCGAGGTTTTTTTCACTCCACTTTGTTACTCATTCATATAAACTTGGAAGCGTGGAAAAACCGTGCCATTCGTAACAAAAAGGCCCTGCTACAATTACCCAAAGCATGCGGCAATCTTTACTCTTGTTTTTTTTATCTTTAAGATGCTATGAGATAGTTCAGCAGCAGTCGGAGCAGGAACGTACAATTTCCTCCAGCGTAGAAAATTGTACTCCGCGTTGTTGCTCGCTCCCCCTGCTGTTTTTCATTGTAAAATAAAGCGCAGGGAACCATGCTTGCCTCGCTGGCAGGTGGGCTCGCTTGCAATAAAGAGGTTCTGCTGCATTACTCAAAAGCTTACTTTCAGAACAGTTCTTGATTAAGGGCGCACTTGCAAGACACGCCTAGATTATCTAGCTAAGAGAGAGTTGCTACGAAACTTTTAGCTTAGAGGAGAGTGGCGGATGAGAGATTACAAATAACTTTTTTGTTTTCGCTTGACAGATTTAAGGATTGTGGTATACTCATCAAGTCTTCGGGATAGGGTGTGATTCCCTACTGGTCGTAAAGCCGACGAGCTCCCTAATAAGAGCAGAAAAGGTGTGATTCCTTTGCCAATAGTATAGTCTAGATGAGAGAAGAGGAGATATTTTATTGTTATTTTCTATCCCGAAGTTTATACTTCGGGATTTTTATATTTAAGGGGCGATAAAAGTGAAATTAAATACAATACCAGAGATAATAGAGGATATTAAGCAAGGCAAAGTCGTTATAGTAGTAGATGATGAATCGCGTGAAAATGAAGGGGACCTTGTTGTAGCCGCTTCTTTCGCGACTCCGGAGAATATCAATTTTATGGCAAGATATGGCCGGGGCCTTGTCTGCGTTTCGCTTGAAGGCGAATTAATGGATAAACTGGATCTACACCCGATGATACATAGCTCAAATACGCCCTATGGTACCGCATGGGCGATCTCGGTAGACGCGGCAGAAGGCATAACAACAGGGATATCCGCATACGATAGAGCGCGAACCATAAAGGTTATGATAGCGCCGGATGCGAAGCCTGAAGATCTTGCGCGTCCAGGGCATATATTTCCTCTACGCTCAAAAGAAGGCGGCGTATTGGTACGAGCTGGCCACACAGAGGCATCTACTGACTTTGCGAAACTTGCTGGGCTCTCTCCGGCAGCTGTTATATGTGAGATAATGAATGATGATGGCACAATGGCGCGAATGCCTGAATTACTCGAATATGCCAAGGAGCATAGCTTAAAGATATGCTCCATAAAGGAACTTATAGGATTCAGGCGTAGGTGTGATAAGCTCGTAAAGCATCTTGCGCAAACAAAATTGCCTACCCAGTTTGGTGAGTTTACATTACATGTCTATGAGTCAAAGATAGATAATTATCACCATGTCGCTTTGGTAAAAGGTGAGATAGATCATAATGATATTAGCGGAGTTCTTGTAAGGGTTCATTCTCAATGTCTTACAGGAGACATATTTGGTTCAAAGAGGTGTGATTGCGGAGACCAGTTACATCACGCGCTTAAGAAAATAAGCGATCAGGGCTGCGGGGTTCTTTTATATATGAGCCAGGAAGGCAGGGGTATAGGCCTTGTTAATAAGGTTAAGGCTTATTCATTACAGGATGATGGCCTTGATACTGTGGAGGCGAATCATGCCCTCGGTTTTGATGCAGATCTCAGGGATTACGGCATAGGGGCGCAGATATTAGCGGATCTAGGTATAACTAATATTAGGTTGCTTACAAATAATCCACAAAAAATTATAGGACTGGAAGGATACGGCCTTAGGATCATAGAAAGAGTGCCGATTGAGATTAATACAACAACGGAAAACAAGAGATATCTAAAGACCAAAAGAGATAAACTTGGTCACTATCTAAAGAATATATAACAAGGAGGTAATAAGATGGTAAGGACATTAGAAGGCGCGTTAACAGTAAAGGGTAAGAGTTTTGGTATCGTTACATCACGCTTTAACGATTTTATCACAAAGAAACTCTTGGAGGCATGCATAGACACATTGATAAGGCACGGTGGAAAAGATGAGGACATAGCTGTAGCCTGGGTCCCCGGCGCGTTTGAGGTCCCGCTTGTTGCCAAAAAAATGGCAATATCCAAGAAATATGATGCTGTTATCTGTCTCGGTACTGTTATTCGCGGAGAGACGCCGCATTTCGACTATGTTTCATCAGAGGTAGCAAAGGGCGTTGCTAAGGTAGGCATGGATACGAATATACCTACCATTTTTGGTGTGATTACAGCTGATAATATCGAACAGGCTATAAAGCGTGCCGGCTCAAAAGAAGGGAACAAGGGCAAGGATGCCGCTATATCAGCTATTGAGATGGTCAATCTCTTAAGCGCAATAAAATAAATGAGACTATAGATTATAGCTACTGTTAAAGATGTGGTGCTTTAAGCTGTGTAATCAAATTTACAATATGGGATCTTTAAAATAACAGGAATAGGCATATGAGAAAAAGAACCAGAGCAAGAGAGTTCGCGTTGCAGATTCTATACCAGGCGGATATACGCCATGAAGATATAAAATCCATATTAGGTGATTTTTGGAAGAGTCAGTCTCAAGCTTCGGAAGAAATTGAGGCATCTATAATGGAGTTTGCGGAAAGCCTTGCACAGGGTACCCAGGAGAATATCAAACAGATAGACACTACAATATCGTTATATGCTCAGAATTGGCAGCTTGAAAGGATGGCAATCATTGACAGAAATATAATGCGCATGAGCTGCTATGAACTACTTTTTCTTGATGATGTACCCCCAAAGGTATCAATAAACGAGGCGGTTGATCTAGCGAAGAAATATGGTGATCTGGAATCAGGTAAATTTGTAAATGGCATATTGGATAAGATAAACAAGAAAGAGATTAAAAAGTGAGAGAGCTACTTGCTGATTTGCATATCCATACAAAGTATTCAGATGGTTCCTTGTCTCCTGAGGAAGTTGTGCGATGCGCAAGTGAAAGAGGGCTCTGCTGCATAGCTATTACAGACCACGATAGCGTATCCGGCATAGATGAGGCTATAAAAGCAGGCAAGAAATATGATATTGAGGTGATACCGGGTGTTGAGGTTAGCGCTGAAGAAGGCAATAAGGAGATGCATATGCTCGGTTATTGCATGGATTATAAGGACCCTATTTTTCTTGAATTCCTTGGTAAGATACGCCAGGACAGGATAGAAAGGTTACATAAGATGATCGAGGCCCTTAATGGCCATGGTTTTAATATCGATCCGGAAGATGTTTTGAAATTTGTAGGTGACATATCTATCAGCAGGCTTCACATCGCCAGATATATGGAAGCTAAGGCGCTGATATCCAATTGGCGAGTCGCATTTAAAAAGTATATTGGAGATACAAAACCCTGCTATGTATCGAGCTTTAGATATACGTCACAGATGGTTATGGATGCTATAAAAAATGCCAAAGGCGTGCCTGTAGTAGCTCACCCTGTGGTTAATAGGCTTGATGCAATATTACCAAGGCTGATAGAGGAAGGATTGCAAGGAGTAGAGGTCTTTCATACCGAGCAGTCAGGTTCAACAGCCAAGCGTTATAAAAAATTTGCCATAGATAATAACTTGATAATAACCGGTGGTTCTGATTGCCATGGTGATGCCAAAGGCGCGATGCTAATAGGTAAGACTTCAATACCTTATTCATATGTTGAGGCTCTAAAGAATGGATATAAAAATAGCTGAGAAATATATGAGGCTTGCTATCAAGGAAGCGAAAAAAGGTACTAGTAAGGCGTATCCTAATCCGCTTGTAGGCTGCGTTATTGTTAAGAATAAAAAGGTAATAGCTGCCGGATATCATAAACGATTTGGCGGGCCCCACGCGGAGATAATCGCGTTAAAAAAAGCAACTGCTAAAGCTGAAGGCGCAACATGCTATGTAACACTTGAGCCATGCGCTTATTACGGGAAGACCCCGCCTTGCATAGATGCTATTATATCTTCAGGAGTAAAAGAACTTGTCTGCGCGGCTAAGGACCCTAATCCATTAAATAGCGGCAGGGGATTAAAGATCCTTAAGCAGAAAGGGGTAAGGGTTGTTTCAGGTATCCTTAAGAAAGAGGCAGAGGGCCTTAATAAAGATTTTTTTACTATAATGAGGCGACAGAGGCCTCTTGTTACTTTAAAATTAGCGCAGAGTTTGGATGGAAAGATAGCTACGAGTAAGGGTGACTCCAAATGGATAAGCTCCACAAAATCCCGAAGGCTTGTCCAGCGCTTAAGAAAAAACCACGATGCTATATTGATAGGCATAAATACGCTTCTTAAGGATGACCCCATACTTACTATCCGCAACTCAAAAAGGCAGCCGCTTAAGATAATAGTAGATACAGAAATTAAGATTCCAATTACCGCAAAGGTGCTCACCAAGCTTTCTCCTGGAAAAACCATTATCGCTACTACAGAGTATTCCTCCAAAGCTAAAGAGAGCGCTTTAAGGCGTAAGGGGGTAGATCTGGTACGCGTTGGTAGTTCTCCCAAGAGAGTTGATCTGAAGGTATTGATGAAGCGATTACTTCTTAAAGGGATAGGAAGCGTTCTTGTAGAGGGCGGTGGTGAGATCGCGGCGAGTTTACTTGAAAAGGAATTGGTCGATAACCTGTATCTGTTTGTCGCGCCTATTATAATAGGCGGAAAAGAAGCGCCCGGTTCTATCGGCGGTAAAGGTATAGAGAGTATAAGCAAGGCGATAAGATTCAAGGATATAAAGGCAAGAAGAGTTGGTAAAGATCTCTTGGTGGAGGCTAAATGTTTACAGGGATAATCGAAGAACTCGCAACAATAAGAAGCCTAACACGTAGAAGCAGAGGCGCACGATTAAGCATAGAGAGCGCAGTATGCGGTTCAGATGCGTCTGTAGGTGATAGCATAAGTGTAAATGGAGTATGTCTTACGCTAACAAGCAGAGAAGGTAATATATTGTCTTTTGATGTAAGTGATGAGACATCAGGCCTGAGCAATATATTAGCCTTGAAGCCGGCAGACAGGGTTAATCTGGAGCGTTCTCTTAAGCAGGGAGGACGATTAGGAGGACATTTCGTAACAGGCCATATTGATTGCATGGGAAAGATAGTATCTAAAGCTTCTCAAGGTGATTTTATTGAATTTGAGATAAGCATACCTAAAGAGCATAGCATATTATTGGTTAAAAAGGGTTCCGTTGCTGTTGATGGCATAAGCCTTACTGTCAATAATGTCTCAGATGGGAGCTTTAAGGTTATGGTAATACCGCATACACTATCCAATACAACGCTTAATTTTAAGGGTATTGGCAATATTGTAAATATAGAGACAGATGTATTGGCAAAATATGTCCAGAATCTTACTGTTCAAACTAAGTCTATGCCCGAGATAAGGCCGCATGTAGATAGAAATTTTCTTGCTAAGCACGGTTTCGCTTAGGAATCTGCTGTAGTTAACATAAGTCCTCAAATTTTCTTGATTATACTCTTCCAAGGTGATACACTATTCTAATAAAACTCAATATATGTTATAGTAAAAGCTCTATAATGATGTTTATAATTTTGGTTCGGGATGTAGCGCAATCCACCTTAGCCTTATGCTTTTTAAGACAATGGCAAAGGCTTCGGTGAGATTAAATTCGCACTTATCACTTACATCGCCCTGCGGGCTCAGTAAGCGATATGCTCATTTAACTTGGCAAGATAGACAATTTTAGTGTCGGGGTGTAGCGCAGCTTGGCTAGCGCGCTTCGTTCGGGACGAAGAGGCCGCCGGTTCAAATCCGGCCATCCCGACCATGAACCATTTAAAAAAATCTTATGGTTTTTCTCAGGTTCATGGCAAGCCATTTAATATCAAATTGGTTCATGAGTCCTGTACCCGAGCGTAGCGAGTGGTATAGGGGCATAAGGAGCATTGAGTACTATTAGCGAGGTGCGGCTACGAAGGAATGAAAAGCTCCTGCGAAGCTCCACCGGAAAGCAACTGTGCAAGAGCGAAGCAGAGCCATCCCGACCATTATTATTTTCAAGACCGGTTCTTGAGCACAGGTGTTCGTGCTCAAGAACCGGTCTTGAAGAGGTTTTAAGTAAATAGATGAAAAGATGAAGAAACGCTTGCATGTATATTATGAAGGCAGTGTTCAGGGTGTGGGTTTTCGCTTTACTGTTGAGCGGATAGCATCTGAACTCAATATAGTTGGATGGGTAAAGAATACGTGTGATAACAAGGTGGAGCTGCTTGCTGAAGGCGAAGAGGGCCATCTTTCCGAGTTGTTAACACAGATAAAGGATAATACGCCGGGGTATATTTCCAAATATGTTGTAGATTGGCAGGCATGTAAAGGTGAATTTAAAGATTTTGGCATACGACTTTAAGGTATTTATTATGGCTATAGATGATATTAAGAATAAAATTGAGAGATTAAGACAGGATATACGCTTACATGACTATAAGTATTATGTAGAGAATAAGCCTGAGATCTCAGATCATCAATATGATAACCTTATGACCCGGCTTAAAGGCCTCGAAAGAGAATATCCACAGTTTGCTTCTAAAGTTTCGCCAACACAAAAAGTAGGTGAGCGGGTTTTAAGCGGATTTAAAAAGATAAGACATATCTCGCCAATGCTCAGTATGGATAATACATACTCAGCGGATGAACTAAGGGAATTTGACAAGCGTGTCAAAAAGAACCTTCCGGATGAGAATATAGATTATGTTGTGGAGTTGAAGATCGACGGTGCTTCTGTGTCTCTTGTTTACGAAAAAGGCATATTCAAAACAGGCGCAACGCGTGGGGATGGTAAAAGAGGAGATGCTGTTACACAAAGCTTAAAGACTGTTGAGGGCATACCATTATCTTTACGTCATAGAGAGCGATTGCCGGTTAAGGTAGAGATGCGCGGTGAAGTTTATATGGGCCATGAGGTATTTAAGAGTATAAACCGGGAAAAGCGCGCCTTAGGTGATGAGCTCTTTGCAAACCCGCGTAACGCCGCGGCAGGCTCTTTAAAGCTGCTTGATCCTGAGCTTGCGGCAAAAAGACGGCTTCGAATATTTATATATGGCATAAGCAATGACGCAGAGATAATAGCGGATACACATAGTAAAGTCTTAAAGTTTTTACATGAAGAGGGATTCAGGGTAAATGAGCATGTGAAAAAGTGTAAAGATATTGATGAGGTTGTTAAATATTGCGATTATTGGCAGGATAAAAAAGATATGCTTGATTATGACATAGATGGTATGGTCGTGAAGGTGGATTCTATCAGCCAGCAGAAGAGATTAGGCGCGACGACTAAAGCGCCTAGATGGATGATAGCGTATAAATTTCCAGCGGAACGCGCAATGACAAAACTGAAAAGTATTATAATTCAGGTTGGCAGGACAGGTTCGCTTACTCCTGTTGCTGAGCTTGAACCTGTAAATCTCTCAGGAAGTACTGTCTCGCGTGCTACGCTCCATAATATGGATGATATAGAGCGAAAAGGAATTATGATAGGAGATACTGTTGTTATCGAGAAAGCGGGAGAGATTATCCCTCAGGTTATAGAGCCTGTGCTTAACGCGCGAACAGGCAAGGAAAAGAAATTTATAATGCCGCAAAAATGTCCTGCCTGCGGCATGAACGCGGTTCAGCGCCCAGGAGAGGTAGCCATAAGGTGTGATAACAAAATGTGTCCCGCGCAGCAAAAAGAGCGCTTGCGCCATTTTGCCTCACGCCAAGGCATGGACATAGAAGGCCTTGGTGAGGCGGTAGTAGAGCAGCTCATCGATAAACAACTCGTAAAAGACTGCGCTGATATATACAGTCTGAGCTTTGATGATATATGTAAACTAGAGAGAATGGCGGAGAAATCCGCGCAAAACCTGCTTGACGCGATAGTGCGCTCCAAGGGGCAGTCTCTTGCGCGCCTTATTTACTCACTTGGTATAAGGCACGTCGGCATACACACGGCAGATGTATTAGCCCAGAGGTTTGGGTCTATAGAGAATCTGTCAAAGCAGGGTGCGGAGGCCCTAATAGATACAAGTGAGATAGGGCCTATAATGGCTGAATCTATCTGCGAGTTCTTGCAAAGAGAGGATACCAAAGATTTATTGAGAAAACTTGTATTTGCGGGTATAGATCTTAAACATAAGGCTAGTGCAGGTGGAAGGTTTTCAGGAAAGGTTTTTATCTTTACGGGAAGCCTGAAAAATTTCTCCAGAACGCAGGCCCAGGAGACGGTCAAGTCGCTTGGTGGAACAACCGCGTCCTCTATAGGTAAGAAAGTAGACTTTGTCGTGATTGGAAAAGATCCAGGTTCAAAACTCAATAAGGCAAAGAAGCTTGGTTTAAATATTATCACTGAAGAAGAATTCAAAAACCTAATCAGCTAAACAAAAGAGGTGTATTATGAATATAAGGATTATTAGCACGGCTCTTGTAGCGACGCTTCTTCTTACCGCTGGGTGCAGTGGCTCATGGAGGAAGAAATTTATACGGAATAAGAAAGATGAGGTCAAGCAGGGGCCTGTCTTGCAGCCGTATGATTATGAAAAAGAGTTTACAAACAAACAGCTCTACGCGAATCATTATGCTTTCTGGAAAAACTCAGAGTCAGAGCTTATAAATTCTATAAAAGCTAAGGGAAATAATAAGAAGATCAAAAGCCAGGCGAATTACTCGCTTGTAGAGATAAGAAAGCTCGCCAGTCTTTTAAATGACGAGAAAAGAGCGCAGTTGGAGCCATATGTAACGCAATTAGAGGAGATCACAAAAAAGATAAAGCAGCCTAATTACCTCGATTCGAACAGTAATCATATTGTCTCACAGCTGACTAAGCATTACAGGGCAGTAAGCAACCAATTTTCGTATTTTCACATGAAACACTTTGTAATAGACTCTCAGGAGGGGGCCACTGATGCAGGAGCAGAAGATATTAAATAGTGATTGCGTATTGCACGAAATATTGATAGATCAGATCGGTACAAATTGCTATGTATTCGGTTCAAAAAAGACCAAAAAGGTCGCGATAATAGACCCTGGCGGCGATGCAGATAAGATTAAAGGGCTCCTGGATAATGAAAAGCTCGTACCTGAGTTTATAATAAATACACATGGCCACATAGATCATATAGGCGCGAATTCCGATTTTAACCTGCCTATATATATACACAAGGATGATGCGAATTTTTTAACAAACCCTCTTTTAAGCTTGGCTGTATTTTACGGAAATCTTAAAAAGTCCCCACCTGCTACTCGCATATTGGAAGACGGTGATGATATAGTGATATCTGATTTATCACTAAAGGTTATACATACCCCAGGACATACCCCTGGTGGCATATCACTTCAATATGGCGATATGGTTTTTACAGGGGATACTCTTTTTGCCGCGGGTATCGGTAGGACGGATTTTCCATATGGGAGTACAAAGCAGATTATCAATTCGATAAAGGAGAAACTCTTTATTCTTGACGGGGAGACTCTTGTCTTGCCGGGTCATGGGGGAAGAACTACCATAGGAAAAGAACGCCAGGAAATTTCATGGCAATGAAGGATTTTGTAGAGGAGTTTTTAGACTATCTTATTGTTGAAAGAGGGCTATCTAAAAATACTATTTCAGCATACAGAACAGATCTTTATAAATACGCTGACTATCTTAACCAGAAAAAAAAGAAATCTCACCTCTCTGAGGTTTCGCGTGATGATATACGCGATTATATGATGTTTCAAAAAGATAAAGGTCTCTCTGGAAATTCTGTATCACGTAATCTTGTCGCTATTAAAGTATTCCATCGTTTTTGCCTTCGTGAAAAATATATAAAAGAGGACATTACCAGTGTTCTCGATTCGCCAAAGCTCTGGAAACATCTTCCAGAGGCTCTTTCTTTATCCGAAGTAGAGGAGATATTAAAAAAACCAAATGTTAGAAACTGGATGGGCTTAAGAGATAGAGCGGCGCTTGAGCTTATGTACGCGACAGGCCTTCGCGTATCCGAGATTGTAAATCTTAATATTGAAAATATAAACCTTGATGTCGGTTTTGTAAGGTGTGTAGGAAAGGGGAGCAAAGAGAGGATAGTCCCCATAGGCAGACAATCACAAGCCGCATTGGATCGCTACATAAAAAAGTCGAGAACCAAGCTTGCAAAATCAGAGTCTGTAAACAGCCTTTTTTTGTCACGGCTCGGAAAGAAGATATCCCGTCAGAGTTTCTGGAAGATGATCAAAAAATACGCACGCTTGGCAGGGATAAAGAAAGATATTATGCCGCATACGTTAAGGCACTCTTTTGCTACGCACTTACTAGAGGGGGGCGCTGACCTGAGGGTTGTCCAGGAGATGCTTGGCCACGCTGATATCACTACAACGCAGATATATACGCATATAGATAAAGAGCGCTTAAAATCTATACATCATAAATTCCACCCAAGGGCCTGAACTCGGTGTCCGGTGATCGGTTTTCGGTGTTTGCGGCAACCGCAAGCTAATACGTAAAAACATGTATTTTAGAAAATGCCCCATTATGACTGAGATTCTACTGGATATAAATAAGGTTTTACCTAAAAAGGTTTTGGATATATTACTTCTTGCCGGCAGCATTGGTGATTCCATGTGTATCAAGGTTTTTTGTGTGGGGGGTTTTGTAAGAGATGCCTTGCTTCATTATCATAATCTTGATATTGATATCGTTGTTGAAGGCAACGGCATGGAATTCGCGAAGGAATTATCATCTCTGCTTAAGGGCACGTTAGTTTTATATAGGCGATTTGGCACAGCTACCGTTGCTACAAGAGACAATTTTAAAATTGATATCGCTACCGCGAGGATAGAGCATTATGAATTCCCCGGAGCGTTACCAAGGGTCAGTTTTTCTTCGATAAAAGATGACCTTCAAAGAAGAGACTTTACCATAAACGCGATGTCATTTTCCTTAAACAAGGTACCATGGTCCAGATTATTAGACCCTTTTAATGGTAAGCGGGATCTGGAAAAAGGTATTATAAGGGTTTTACATAACAAAAGCTTCATTGATGACCCAACCCGTATTTATAGGGCCGTGCGTTTTGAACAGAGGTATGATTTTGTAATATGCGATGAAACAGAACGGCTTATAAAAGAAGCGATAGAACTTGGCGCGCTGAATAAGGTCTCAGAATATAGGATTAAAAAAGAAAAGGCGCTTGTTCAGGCTGAAAAAAACCCATCAAAGGTTTTTGACAGGTTAGAACAGTTTATTGGAGAGAGAGATGTTTCGTAGAGACAAAGTCAGCGAAGAGATACGGCAGCAGGTAAGTATAATATTGCAAAGAGATATACGAGATTCGCGCATAGGTTTCGTGACCGTTACCAGGGTTGATATGTCACCGGATCTGAGATCCGCGGATATATTTTTTACAAGTATCGATAAAGACGAGACAAATGAAGATGGGCTTGCGGCGCTTAAGGCTTCAGCGGGACTTGTCAGAAGGCTCCTTGCCAAGAGCATAAGAATAAAATTTATTCCACGGATAACCTTTATTCGTGATGATTCAAAAAAAGCAGGCAATAGGATAAATGAGATTATAGATATTATACATAAAGATAAGGAGACAAGAGATGGGGATGAATAAGGTAATCAAGTGCATAAGGGATAAGAAGTGTAAAAGGTTCTTAATCTCAGCGCACAAGAATTTGGAGGGAGATGCCATAGGAAGCATGTTGGCTATGGCTGAACTCCTAAAGCAAGCAGGCAAGAAGGTTATTCTCTTTCCTCCTGAGGATATCCCCGCTATGTATAAATTTTTACCGGGTAGCGCGGGGATAAAACTCAGATCACGTATCGAAGGCATAGATTATGATGTCGCCTGCCTCCTTGATTGTACAGGTATCGAAAGAATAGGTGATATTAAGTCAGGTATCTCTCTTGAAAAGCCGATATTAAATATAGACCACCATATAAGTAATACATATTTTGGTTCAGTAAACTGGGTTGAACCCGCTATGTCGTGTTCCGGTGAGCAGGTTTATCATCTCTTCAAGAAGATGGATATTCCTATAAATAAGAGGACGGCTTTATGTATTTATATAGCTATACTTACTGACACAGGATCGTTTCGTTATTCAAATGCAACGTCAGAGACACACAGAATAATCGCGGAACTTATGCTCCATGGTATAGATGCCGCGGATATTTATCGCAAGATATATGAGCAGACAACACTCCCAAGCCTGAGTTTGCTCGCTTCAGCGCTTTCTACGCTTAATACTGCCAAGGGCGGGGAGATAGCATGGGTCCATGTCTCAAGAGCTATGTTTAATAAGTATAGGGTTAGCGTTGAAGATACGCAGGATCTTGTTAATTTTCCCAGGATGATAAAAGGGGTAAAGATAGCGCTTGCTTTTCGTGAGGTGCGAAAAGGTCTTGTGAAAGTAAGCTTACGTTCTAATGGCGCAGTAGATGTGAACAAGCTGGCAAGGCATTTTCATGGCGGAGGGCATGCCGCGGCAAGCGGCTGCGTATTAAAGGGGACTATTTCCAAAGTCGAAAAAGCAGTTATATCAAGAGCAAAGAAGCTTCTTGTTAATGGTAAATAGGCATTTCATTTAATTAATAAATATATATTAGACAAAAAAGCAAAACAGCGGATAGCAATATCCCTTATGCCCTTGCCTTCACATCGCTGGTATTTTTGCCATCTATTGAAATCCATGGCAAAAAAATCCAAAGTGCTGCTCCAGGCAAAGCCATAAGAGATCACAAGTAGCTCAAAGTTTTTTAGGTTAGTAACATATTATCTGAGTTGACTTATATGAATGACATTATAATAATAGACAAACCTTCCGGCATGACATCGCATGATGTTGTGGCAATTGCGCGTAGGACGCTGAAGATAAAAAAGATAGGCCATTGTGGCACACTTGATCCGATGGCAACAGGTGTCCTTGTTCTTGTGATGAATAAGGCTACTAAGCTATCAGCAAGTCTCTGTGCGGATGATAAGGAGTATCTCTGTCTGATGAAGTTAGGTGTTGTCACTGATACGCAGGACGCGACAGGCGAAGTTATCAGCACTAACAGTACAGAGGCTATTGGTAAATCCGCCATTGAAGATACTATCTTATCGTTTCATGGAAAACAACAGCAGATACCGCCTATGATATCAGCAAAACATCACAACGGAAAGAGGCTCTACAAGCTTGCCAGAAAAGGCATTGTCGTGGAAAGGGACCCTGTAGAGGTAGAGATAAAGGATATTGAGATTATAAGTATTAAAGATGATCAAGCGGAATTCAGGGTGGTATGTTCAAAAGGCACATATATTAGGACGCTCTGCCATGATATAGGTGAAGAGCTTGGCTGTGGCGCGCATATGAAGGCGTTGAGAAGAATCCGCTCAGGTAAGTTCTGTATAAAAGATGCTATCGCGCTTAAGGACATTTAATGGTAAAGACCGAAACAGTTACCAAATTGTTCGGGACAGTGTTTTACATTCAATCAGGACAGTGCCCCTGATAAGTATATCTTTGTTTTTTTGGTAACTTGTAATATGAAGCTGAATATCAAGAATGGTTTGTGCGAGGTGATTTAAAAATCTAAGCGCCAATTACGCAGGGATGCAAAAATTTCCCAGCGTGAAATTGTTGCTCCACTTCATTCCTCGCTCTCGCGCAGGACCTAATCAGGGCGAACCTTGCCCGCTCGGAATGAAAAGGCCCTGCTGTAATCGCCACTTAGATTTTGCACAACTGTAAGAGCTTGTTATATCGGCATAGAAAAACCGAAATAGTTACCAGATTGCTCGGGACAGTGTTTAATTTTTAATCAGGACAGTGTCCCTGATAAGTATATCTTTGGCGCCTAGTGGATAACCTATAACATAAAATTGAATATCAGGAATAGCTATGCGAGGCACTAAATCTATGAAGACAGTATATGGTATTAAAAAGTTAAAGGGCAAGTTTGCGCCATCAGTAATAACTGTCGGTGTCTTTGATGGTGTTCATATAGGGCATAAGAAAATTATAACCGAGCTGCTTAAAGAAGCTAAAGCTTATAATCTTAAGCCCGTAGTAATTACCTTTGACCCTCATCCAGCTAAACTACTCAAGCAGAGAGGCAGAGTTCTTATGCTCAGTTCGCTCCAGCATCGGCTAAGGCTTCTGGAAGAACTTGGCGTTGAGTTATGCGTTGTTATAGATTTTAATAGAAAGTTTATAGAAAAAGACGCTGAGTCATTCCTTAGAGATTTATTAGTGGATAAATTGAATATGAAGAGACTTGTTATCGGAGATAAGTTTTCATTTGGAAGAGAGCGCCTTAAAGATGCCGCGAGCCTAAGAAGCATATCAAAGAAACTGGGATTTCAGGTAAGGATTATAAGATCAAAGAGCTATAAATCAGCTGCGATAAGTTCAAGTGTTATACGTCATCTCATAGAGAAGGGCGAGCTAGGCATCGCTTCAAGACTTCTAGTCAGGCCTGTTTCAGTATTGGGTACAGTAATCCATGGCAGGAAGAGAGGAAGAATCATAGGTTTTAAGACAGCGAATATTGACCCACACCATGAAGCTATACCGCCAAGCGGCGTATATGCTGTATATTCCAGAGTAGGTAAATCTACATATAAGTCAGTATTAAATATAGGCACAAGACCGACCTTTAACGAAAAAGACCCAAGCATAGAGGCTCATATATTCGGAATCAATAAGGACCTTTACGGAAAAGATATAGAGGTAAGTTTTGTAAAGAAGATAAGGCCTGAGAGAAAATTCGAGAATGAGGATATTCTTCGTACTCAGATTATGAAAGATTCTCTAATAGCTAAAAGGCTTCTTTAGGGGTTTCGATATTTAGTTAATATAACCAAGCAAATTATTTCCCTTTACAAAGAGATTGCTATCTGTTATAATCCAATATCATTCAACTAGAAGAGAAGGGAGAAACAGGATTTGGTCATGGCACTTACTACTGATAAGAAACAAGCGGTTATTAATGACAATAAGATCAATGAGAAAGATACAGGCTCTGTACAGGTACAGGTCGCTCTCCTTACCGAGAGGATCAATAGCCTAGCTGAGCATTTCAAGACTCATAAAAAGGACCACCATTCAAGGCGAGGACTCCTTAAGATGGTCTCTTTACGCAGAAAGCTTTTAAAATACTTAAAGAAACACGCGATGGATGAGTATAACAAGCTTACTGATAAATTAAAGATCAGAAAATAATATTAATTTTATTTTGATTGTATTTGGAGCGCGCTCCCCTCTATATGCAACATCTATTATTTAGCAGGGGAGTGTTTTTTTATGCCAGTGTTTGTACGGTTTTTTTGAATAATTTTTTATTACAGATAAAGATACATAAAGATTAAAACGAAATGAAAGGTAGGAAAAAATGGTAAATAATGTAAAGACAATGATCGGCAATAATGAGATAGTGATTGAAACGGGAAAACTCGCGAAACAGGCTGACGGTGCTGTAACAGTATCTTGTGGCGAGACTGTTGTATTGGTAACCGTTGTTATGTCAAATACCCCTAGAGAGGGGATAGATTTTTTTCCACTTATGGTAGATTATCGTGAAAGGACATATGCGGCAGGAAGGATCCCAGGCGGGTATTTTAAGAGAGAAGGCCGGCCCACGGAACGAGAGATATTGACATCCAGGCTTATTGATAGGCCCTTAAGGCCGCTATTCCCTGAAGGCATGACCAATGAAGTGCAGATCATGGCTATGGTTGTATCAAGCGATGGAGAAAACGATCCGGATACGCTTGCAGTTATCGGGGCGTCATGCGCTGTTTCGATAGCGGGTATTCCCTATCTCGGCCCTGTAGGCGCTGTAAGGATAGGGCGCAAAGACGGCAATTTAATAGTAAACCCTACATATGTAGAGATGGAAGAGTCTGATCTTGATATAGTAGTCTGCGCTACAGAAGAAGGTGTTATTATGATAGAATCCGGCGCTAAGGAGGTCTCTGAAGAGGTATTCCAGGAGGCTATTGAGCTTGCGTCAAACGAATGCAAGAAGATTATTAAGATGCAAAAAGATCTTGCGGATAAATGCGCTAAGCAAGAGCAGAAGGCTGTCATTAATGAGATAGATTCAAGCCTTGTATCAGAGGTAAAAACATTATCTGCTGATAAACTCGCTCAAATAAACTCAAAAGCTACTAAGGAAGAGAGGATGGAGCTGACAGATCTCTTATCCAAGGAGCTTGTTGAAAAGCTTGTTACTGATGAAAACGAGATAAGCGCATCTGATGTTATAGCGGCGCTTAATAAGATCGAGAAGATGACTGTGCGCGATATGATTCTAACTGATAAGAAGCGTGTGGATGGAAGGGCTTCTGATGAGATAAGAAATATAGAATCCGAGGTCGGCATATTGCCACGCACCCATGGTTCAGCGCTATTTACCAGAGGGCAGACGCAATCAATGTCTGTAGTTACCTTGGGCACTGCTTCTGATGAACAGTTTATAGAGTCATTGGAAGGTGAATCAAAAAAATGTTTTATGCTTCATTATAATTTTCCACCCTTTAGTGTTGGAGAGGCAAGGCCTATAAGGGGCGTAGGAAGGCGCGAGATAGGCCATGGCGCTTTAGCGGAAAGGTCACTTGGATCTATGTTGCCTTCAAAGGATGATTTTCCATATACTATCCGTATAGTCTCAGACATCTTAGAGTCTAATGGATCATCAAGCATGGCTTCGGTATGCGCAGGCTCTCTCGCGCTTATGGATGCGGGTGTCCCTGTTAAGAAGCCGGTCGCGGGTATAGCGATAGGCCTTGTAAAAGAGGGTGATAATTTCGCGATACTTACTGATATTGCCGGGCTTGAAGATCATTATGGGGATATGGATTTTAAGGTGGCAGGAACCACTGACGGAATAACAGCATTACAGGTCGATATTAAATTGAAGACCGGTATTACCTTCGAGATAATAAAACAGGCTATGCAAGCGGCAAAGACCGCGCGCCTTAGCATATTAGGCAATATGGCGAAAGCAATCGCTGATCCAAGGAATGGTTTATCAGATTACGCGCCAAGAATAGAGACCTTAAAGATAAGCACAGATAAGATACGCGATGTTATAGGTCCCGGTGGCAAGGTAATAAAACAGATTATAGCGGATACGGGCGCTAGTATCAATGTCGATGACGATGGTACTGTCAGCGTTGCTTCAAGCGATGGTGAAGCCCTTCAGAAGGCACTTGATATTATATCCAGTATTGTAGCGGAACCCGAGGTTGGCAAGATATATCAGGCAACAGTAAAAAAACTTATGAATTTCGGTGCGTTTTGTGAGATATTGCCGGGTAAAGAAGGCCTTTGCCATGTTTCGGAGCTTTCCGATGAATATGTTAAGAATGTTGAAGATGTCGTACAGGTAGGGGATAAGATCGAGGTTAAATTGGTTGAGGTAGATCAGCAGGGCAGGCTTAATCTTTCACGTAAGAAAGCTATGTCCAAAGATAGCGATACAGAGAATGATAAACCGACTGAGTAAACATAAATAGGATGAACTCATGGATAAGATAACTATAAATATAAAGAAAAAAGAAGGCTGTCAGGATCTTCCTACGCCTTGTTATATGAGTGATGGCGCCAGTGGGATGGATCTTTATGCTGATGTAGATAACGAGGTTACATTGGCTCCGGGAGATATCAAACTTATCTCCGCGGGTTTTTATATGAGCATACCTGTCGGATATGAGGTACAGGTAAGGCCCCGGAGTGGGCTTGCGATAAAACATGGCATAAGCATTGTAAATGCCCCCGGAACCATAGATAGCGATTACAGAGGGCTTGTAGGTATAATACTGATAAATCATGGCAAGGACCCATTTGTAGTAAAAAGAGCGGACCGTATAGCGCAGATAATACTGCAGAAGGTGATTCAGGCGGATATCGCTATCGTTGATGAGCTTGATGAAACAGTTCGCGCGCAAGGCGGATTCGGACATACCGGGGTTTAGAAGAAACATTCGAAACAGTTTCAACGTAAAACGCACAACATAGAACCCCGTAAAGCTCTTTCGGAGCAACGGGGCAGGCGTAGAACTATAAATGTCATATCTTGAAGCGATAATATCTGGCATAGTCCAGGGTATAACAGAATTTCTTCCGATAAGTTCATCAGGTCATCTTGTAATTCTCCACCATTTTTTTGGCTTTAAAGAGCCTCAATTACTCTTCGATCTATTTTTACACATGGGAACGCTTTTTGCTGTTGTAGTTTACTTTTGGCGTGATATAATAAAACTGATTACAATGCAGCGTAAACTGTTATTACTTATAATAATCGGCACAATTCCAACTGTTTTAATAGGTTACTATTTTAAAGATACATTAGAATCTTTCTTTACTGATATCAAGCTTGTTGGTATAATGCTTATAGTTACCGCGCTATTTTTATTTATAGCGGACTGGGCAGGTAGGCGCAAGTATGTTGCTGCGCCAATGAGTGGCCTTACATGGTTCAAATCACTTATTATCGGCATTGTCCAGGGCATCGCAATAATACCGGGTATCTCAAGAAGCGGTTCAACGATATCGAGTGCGATCTTACTAAAGGTAGATAAGGCACAAGCCATAAGATATTCTTTTTTATTGTCTATACCTGTGATCATAGGTGCCTTGGTATTAAAACTTGCAAGCGCAGCAGGTGGTGCATCTATTACAATCAATATGCTAATCGGCGCTTTCTTTGCCTTTATTTTTGGGCTTGGAGCTATATATTTATTGATAAAGTGTGTTGTTAACAGTAACCTTAAGTTTTTTGGCTTTTATTGTATTGTAGCCGGAGGGGTAATCTTAGCTTTATGACACAGCAGAGAATAAATGAAATAGTAGGTTTTGTTTATATAGCGATAGCGATACTTGTCCTTGTAAGCCTCATGACATATGAGCCAACTGACCTTGAATTTTTTGCCTCCACAGCAAACGCAAATTTGCATAATTTTGTCGGTATCATAGGCGCTTATATCGGGGCTATACTATTTTTTGTTATTGGACAGAGCGCCTATATCATACCGTTTTTGTGCTTTGTTTGGGCAATAGATAGGTTTACATCACAGCAGCCTCAGCGATCACTTATTAAGTTTTCAGGAACAGCGGTACTCTTTCTCGCGACAAGCTCATTTTTGGCGCTTGTTTTTAATGGAGATAGCATAGCCAGAATGAAGGCGGGCGGCGTCTCCGGCATGTTCTTGTCGTCTTTGCTGGATAAGTATTTTGGCACAGTAGGTTCATATGTAATTGTTATTACATTGATGATGCTATCTATTCTACTGGCAACTGAATTTTTAATAATACCTTTCCTGGGTATCCTTGTTAATAAAGTAAATGAGCTATACCAAGAGGGCAAGGAGAAGAGATCATTGGCTAAGGCCCAAAAGCCACCACCAGTAAAGATCCGAACTGAAAAACTTATTCCTAAAAAACCAGCGGTGAATACCAATGAGGCTAAGGCCCAATTAAAACCGCTCAAAAAAACCCCCACAATTTTAGAAAGCCCCAAGCCTGAGCAGTTAGTCTCTCCAAAAATAAAGATAGATAAGAAGCATACTCAATCCGCTGATGAAAAAGAGAAGGCGAGTGCAAAGATAGAGCCAAAGTCAGTGGGTGAGTATAAGTTCCCCTCTCTTGATCTTCTGGATGCGCCACCACCGACCGAAGAGCGGCAGATGAAAGAGGACCTTACGGCATCTTCCGCAATATTGGAGGAGACCCTTCGAGATTTTGGCATAGATGTAAGAGTCTCGCAGGTTGAGAAGGGGCCCGTAATTACCAGGTATGAACTCGATCCGGCACCCGGTGTAAAGGTAAACAAGATTACTGTTTTAAGCGATGATATCGCCTTGGCTATGAAGGCGCAGTCTGTCAGGATAATCGCCCCTATCCCAGGCAAATCACGAGTCGGGGTAGAGGTTCCAAATAGCACAGCCTCCTTAGTTTTTCTAAGAGAGGTGCTTATGTCAAATGAATTTCAAGGTGCAAAATCTAAATTAACACTTGCTCTTGGAAAGGATACAGCAGGGGTGCCTGTTGTATGTGACCTGGCAAAGATGCCTCATATGCTGATTGCGGGAACAACAGGCGCTGGAAAGACTGTCTGCGTAAATAGCATTATACTCAGTATGCTCTATAACGCGTCACCGGATGAGCTTAAATTTATACTTGTAGATCCTAAGATGGTTGAGATGACAATGTTTAACAGGTTGCCTCACCTTATATGTCCTGTAATTACCAATGCGAAGAAGGCGTCGGGCGCTCTAAGCTGGCTTGTAAATGAGATGGAATCTCGCTATAAGATATTAGCTAAGGTTACATCAAGAAATATCGCTATCTTCAATCAAAAGGCAAAAGAAGGCCAGTTTAAGGATGATCCTGATGTACCTGATGGACTACCATATATAGTCCTTGTTATAGATGAACTTGCGGATCTTATGGCTGTTGCGTCTAATGAGATAGAGAGCGCTATAACACGCCTTGCCCAGCTTTCACGCGCGGTAGGTATCCATATTATACTCGCGACACAAAGACCGTCAGTTGATGTTATAACAGGTGTTATAAAGGCGAATTTCCCCGCAAGGATATCGTTTAAGGTGGCTTCAAAGGTCGATTCCCGTACGGTACTTGACACAAATGGCGCTGATAAGCTCCTAGGAAGAGGAGATATGTTATTTATGGAGCCGAGTGTTTCAAAGCCTACACGTGCTCAATCGAGCCTGGTTTCTGATAAAGAGATAGAGAGGGTAATGGATTTTATATCTTCGCAGAGAGGTATGGAATTTGATGAAGGTATATCCAAGCAACAGGAAAAGAAGAGTTTTGGTAAAAGTAGTGATAAAGATGAGCTTTTTGATGACGCGGTTCAATTGATAATGGAGTCAGGTCAGGCATCGGTCTCTATTCTTCAAAGAAGACTACGTTTAAGCTATACACGGGCAGCCAGGATAA
The DNA here is from genome assembly GCA_964634945.1 of uncultured Planctomycetia bacterium. Taxonomy (GTDB): domain Bacteria; phylum Omnitrophota; class Gorgyraeia; order JABMRG01; family JABMRG01; genus JAUVHV01. The sequence continues at coordinate 13,350 of CAZWMG010000011.1, read as the reverse complement.
TTGACAGCATGGAAGAGGAATCTCTTATAGGGCCTTATTGCGGCTCAAAACCCCGCAAGATACTAGTTGACCGCGAAGAATACTTAGGCATTGAAAAACAAGAACAAGAGCAGGATGAGACAGCGGGTGAGGCTGTTTGAAATGGATAAAATGACTATAGGAAATCAGCTTAAAAAAGCAAGAGAGCAGAAGCGGTTAAGCCTTGATGACGCTTACCAGTATACTAGAATTCTTCCGGATATGCTATCCGCTATGGAGGAGGATAATTTCGCGAAAATCTCCAATCCTACTTATATAAGGAGTTTTTTAAGAAAGTATTCATCTTATCTTGGCCTTAATGCTGAAGATATATTAAATCAATATTCCAGTGTGAACATGCAAAAGGGTTTAAGCGAGCCTGAGCCGGTTATTGATAAAAAGAAGGCTCCTGTTCGCAGGATTGATATGAATAAGATCGCTAACATATCAAAGCTCGTATTCAAATTCATACTGATAGTTTTTTTATTAATAATTTTTATTAAAACAACGGGTTGGGCTAAATTTAAGTTTTTGAGCTGGCGTAAGGCTCGCTCAGAACAGAGATTACAGGTAAGCCAGATAGAGTTAGCAAATAAGGCAAAGCCTGTTAAGAAAAAAGAGATAAAGGTTGTTGTCAAAAAGCCAAAAATAGATGCTAAGGATACGCAGAAAGGTATCCTGATTCCAGAAGATGAAAAACTCACTCTTTTGATAACGACCACAGAGGATGTATGGGTAGAACTTAAAAAAGATGCTAAGATAATACTCAAGAATGTCCTGAAGAAGGGCTCACAGGAGTCCTGGCAGGCAGATGATAATTTTGAGCTCTGGACAGGTAACGCGGCGGCAATGAACATCACATTAAATGGACACAACCTTGGCTCACCTGGCACGGGCGTTAAAAAGGGTATTATTATTAATAGGCGAGGTATCCAGGATTAAACATGAAAGTAAGAAATAAGAGGCTTAAAAATCGGAACCTGGATTCCGATTTTTTATTAATTGGTTTACGATTTTAACTCTTTCGCGATAAGAAAAATATATTTGACTAAGTGATAACAAAAAAAGAAGAGAACGCGGATGCGATCTACAAAAGAAAGAATAGCTATTATAAGTTTAGGGTGCGCGCGCAACCTGGTAGACTCAGAACTTATAATAGGCAAGCTTAAGTCCCAAGGATTTATTATAGTAGAGGACGCTGATTTATCTGATATAGTGATAATCAATACGTGCGGTTTTATTGAGGACGCGAAGCGAGAGGCTATCGATATCATCTTAAAGGCGGTAAGCCTTAAGAATGAAAAGCGCATAAAGAAACTCATTGTTTGCGGCTGTCTTGCCCAGCGATATAGCGAGCAATTAAAGAATGATATTCCGGAAATCGACGCGATCCTAGGTGTGGATGATTTTAAGGTTATCTCTAAGGCTGTAAGCGCTGTACTGCGTAATGAAAGATTTACAGCGATAGATATCCCTGTTGCTATTCATTCCGATAAAGATCCTAGATTGGCCTTAACGCCATCTTATTATTCTTATGTTAAGATAGCGGAAGGTTGCCAGAACCATTGCAGCTATTGCGCGATATATAATATCCGCGGCAGACTTAGGAGTAGGCCCGTATCTTCCATCATCTCAGAGATAAAGGCCCTTTCTCTTAAGAAAAAAAAGTCCGAACTCAATGTTATAGCACAGGATATTACTTCATACGGAATAGACAGATATGGCAAGTTTATGTTGCCTCAATTACTAAAGAAAATTTGTCACTTAAAACCAGCTCACTGGATAAGGCTATTATATACACATCCGCGTCACTTTACCGATGAGCTAATAGATACTATAGCAAGCGAGGCTTCTATATGCAAATATATAGATCTTCCGATACAGCATATAAATGACAAGATCTTAACGAGAATGAATCGAAGGATAAAGCGTAAGGCGATAGAGAAGCTTATAAAAAAGATAAGAAGTAGGATCCCTGGCGTTGCTTTAAGGACATCGATCATAGTAGGGTTTCCTTCTGAAACAGAGGGAAACTTTAGGGAACTGCTGGATTTTATCAAGACTTTTCAGTTTGAGAGGCTTGGCGCGTTTATATATTCAAGAGAGGAAGGCACGCCGGCCTATGGCTTTAAAAATCAGATAACACGAAAAGTTAAGGATAGGCGACTTGATGATATTATGACTTTGCAGCAAGATATTTCAACAAAGGTAAATGCGGGCTTTCAAGGCAAAAAAATAGAGGCGCTAGTTGAGTCAAAGTCAGAGAAAGGTGTTTATGCGGGCCGCACTCAATATGATGCCCCTGAGGTAGATGGTACGGTTTTCATTCATTCAAAAAAGAGTTTAGTGCCCGGGCAATTTGTGGATATAGAGATAATAGATACTTTGGAGTACGATCTAGTCGGCAAGGCTTTATAGTTTTTCGTTTGTGCCCACTTAAAGAAAGAATAGGAGAAATAATGAACTTACCGAATAAGCTTACATTATTGCGCATCGCGTTGACGTTTGTATTTATGTTTTTCTTATTCACATACTGGCCCTATGGAAAGATAACAGCTCTTTTTGTTTTCGCTTTGGCCTCTTTTACAGATTATTTAGACGGAAGGATAGCTAAGAGCAGAGGGCTTATCTCGGATTTTGGTAAGTTTATGGATCCTATCGCAGACAAGATACTTATCCTCGCGGCATTTTTGGCTTTTGTAGAGATGAAGCTTATCCCTGCGTGGAGTGTTGTTATTATAATATTCCGTGAATTTGTAATACTGGGTTTGAGGATATTAGGCATTATAAAAGGGCATATTATCGCCGCGTCCCGCGCGGGCAAACATAAGACTATCTCGCAAATCGTTACTGTCTTTTTTGTGCTGATCTATCTTGTGCTAAAACAGTATGCTCAAGGCGCTGGCCTCTGGACAGAGCAGCTTGACGCACTGACGAAAAACCTGATATTTGCCTTGATGCTTATTACTGTTATTTTAACGCTTATCTCCGGCGTGTCGTATATCTCTAAAAATAGAAGGCTTTTTAAATGAAGGCTATTATCAGGATAATGGCTAGCGGATTATATCTTGGTTACTCACCTGTTGCGCCTGGGACAATGGGCAGTTTACTGGGCGTTCTGATCTATCTTTTTTTGTATAAGTATCCGGATATCTTTATACTTGTGACAATATGCTTGTTTATTATCGGTTTTCTTGTCTGTGGAAAAGCGGAAAAGGTTTTTAATAAGAAAGATTCCAAAAAGATCGTTATAGATGAGATAGCATCGATGTGCCTCGTATCTCTCTTTTTAAAGCCCGGATGGTTTATGCTTATAGTTGGGTTTTTATTTTTTAGATTTTTCGATGTCGCAAAGCCCCCACCGATAAGAAAAGTGGAAAAACTTTCAGGCTCGTTAGGTATTATGCTTGATGATATTATAGCGGCAGTTTATACGATAATTATTCTTTTTATTATTTATCTGCTTAGCGCAGTGGGAATTTTTCCACGATTTTATGTATAGCGCCATTAGGCGTCAATATTGATTCAAAGAGCATGATAGCGTTAATAGGGGCTGATTCTTTAGAGCTGAATTTTTTCTCTTTTTCTATGATCTGTCCAATCTCCGGCTTGTGATCTTTAGTAATAAACCTACCGATTGTCAGATGAGGATAGAAGATGCGATTCTCTTGTTTATTTTTTACGCTATTAATAGAACCATCAATATCTTTTTGTAGCGAGATACACTCCTTTTTGCCTTTTTCAATCCCTGCCCACATTGCTCTGGGACAGTATAGGTCCGGAAAAACCCCAATACCCGAAAGACTTAGAAAAAACCCCTGGTGCGACTTCACAGCATCTGATAATGATGATAATATAGCCTTTAATTCCTGATTATTAATATTGCCTAGAAATTTCAGGGTTAGGTGTATATTGGTGGGGTTAACCCATCTTATCGCGAGATCGTTTCTATCTAATCTCCTCTGCAATAATAGTATTTCAGTATTTAGCTCCTGATTAAGGGAGATTGCTATAAAGGCTCTCATTATCTAGGTTTTCGATGCTTGGTGTTCGGTTTAGCGGTATCTATTTTTTAGAAGATGCAGGCGCAGCATATCAAGCGCTGCTTGACTGGAACGGAATTTTATTGTTTTTCTTTCGCCTACAAAATAGCATTTTTTAACAGTGGTCTGTTTGGGGGTGGATAAGGCAATATAGACGAGCCCTACAGGTTTTGCCATAGTTGATCCTGAAGGGCCTGCTATTCCGGTTGTCGCAATACTTATGTCGGAACCTGCTAACTCTCTTATATTCCTTGCCATAGCCCTGGCCACCTGCGCGCTTACCGCTCCGTAAGTGAGTATTTTTTTTTCAGGGACATCCAGCAGCCCCATCTTTGCTTTATTGGAATAAGCAACAACTGTAAGCAATAGATTTTTTGATACTCCTGCGATATCTGTCAATCGGCTTGATATTAGTCCTCCGGTACAGGATTCCGCTATCGCCATAGTCTTCTTGCCGAGAAGATCCGCAACATTTTTTTCAATAGTCTCTTTATCAGCGGCAAAAATTAATTTGCCCAAATCCTTGCGTATCTTTTTTTCAATGAGTAATATTTTTCTCTTTGCTGATTTTGTATCCTTTGCTTTAGATGTAATTTTTAGATCCACTTGTGAAGGGTGTGCGTATATTCCGACTGTTGTATCCCCTGATAATCCTAAAAACTCTTTTACCTTTGTATGTAACCGGGATTCTGAAAGGCCGGTTGTTTTCAATGTTCGCGATAATATTACAGATCTTTTTGTTGAAGATTTTTTCAGATATCGTAGTAGATCTCTTTCTACCATTGGCCGCATTTCACGAGGGGGGCCGGGAAGGGAGATTAAGAGTTTTTTGTTGATATTTATGATTATCCCCGGCGCTGTGCCAACATCATTTTTTAACCATGACGCGCCTTTTGGTATGTATCCTTGACGCAGGTTGTTACTAGCCATTTTTATGCGGCGTTTTTTGAAATGCCCGCGTATTAATCTGACAATATCTTTTTTTTGTACAAGGGGTTTTTTTGCTACTTCCGCGATTACCTTGAGAGTGATATCATCAATCGTAGGGCCCAATCCCCCGGTTGTTATTACAATATCAGATCGGCCTAGAGCCTGCGTTATAGCCCCATAAAGGCGTAAATGATTGTCGCCTACGGTTGTATGGTAGTAACAATCTATGCCTATCTCTGCTAATTTTGCAGAAAGGTATGCAGAGTTCGTATTTACTATACCGCCTAAGAGTATCTCTGTGCCGATGCCTATTATTTCCGCTTTCATTATGAATCAATTATAGCATATATTGGATTTTTTTCCATATATTTGTAAGAAACCGGTCGTCTTAGAACATCGTCTCAGTAAGGTTCCTTGTTTGTGCTTTACTTTTATGTAAGAAACCGGTCGTCTTAGAACATCGTCTCAGTAAGGTTCCTTGTTTTTTACTTTTCTTGAAAGCAATCGATTGTCTTAGAATATCACCTTAGTGAGATTCCTTGCTCTTCCTTTTTATTTCACTTTTCTGAAAGAAAACCCCCATTTCATACGTCTATATATATGAGGGCTAAATTAATTCAGGCCTACACTCAATCGCACTTAAAGCATTCAAGACCGGTTCTCAAGCACAAGTACCCGTGCTCAAGAACCGGTCTTGAAGAACTTAAAGAAGCTTTATACAGAAAGGGGGCAAAGATGGGAGTGTCAAGATCCTTAGCAGAAGAAGCGGTTTATCATGTGTATTGCCGTGGGAATAATAAGGTTAGGGTGTTTCACGTTGGGCGTGATTACGCAAAATATAAGGCCAATTTATTGAAATATAAGAAGAAATATGGATTCAAGTTATATTCTTATTCATTAATGCCAAATCACTTACACCTGCTGATAGAGCCACAGTTGATAGGTGACCTCTGCAAGATAATGCGTTCATTGAACTTATCCTATACAATGTGGCATAACAGGCGCTATGATTGTGTTGGCCATATATGGCAGTCTAGATATAGAAGTAGGATTATAAAAAGTGATACTGATTTTATTAATTGTATGGCATATACAGAAATGAATCAAGTGAGGGCAGGATTAGCAAAGAGCCCGGAATTATATAAATGGAGTAGCTGCTATGAGCGGTTTAAAAGGACAAAGGATAGAATTATCGATTTTTATCCAACTTATTTGACATTAGGAGCGGATCAGTTGGAAAGAAAGCGAATATACTATGAGATCATGCTCAAGACCGGTTCTCAAGCACAAGTACCCGTGCTCAAGAACCGGTCTTGAAGAAGAAAATAAGAAAGAAAGGAGGTGAGTTTTCACTTTACATTAGAGCCCCTAAAGGGTATAATTTAATACTAATATTAACATATAAACTATATAAGGAGGCTACAATGGTAAAAGCTATTAAGCAGAAAACACCACAAACTATGTCTTTCGAGGATTCTGATAAATCTCAGCAAGGACGCGCAAAGGCGCTTGAACTGGCAATGTCCCAGATCGAGAAGCAATTTGGCAAAGGCTCTATCATGAAGCTCGATAAGAGTATGAAAAGTTCCGTTCCCGCTATTTCTACCGGTGCGATCTCTTTGGATTTAGCCTTGGGAGTAGGTGGCTTACCAAGAGGGAGGGTCATTGAGATATTTGGTCCGGAGTCCAGCGGAAAGACTACGTTGACACTTAGTGTTGTTGCCCAGGCTCAAAAAAAAGGCGGTATCGCGGCTTTTATAGATGCTGAAAATGCCTTTGATTCAACCTATGCCGGAAAATTAGGCGTCAATTTAGATGACCTTTTGATATCACAGCCTGATGATGGTGAGCAGGCTCTCGAAATCGTTGAGACGCTCGTGCGTTCCAACGCCGTTGATGTTATAGTTGTAGATTCAGTTGCGGCGCTTGTTCCTCGTGCTGAGATTGAAGGCGCTATGGGTCAGCCACAGATGGGCCTACAAGCGCGCCTTATGAGTCAGGCATTGCGCAAGCTTTCAGGGGCAATAAATAAATCAAAGACTTGCGTTATATTTATAAACCAGATACGCATGAAGATCGGTATCATGTTTGGCAACCCTGAGACGACCCCGGGTGGTAGAGCGCTCAAGTTTTACTCATCCGTACGTCTTGATATCCGTAGAAAGGATTATCTGAAATCAGGCGATGTTGTAGTTGGCAGTCACGTAAAGGCAAAGGTTGTCAAAAATAAGGTTGCCCCGCCCTTTAGAAGCGCGGAGTTTGATATTATTTATTCTGAGGGCATATCACGTGAAGGCAGCTTGTTAGACGTAGCGATTACTTACGATATACTTAAAAAACAAGGGGCGTGGTTTTCTTATGGCGAGATGAAGATAGGCCAGGGCAGAGAGAGCGCCCGTACCTTCCTAAAAGAGAATCCAAAGATTACTGCGGAGATTGAAAAGAAGGTTAAAGAGTATATCGCATAGTGCAACTGAATATTTGGCACGAATGACTCTTTGGTGTAACTAAAGATCGTAAACAGAGATAAGGGTACAGATATGAACACAAAAAAGGCTATTTTTTTGTCCGTATTAGCATTCGGGCTCTTAATAATTGTCGCATTGATAGCAAGAGTCAGCTTGGCGCCATCTTCTACTAAAGAAGTAAAGGTGGTTGAGCGCGCTTCGAGCATATCAATACCCGATAAAAGTGCTCAGGCGTATGTATCGGATGAGAACGCGTTTATAAGGGTCGCTCAAGAGGTAGGCCTTGCGGTCGTATCTATCAGTACAGAGCATATCACAAAGATGAGAGGCGGTTTGTATAGCAACCCATATGGCAGCGATAATTTTTTTGATAGATTTTTTAATGATTTTTTCGGCGATATACCTGAACGTGAATTTAGGCAACGAGGTTTAGGCTCCGGAGTTATAATCGATCAATCAGGCTATATACTTACAAATGAGCATGTTATACGCAACGCTGACAAGATTACAGTTACTTTAACAGATGGCAGGGAGTTTGAGGGAGAGTTACGCGGTAAAGACGAGAGAAGTGACTTAGCGATTATTAAGATAAAATCAAGCAATCTTCCTGTGGCAAAACTTGGTGATTCAGATAAGGCGCGGATAGGACAGTGGGCTATGGCGATTGGAAATCCATTTGGTTACGCTATAGCAAGCGCAAAACCAACAGTAACGGTAGGTGTTGTTAGCGCGCTAGACAGGTCGCTTCCAGCAGCCATTGGCAGGGGAAGAGATTACTCGGGGCTTATTCAGACAGACGCGGCTATAAACCCGGGTAATAGTGGCGGCCCTCTGGTTGATATAAACGGTGAAGTAATCGGTGTTAATGTCGCTATCTTCTCAACATCAGGCGGTTATCAGGGGATCGGGTTTGCTATACCTATCAATGCCGCAAAGGAGATATTAAAGACGCTGATTGAAGGAAAGAAAGTGCTCTATGGTTGGCTTGGGGTAAGTGTGCAGGATATAGACAGTGCCTTAGCTGATTATTTTGGTTTCTCTGATGAAGAAGGCGTGATTGTTGTCAAGGTGCTCCCTGATAGCCCTGCTGAAAAAGGTGGGTTAAGAGAAGGGGATGTGATACGCAGATTGGATGGGGCGAGGATAAAAGATCTAAAAGCGCTCCTTGATATAGTTGGCCAGGCTATCGTAGGCAAGAGTGTTGTTGTAGGCATAATCAGGGATGGAGAGGATATGCCTGTTACAATAAAGATAGGAAACAGGCCATCCGGGATCGCGGGTGAAGAGGATGAGGATGAGAAGGCAGAATTATGGCGAGGGTTAGAGGTGATGCAGATTACTCCCGATATTGCTAGAAGATACCGCATAGATGATAAGAACGGCCTTATTGTAAGCAATGTAGAGATCGATTCTGTTGCGGATGAAGCGGGTATAAGCACAGGCGATATCATAGTCAAGATAGATAGCAAGATCGTTAATAATATGGATGATTATAGAACCATAACATCCAATGTCAGTGGTGATGTTCTTGTAAAGACCGGAAGAGGTTACTCAGTCATAAAGGCTCCAAAGCAAGATCAATGACAGGCGATCTCTATGATAAGGCAAAGAATTACGCGTACCGTTTATTAGGTTTTGGTCCACGTTCTGAAAAAGAACTAAAAAGGAAAATATCAGGCAAAGGTTATAGCAAGAAGATAACAAGCAGAGTTGTTAATGATCTAATGCATGAGGGCCTGGTAGATGACAAAAAGTTCGCATCAGATTGGATAAGGAGACGCCTAGAATATAATCCGCGAAGCCTTTCAGTGATTAAATATGAATTACTGGCAAGAGGCATTGATGAGGATATAGCGGAAAAACAGCTAGGTGAGGTTGCGCTTGATTTTGATGAAGAAAAGATGGTGAGGGCCATTGTTAAGCAGAGGATATCTATTGTTGCGGGTCTAGATCAGCAGAAGGCTAAGCAGAGGCTTTATAGTTTTCTTAAAAGAAGAGGGTTCTCGTCTGAGGTAATCCTTAAAATACTGAGTGATACAATATGAAGCATGTAGAGATTCGTAATAAATATTTAGACTTTTTTAAATCGAAGGGGCATACATTGGTCCCAAGTGATTCACTTGTACCAGCAGGGGACAAGTCATTGCTTTTTACAAGCGCGGGAATGGCTCAATTCAAGAATGAGTTCATGGGGCATGTAAAAGATTTTACTCGCGCGGTAACCTGCCAGAAGTGTATGCGAACAGGCGATCTGGATAATGTAGGAAAGACCGCATATCACCACACATTTTTTGAAATGCTTGGAAACTTTTCTTTTGGTGATTACTTCAAAGACGAGGCGATAGCATGGGCATGGGAGTTTTTAAAAGACGCGCTTAATATCCCCGAAGAAAGGCTATGGGCATCTGTCTATGAAGAGGATGACGAGGCCTACAATATATGGAAGGATGAGATACGCATACCTGAGAAGAGGATAGTAAGACTTGGGCAAAAAGATAACTTTTGGCCCTCAGAGGCAAAAGACAAAGGCCCTAACGGGCCGTGTGGGCCATGTTCTGAGATATTTTATGATTACGGAAAAGAGACCGGTTGCGGTGATGAGAAATGCTCTCCCGCATGTAGCTGTGGGAGATTTGTAGAGGTTTGGAATCTTGTTTTTACGCAATATGAAAGAAAAGATGGCGGCGACTTGATCCCCTTACCAAATAAGAATATAGATACAGGTATGGGCATAGAGCGCCTATCTGCCGTTATGCAGGGAGTAAAGAATAATTTTGAGACAGATATATTCTCCGGTATTATTAAGGCTATAATATTAGAGGCTGGAATAGATGGCAAATCGTTCGAATTGGGAGATAGTTCCAAGCCCGCGAAAGAGCATTATAAGTCCGACATATACAAGATAGCTGACCATATTCGCGCAATTACATTTGCCATAGCTGATGGAGTTGCTCCTTCAAACGAGGAACGAGGTTATGTCATAAGGAGCCTTATTCGCAGGGCGATGATGTGCGCTAAGAGAATAGGCGTAGAAAAAGCGTTTTTATATAAGTTGGTTTACACTGTAGCTCGCTCTATGAAGGAGCCGTATCCTGAAATTATGAAGGAGCATAATGATATAGCGGCAGTGGTAAAGACCGAAGAGGAGAGATTCTTAAAGACCCTGGAAAATGGCATCTCTATGGTTGAAGAGGCTTTAAATATGTTAAGTGATGGTGGTGTCAAAAGTATGCCAGGTAACGTAGCTTTTGAGCTCTATGATACGCATGGGATACCATTAGAGGTTATTAAAGATACAGCTGCTGCGCGGGGCTATGAAGTTGATGAAGCCGGTTTTAATAGCCTTATGCAAAAACAGCGCGAGGCATCCAGAAAATCCAGTAAGATGCAAGGAGAGATATTCGCGACAGGCCTGATAAAGGCAAAGACAGAATTTATTGGTTATGATAAATTTGAGTCATCGGCTAATGTTATAGAGATGATGGATAGGAATGGAAAATCCATAAAAAACGCAAACATATCTACGGGCCTCGTAGAGATCATTCTGGATAGATCTGTTTTTTATGGTGAGTCTGGTGGGCAGGTAGGCGATAAGGGAAAGATAAGCAAGCCCGGCGCGGAGGTTATTATTAATAAGGCAGGCAAGGTCCAGGATGCTATTGTCTTGATAGGTAAGATAGAGAAGGGTGATATAAGGGTAGGTGATAAGGTTAAGGCAGAGATAGACAAAGATCATCGCCTAGCTATAGCAAGGAATCATACAGCCACACATCTCTTGCAAAAGGCATTAAGGATGGTGTTGGGTGAGCATGTTAAGCAACAAGGCTCACTTGTTACGGCAGATAGGCTGCGATTTGATTTTACGCATTCAAAGGCTTTAACAGGCGATGAGTTAGATAGGGTTGAAGAGATCGTAAACAAAGACATAGAAGGCAACCATAGCGTAAAGGTAGAAGAGGCATCGCTTCAGGACGCAAAGTCTTCCGGAGCGCTCGCGTTTTTTGGCGATAAATATAATCAGAAAGTAAGGGTTGTTCATGCCGGTATAGATAGCAGGGAACTCTGCGGCGGCACACATCTTGAGAATACTTTGGATATAGAGCTTTTCAAAATCGCGCATGAAGGTTCTGTGGCCTCCGGCATCAGAAGAATAGAAGCCTGCACAGCAGGTAAGGCCAGAGAATGGGAGGCCGAGCATAGAAAAAAAGAACAAGATAAAGAGCGTATCTTGGAAGAGAAAAGACAAGAAAAACTTCTTGAGAAAAAACGATTAAAGGAGTTAGAGGGGTCAGTAGATAAGATAATCGAAGATAGCCGAAATATAGATAATGTAAGGCTTATAATAAAATGTATTGATAATCAGAATATGGGCGTACTTAAACGCCTCTCTGATATAATAAAAAACAAGTTTAAACAAGGATACCTCTTATTTTTAGTAAGTTCACAGCAGTCCAAGGCAAGCACGATCCTTTCGCTTAGTGATAGCTTGAGCAAGAGAGGCCTTGACGCGTCAATAATACTATCAGAGATCCTTAAGCCTTTTGATGGTAAAGCAGGCGGCAGATCGAATATGGCACAAGGCGGAATAAAAGAGCTGCACGATATGGGAGAAGTCTTGAAAATAGCTGAGAAAATTTTAGTTAAGGAGTTAGGATGAAGAGCATAAAACCAAATAGCAAAGAGCTTATAAAGTTATACAATCGCGGTATTGATCTAAAAAAGAGTGTGCGTGATAAGGTCTCAAATATCATTGAGGGTGTACAAGCTCATGGCGATGAAGCCCTGGTCAGATACACAAAACAGTTTGATAATATCAAGATCAAGCCTCGCCAGCTTAAAGTAAACACAGGAGAGGTTAATGGAGCATACCAGGATATGGATCCAAACCTCGTTAGCAGTTTTAAGGTCGCGATCGAGAATGTAAGCCAGTTTTATAAGAAACAACTTAAGAAATCCTGGAAAATTAAAGATAAGGAAGGCATAATGTTGGGTGAAAGGATTACGCCTCTAGAATCTGTTGGGATATACATCCCGGCCGGTACCGCGCCACTTGCCTCAACTGTCTATATGACGGTCCTTCCTGCTAAGATTGCCGGAGTAAAACGGATTGTCATAGTAACTCCTCCTAATGAATATGGAAGCGTTCATCCTTACATACTTGTTATGGCGAATCTCCTTGGCATAACAGAGATATATAAAGTCGGTGGCGCACAGGCGATAGCCGCGTTAGCGTTTGGTACAAAGAGCATACCAAGGGTTGACAAGATCGTAGGCCCGGGTAATCAATATGTATCAGAAGCAAAAAGACAAGTATTTGGTTATGTGGGCATAGATATGGTAGCAGGCCCTAGTGAAGTTGTAATTGTCGCGGATGACAGCGTAAACTGTGAATTTGTCGCGGCTGATATGGCAGCACAGTGCGAGCATCTTATGGGGCTGTCAATATTAATAACAAAATCTAAAAGACTGGCTAAATTTATGCAGCAGCAGCCATTTAAGGGGTATTTGATCCTTGTAAAGAGCCTGAAAGAGGCAGCGGAGATAGCGAACAAAATCGCGCCGGAACATTTACAACTTATGGTAAAGGATCCTAAGAAGCTTTCAAAGATGATACAAAATGCCGGATGCATATTGCTGGGTGAGTATACGCCGACAGCGCTTAGTGATTATATCGCTGGGCCAAGCCATGTATTGCCAACAGGAGGCAGTGCCAGATTCTTTTCAGGCTTGAGTATCTGGGATTTTCTAAAAGGCATCCATGTTGTCTCTTATTCAAAAAGAGCGCTCGAATCTGTTAAGGAAGACATAGAGAGGATAGCAAACTTGGAAGGCTTGAATAAGCATATCGATTCTATTAAGAAGAGGTTTGAATAGAAAGTTTTATTGCAATT
>CAZWMG010000010.1:51343-69070 GCA_964634945.1 uncultured Planctomycetia bacterium | reverse complement strand
CATCCGAAAGTCCTGATGAAGACTTTATTTTTATCTTTTTTCATATTAATGTGTTATATTTCTTAGCCCAGCTATCTAAAACTTAATAACCGAACGTGCCGCGAAAGCACTTCCAAGATAGATAACGCGCCGGTTATATGCGATTCTGCGAGACTGGCAGGATAACGACAGCCTTCTCAGGAGAATACCAATGAATCACAAAACACGCGAATAGAAATAATATTACCGGTGGAGAAATCCTTGTAATGATTTTTCTAACATCCGCTTTCTTTCTCCTTGGTTGGTAAATTATCATGATACTTTCGGACATAGCACTAGTTAATCAACTCAACTTCACCCGGCCGCCAAGTCTTTTCAATCCATGGTTCGAGCGGGCCGTAGATCCGCAGAATAATAAACCAGCTCTTTGTAGGTACGGTTTCGAGCCAATTATTTTCGTATCCCTGGGGCGCATTTGGCCCGAAGTAGATGTCATAGGAACCATCGGCGTTCTTCTTTACCCCTTCGGTCTGGCTGCCAACAGTCGGGAACTTCTGGCTGGTCTGGAGCAGAGAGCGGGTTTGGCTGTCATAGATTGTTACCGCCCAGAAGTCCTTCGCAGGCACATCCGCCGGGATATGCAGTACGTAATTCCTGGATCCGTCAAAAGCCTTTTTCTTTGAATCAACAAAGGCTATTCCATAGTCTGACCCTATACCAGGTACACTGATCGCCATCGCCGGAGTAACCCCTGTATAAGGATAGTGAAACATGACCCGCGCATCCGAGTTCATGGTCTGCCCATCCTCACCATTGAAGAAAACGTTCTTGCCGAGGTAAGCCATTATCCAGGCGCTATCCGTATCCGGATAGATTTGAATCCCCTTCATTGTACCGTCAGTTCTCGGATACCATACGATGGCCCGGGACACAGCATTGGCAATCGCAACTGCGTCAGTCAGGATTTTTTTCATCCGTGCATCGGGTGAGAAAGGCTTACCTTTCTCAATACCGATGGAGGCGAACAGGCCGCGGGTTTCGGGGTCGATTATTTCGAGCGGCTCGTACTGAATAACCTCGTTCAGATGGACATAGAACTCGAAGGAATTTGGATGAATGGTGTTAAAAAACTTGCCCGATGCGCTGTAGAATTCCATCGGCGGCGGGCTACCCTGTTTTGAGAGCGGATAGATCTTTACGCCATCAATCACGTGTTTCGCTGCTGCCTCGACCCCGTTTGCGATTGAGGCTCTCAAAAAGATCCAGTTCCGATAGGTCTTAGTTTTGACGATGAAATAGCCGTCTGGAACATCTCCCTCATAACCGGGCGGGAGGACGAGGTACCTGCCGCCTTTTCCCTTATCCGGGCCTACTGGGCCGATGTCCTCTACGTAGTGAAAAGCGGCATCGTTTATCGCTCCCAGCATTCCGGACGGCACTTCGATGACAGTCGGTCCGTCTCGTTTCAGATCAAGGTCAGGACCTACGTACAATGTTGAGGTATTTCCTGTCAAAAAAAGGGGCACAGAATCTAACAGCTTATCCGTAAACGCAATTTGATGAGCCTCTATTGCGCCCAACTCCTGGAAGCCGTCGATAAGTGCTGCATGGGAAGCCAATGGCATACCCTTCAAAAAAACGTCCACCCCGCGCATGGTGTCGAGATAGTCATAGGCCTTATCTGCGGTTTTCTTGGTCGGAGCGCCGTCAAGGAACCTTAAAGTTCCGATAGAAGTCTCTACTTTGTTCGGCGTCGAGATCGATTCAAGGATTTCGTCTCTTATTTTACTTTTTGCTTGATTGGATTTATCTGCAAAGGCAAATTGACCGAACAGCAAGATGACGGCAATGAAAAATAAAACTCGCGATTTATTTATAATGTTTAAAATTTTCATTTTCAACACCCCTTTCCTTGTTATTGAAGCTTAAATGCTTCAAACAAGAAAATTTTATCAATTTTATAATAACTATGTCAATTGCACCTTAGTCCAATACGCTAAAAGCTAAGGTACGAGAAAATTTAAATTTAAATTTTACAGTTTATTTTACGTAATTCATTTATCCCAAAACTTTTACTCTCTTTAATAGTTCCAATATCATCGTGCGAAACTTGCACATACGGCCATCCGAAAGTTCTGATAAATAAATAATCAGGGACACCCTTTGTATCTTCTTTGCATACAACATCTTACAAATAGATTATTACCTTTATTACTTTGGGCTACCTGTTTTTCCCAATTAATTTACCACGGCTAAGTATTAATTTATTTATAAGTTTCTTAACGCCTACAGAAAAATCCGTACTTTTAAATCTACAATCTCCTTTATTTGCAATCTACTATTTATATCATATTTGTTTCACAAACTTTTATTATATTTAAAAAAATAGAATTTTAATTAACTTTAGGAATATCAATATTTTATTCATAACTTACTATTTTTCAATATGTTACAAAGGGTGTCCCCAATTATTTTTCCGCAACAACCAGCATTTCAAAGTCTTCTGTGGTTAGCTTATCATTTCTTGAAAAAGCTCCCAATTTTGCACCAAAAACATCAATTTTCTTATACCCAAGCGTCTTCAGAAGCCAGGTTATTTCGCTGGGTATGTAATAACGCTCATTACACTTTAATTCTTTCTTGTTTCCAAGATCATCTTCAAATACATGGGTATTGTAATCACGGAATGCCATCAGATCAAATGAACAGTCTTTGCATACGGCGTTGCCCTCCTTCTGTGCTGACTCATAGAATTCTTTGACTGAATGAAAAAGCGGGAATAAACCGTTTAATGTGGTGAATATCAGCTTACCATTATCTTTTAATGTCTTTGTCGCGTTCTTGAGTATCTCAAAATTCATTTCGTCCGTTTCCATTAAAGAAAACCCGCCTTCGCAGAGCATTATCGCCAGATCAAATTGGTCTTTGAAGGGGAGGTTTCGCGCATCATATTTTTGAAAGTCAATTTCTACGCCCTCGTCTTTGGATTTTTCTCTCGCTCTTTTAAGCTGGGACTCGGATAGGTCAATACCAGTCACGCTATATCCTCTTTTCGTCAATTCAATGGCATGGCGGCCGGTGCCACAGCCAATATCTATAATCTTTAAGGATTTATCTTCTTTTATCTCCTGTTCTATAAAATCGCATTCTCCCAGAGTTCCTTGAACAAAACACTCCTTATCATATTTCTGTGCATAATTCTCAAATAATGCCTCATACCATTGTTTCATTGTTTTCTCCTCTTTTAAATATCTTTACAATCATCGCTAGTAAACGCACCCATCGGTCATCCGAAAGTGCGGATAAATATTTTTTTGGATATATTGTTATGGGTATTCATATTAGGCATATTCTATTAGTTAAGATAAGTATTTGCAAGGAGATTTAATGTAAGCTGTGATGAAACACTAAAGATTTTGTAAAGTGTTTTACGTATCTTTAGGGGTTATTGAATCTGCACAACTGCGATTGGCAAAAGAAATAAATAAGTATCGTGTCCCATTATTTGTTATTTTGAAGGAAACGATTCTCCTTCCTTCTGCCCTACCATGGGGGCCGAACCGTGCATGTGCATAATAAGCCACTTCCGGCCTTTTTGTTCCAATACTACGCTCACACGCATTGCCATTTCCTCTTTCTGCCCATTAACAGTCGCGCGCACTAAATAATCAGCAGCAACCCATGCCACTGTACCTGCAGCTGATATAATATGCCATCCAAGTTCACAGGAGATAGTATCGCACTGGCTGAAATCACGCTCAAATTGAGCCCTTATCTCCTCTATACCAACGCATTTTTCATCTTTTCCTGTACCAAAACACATGACATCCGCGTCCGGCGCAAAAAGGCTGACCATTCTATCTAGATCCTTGTTTTTGTAGCACTCAAGTGATTGGTTCAGAACATCCATGACCTCGGACTCGATCTTTGCGTCTGCTTTCATTTTTTATCTCCTTTTTAATATGTCTTTTTAGTTACAACTAAATCTTGACTCATACAATGCCGCATTCTGTTTATTCGTTAGAAACGTTTTGGTTTTTGCTTAGGACACTGTCGTGCTCAAATTAGCAACAGCGGATAATTCTTAATTCTTTACGCCCTCTAATTCCAGGAAAGGATATTTTGTATAAAGCTCATTTAATACCTCTTCTAAGGAAGCGTTGCCCTTAATCGCAAGGCGTGTATATAGAGAATGCATATCATCTACTATTGCAGTCCATTTTTTATAACCTTCTTTATCCATATCAAAGCATAGATCGCGAATTCTCTCTGCGGGATCCTGCGCCTCAATAAAGCCCATATTAGTACGGAGCGCTAAGAGCATCCTCATATTATCCATCTCTGTCTCTACCTTCATCAAAAAAAGTTCCTTGGATGTAACAGGGGCCTGATTTCGAGACGATATCGAAGACGGAAGAAACAACCACAACGCGACAATCATGCACCCCATAAGGATAGCGCCGGCGGTTACAATAATCTTTAATTTAGAATCGTTCATAATCTCTCCTTAGTTTTTTACAAAGATTTTAGTCAGCCTAACCTTCTATCGTGTATAAATGATACGCATAGCCATAATTGGCTATCGAGTAAATTGCTAAGCTTCTCCTCCACTTCTCTGTGTATGGCATCCATCTCACCTACTGAGCGTGAATTATCAGGATCCTGAGATACAAAACTGACCTCACAAACAAGCTCGCGGCCTGATTTACCTTGGCGCAAAACAACATCATCAAAGCCTTTTCTCTCCGCGATCTCTTTAAGAGCTTCTTTTGAAGCGCTATATACGCCTTTATCAGGGGCCATCAGCAGCATGTCTCTTGCTCCTTCAATAAGTGAGATAATAGGCTGCCTTGCAAAGAACAAGACTGCAACTATTACCATAATAGGATCCATGTACCTGGCATACTGCCCATATCCCGCACGCTGCATAACATAACTTACTAAAAAACCTATTAATACCGCGAGGCTTAACAGAGTATCCATAAGCCACTGCCCTGCTTGCGTTCTTATTAATCCTGATTTTAGGGCCTTTTTCTTCGCGCTATGGTTGATATAATACCAGAATATAAAGCATCCCCCTACTCCTATCACCGCGTATCCTATACCGGATAGAGTGTTTATCTCCTGTCCTCCTGAGAATAATGAGATAAGGGCGCTGCTAAATGCCTTTACACATACCACAAGCAGGATAAGAGACTGCACTACTATTACCATAGGCTCCATCTGCGCCTTGCCAAATGGGAAATTTTTGTTACTGCCCGCTGCTATGCTTTTGGCGGTATAAAAATAAAGCCCTGTTAAAACAAGGCTTATAAATGAATAGATACCATCAAACATTATCATCTGGGATTTAGTCAAAACACCCCATATAAGAGCAAGCATAGCAAAAAATAAAGCGCCGCAGGCAGAAAATGTAAGAATATTCTGTTCATGGCGTGTATTCATTTTAGTCCTCTCTTTATTACTTATTTATCAAGAGTTTAAGGGGGCACACCTATTTTTCTTGGGCGTCCTTGCCCCCCTAACTTAAATGTCAATTGTTAATTACGCGGCCCTTTATGGCCATTTAAACAAATCAGCTATACAATTAAAGAACCTTAAGCGCTTTATAGACGGCGTAAATTTTCCAGGGCTTTTTTTGCTTCCGGCGCTAAATCGATAAACTGTTTTAATTTATCGCAGGCATATGCATCGCAAGCCGCGCAATTTTGCAGAGATTTTTCCCTGCAACACTTGCGAATTTCACACATATTCTCGCAATAGAAAACTTTTCGACCGTTAGCCTTGCAACCGTCGCAATTAATATGTTCGGGCTTAATATCCGCGTTATACCTGGCTGACCAATCTTTTGCCGCTTCAGCTCTTTTGGCGTCATCATTTGTCTGGGTTGCGATATAACCCTCACATTTGGAACAATCTAATCCGCAATAAGCGATCATTGCCTCTCCTGTGGTTTGCGCATCTTGTTATCCTATATCTTTATCACCCCTGCGGGAATGAGCCCTCTTCATACATGAGCCAATTCTGGGAATCAGTGATATACGCGTATAGATCGCTGATAACTTCATAATGCTTGTTCTCTTCTTCTAAGAGAAATTTCAGAAGCCTTACCACATGCTCATCTTTTGCGATTTTAAGCATATCTTCATAATACTTATATCCATTCTTTTCAAATTCCATGGCAAATTCACATGCTTTTTTATCGTCATCGCTTGAGGCTACTTTTTCGCTCAATTCCTGGATACCTTTTGAAAAGATACCAAGTACCTGTGACCTGTTCTCATTAGAGTGCGTTAAATCCAAGTCAGGGAATTCACCTTTTTCTTTATGTGTATTATAAAAATTCTTTATATTTTCAACGTGCAACAGTTCCTGATCCGCTAAGAAGGAGAACGTCTTCTTGGTTACCTCATTTTTCAGTTTCTTTGTGATGTCTTTGTAAAAATCGTAGCCTTTTTCTTCCATGTTCAGTGCTTCTTTGAGCATTTCCATCAACTTTTCATTTCCCATCTCTACCTCGCTTTCTTATTTAAAAGCGCTATGCATTCTTTGCCCCCTTAATTAAAAGGCACTAAAGAAGCTCCTCGTTTTCCGGTTTCCAGGCAGGGTCAACTATACATATAAAATCCAGGTCTGTTTTTCCGATATTTTTTATGCTCTGTACTGAACCCGGCGGTATATAGACTACATCATCCGGATAGAGATTAGCTGCTTCATCATCGATGTGCATCACGGCCTCACCTCTTAAGATATAATAAACCTCGGAGGTATCAAGCCTATGGTTCTTGGTATGCTGACCGGGTACAACCTTTGCATGAGCCAAACTATAACACGCTTTTATATTATCTTTATTGGGATTAAAAAACTCGCGCAAAAGACAGCCGTCGCCGGCTTCAAATTCCTTAAGATTATTTAATTTTATTATATTCATATTCATTTATTATTTAGAAAACAGTATTGATCCATCAGTAAAGAATGTTCCTGCCACACACGCGGTCAAGAGACAGGCAAGAGTAGCCGCTAAAAGAGCCCTGAAGGCAACACTCGCTATTGTACTTGTCCTTCCCGGGGCAAGCGCTGAGACGCCGCCTACAAAGATAGCCATTGAGGCAACGTGCGCGAATCCGCATAACGCGTAAGTAGCCACTACCGCTGAACGGGCGTGATTCAAAACGCCCTTACTCATAAGAACAGCCAGGTCCTTATATGCCACAACCTCGGTAACTATCATTCGCTCCGCTATAATTCCTGAGATCACTCCGGCATCGACTTTTGGGATACCTAATATAAGTGTAAAAGGATAAAAGATATAGCCAAGGAGGCCTTTTAAAGACCAATTGAGATTAATATGAAAAAACATATTTATTTTAGGCCCTACCATAGACAATAAGAGGTCGGCAAGCGCCACAAGGCCCAGTATCGCTATTAAGAGAGCTGTAATTCCTACTATCATCTTAACCCCGGAATTAGCGGCGTTAATAATCGCTTCAAATACGCTCTTCTCTCTCTCGTAATGAATCTTAACGTTTATTCCGAGTGTCTTGGGCGCGCCTTTTTCCGGCAATATAATCTTTGACATAATAAGCGCCGCAGGGGCTGAAAGCAATGACGCGGAGATAAGATGCCCCGCTATTGTCGGAAACGTAGATTTCAGGGTAATGACATATAGTACCAATATATTGGACGCGACTGTTGCCATACCCGCGGTAAGCACGGTACAAAACTCCGAACGCGTCATATCATTTAAATACGGTTTTATTGTAATAGCGGATTCCACGCCAACGAATATATTGCTGGCAGTTGCCAGTGATTCAGCGCCGGATATCTTCATAAGCCTTGTAAAGACATTCGCGAATGCCTTGATCACAAGCGGCATGATTTTCATAAAATATAATAATGAGATAAGCGCAGAAAAGAATATAATCGTAGGGAATGCCTGAAATGCCAGCATAAATCCGAGCGATTTCTCTCCAAATTCATTCATCTCTCCGGGAGGAATCGCTAATCTGCCGAATACAAACCTAGCCCCTGCGGAAGCGGAGTCCAATATTCCTATCACAACGTTATTTAAAAAGAGGAAAAATTTTGCCCCCGCGGGTACCACAAAGATAAAGAGCGCAATTGATATCTGGATAACCAGGCCCCAACCGATAACCTTCCAATTCATATTTCTCTTATCTGCCGAGCAGGCCCAGGCAAATCCAATCAGTACAAATATCCCAAAGAAGCTTATAATGTTATAGATGCTCACCTGTTATATCTCCTATGCAAACCTGTTCATATTGTTATCTTAGCGCCTGTGAAATCATCCGTGACGCAAAAATGCCGACAAAGACCAGCCCTATGCCTAATACCACACTTATCGCGATGTTGAAAAAAACAAGCCAATATTTTTCATCCTGTATCAGATTAAAATTCTCTACTGAGAATGCTGAAAATGTTGTAAAGGAGCCTAATAATCCTATGAATATAAATAACCTTACGCTTTGTGAAAGTAGGACTGTTTCAAACAGCCCCCATAGAAGGCCTATTATTAGCGAGCCGATAAGATTGACACTCAATGTGCCCCATGGAAAACCATTGCTAAAAAACTTATGCATATGTCCGGATATCCAATACCTGAGAACCGCTCCTATCGCTCCGCCAGCCGCTATACTAAGTGACTTTAACATACTAATTATCGTGTACCTTTAGTTGTGCAGCATTGAATTAAGTATCGCGTCCCCTTAATTAACCCAATCTTATGGCAACTATAAAATCACCCTTATGGTCACAGCAAGGGCATCTTGTGCCAAGGCCTTTTAATCGCATCTTCTGGCCGTTTTTTGTATTTTTGGCTATCTTTAAGGTAATGGTACGGCCATCATTTAATTTAAACTTTACGTCCCCTCCATTTAAAGCAACATTCATGGGGATAGTCAGATTAGCCTTAACATCTGTATCATACTTATGCGCAGGTTCTTCGCCTTCAACATTATAATCCCTATACATATCTGAAGAACCCCCCGCGGGCCTGTTTGCGCCTTGGAATAGATCAGATAGATCATTAAAAGAAAAGTATCTGCTGGAACCCCCTCTGCCTCGCGGCTGCGCGCCTGCCCTTGCGTTGCTAAAGTGCTTCATGAGATCATCGAAATCAAAACCTGATTGTGACGCGAAATCTCCCGAACCGTGACCGCTTCTAAAAACATCGGCACCGTTCTTATAATCATCATACTCTTTTCTACGCTTGGTATCGCCTAATGTATAGTAAGCCGCGGCTATCTCCTTGAATTTCTCAGCCGCTTGAGTCTTCTCCTGATCAGGCACCCTGTCAGGGTGATATTTTAAAGCAAGTTTGCGATACGCGGACTTTATCTGGCTGGGGGTAGCCTTTGCGTCAACCCCTAAAATTTTGTAGTAATCTTTTGTGGCCATAGTCAATGCTCCTTAATGAGCCCCTATGCTTTCTTGCGAAAGCAAGAAGAGGGGCGAATTTCCGCCGTAGGCGGATCAGCCTTCGGCTGAAACCCTGGGCGTACCCGAGCCTGCGGCTTAAATATACGCTTCACAGGCGAGTAGTATTGGGGTAACAATTACCTGTAAAAATGCCCTTTATCTGATTATACGTAGTTTCATTTAAATGCGCAAAATCTCTTGGAAGTAGATCTTTTGTCTCTATCGCGGGAAGTACACTTACCTTAACAGTGGCCTTTGTCTTGAATATCCATCCCCCCTTAGGTATGGCATTTCTTGTTCCCTGCAGGCATATCGGAAGTATGGGGATATTTTCTTTTATAGCGAGTTTGAACGCGCCATTCTGGAATTTATTCATAGTTCCTGTATTGCTGCGAGTGCCTTCCGGAAAAAACAATACAGACATATCTTCCTTAAGCCAGATAGCCGCTTGCCTATAAACTTTTTTGATACTGTCAAATTTGCCTCGGGTAAGCTTGATATGCCTGCCAAGGGAAAGGCACCAGCCGATGAGAGGAACCCTAAAAACAGACTCCTTTGAAACCCATTTAAACTGTGCGTGGATCTTATACAAGACAACTATGTCCGCCAAGCTCTGGTGGTTTGCTACAATAACATATGTCCTGCTTTTATTTATATTCTCAAGCCCGGTTATCTGAACATCCCAATACGGGTTAAGAGCGATAACAGCGTTTGACCACCAGAAGCACTGTGCATGCACTATTCTTCTTTGTTTATCAAAGAGATAAAATATAATTGTGAAAAATAAACATGCGAGGTAAAGAACGAGTGTTATAATAGCGCCAAAGAACCATATCATTATCGACAATGCTATCTGCATTAATACTATCCTTTCATCAAGAGGAAGGCCTCTTGCCTTAGGCAACAACCGCGTCTTTTTCTCTGGATGAACTTTTACAACTCTTACCTGTTGGACACTCTCCACTCCAGCAGTACATACAGAGTTTTTCTCTTGGCAGGCCTACTGCCTTGACCATATCATCCGATGTCTGGAACCTAAGGGTAGTCACTTCAAGGTCCTTAGCGATCCATGCGACCATATTCTTGTATTTTTCTGACTCAGTATCGATATATTCTGAAACGTCCTCAATATCATGGCCCTCAAGAGCGCGAATCGCTTTGCGTGCCGCGAGCTCATCTATGGAACGAGTAGAAAGGTTGAATCTGCATGGGAACATAAGCGGCGGACACGCCGGCCTTACGTGTATCTCTTTGGCCCCTCTGTCCCAAAGTTTTTTTACTGTAAAGTTCTTTAGCTGAGTGCCTCTTACGATAGAATCCTCACATACAACGATTCTATTGCCATCGATTATCTCTCTTACAGGCACTAATTTCATCTTTGCTATTAAGTCTCTTGTCTCCTGAGATGGTGGCGTATAGCTTCTGCCGTAACCCGGGGTATATTTTACAAGCGGACGTCTAAAGGGCTTGCCGGATTCCATTGCGTAGCCTAAGCCATGCGCGAGGCCTGAATCAGGGACACCTGAGACAACATCAACCTCTATATCTTTATCGCGCTTTGCGAGAAAGCGTCCGCATCGCTCTCTTACGATCTCTGTATTTATGCCCTCGTAGTTTGAAGCGGGAAAACCTGTGTATATCCACAAAAAGGTACATATCTGATTTGTCTCTCTACCGGGCGCTATCGTTGAAATGCCTTTTTCTTCTACCAAGACCACTTCCCCCGGAGCAAGATACTTTGTTATCTTGAAATCATTATTCTCAAAAGCGGATGTCTCCGTAGTAATCGCCCATTCATCAGCGCGCGATCCTATAATAAGCGGCATATAACCAAAACGGTCTCTTGCCGCGTAAATTCCATCTTTATGTAAAAGCAATAACGAACACGAGCCTTCAATAGCCGTAAACATCCTTTCTATGCCATCTATTATATCATCTCCCTGGTTTATCAGCTTGGCGACTAACTCAGCAGAATTGACATCTCCTTTAACAAATTCACTGAAAGATACCCCCTCGTTAAGTAACCGGGCCGTAAGGGCCTTGGTATTCTCTATAAATCCGCTTGTAACTATACAAAAGGGCCCGAATTTAGAATTCAAATATATCGGCTGCTCATCACGGTCACTGATAACACCTATGCCTTTATTACCTTTCATGTGCTTATAGTCATTATAAAATTTTGACTTAAACTGGCTCTGATTAAGGCTATGTATCTGACGTATAAACTCATCCCCTAAAACCGCCATCCCGCCATACTCGGTGCCAAGATGTGAATGATAATCCGTACCGTAAAACAAGGTATCCATACAATCGCCCTTAGACACAACTCCAAAGATGCCACTCATTAATGCCTCCTTTTGATGTTTGGTTTTACCTGATTGAAGAAACATATTATACACTATATCTTATATATATGTAAATATAATATTTATAATCAGCCCCGGGCGTAGAAATAGCCTCACTGTAATTTCCCAAAAAGTTGCGTTCCCTATGCTTTGGGTGATTTTCGCAGGAACGCTCTAAAAACCCAGCGTGGTTTTTTCGCTCCGCTTTATTGCTCATTCATAAAATTTAAATAATACGGAAAAACCATGCCATTCGCAATAAAAAGGTCCTGCTCCAAATCACCAAAGCATAGCATGCCTATAAATAACCTCTACAAATACAAGCCCGTTAAAAAATGTAAGAAAATGGACTTGCTGTAATTCAAGCAGGGCTTTTTTAATGCAAGCGGGCCTGCCTGCCGGCGAGGCAGGCATGGTTTCCGCCGAAGGCGGAAGAGCAAGCAGAAAAATAGAGTAAAATTTACACGCGGGGGAAATTTTACGTCCCTGCGAAATTACAGCAAGGTCATTTTAAGGTAGGCTTGTTTTACCATGGATTAAATGCGGAAATTGCTGCAAAATCATTTTCTAGTGTTTAAAACGGCTGATTCTGTCTCTTGAAGGGTTAAAATAGCCAAGCATTATGCGGGGAAATTGCTTCTTTAGGGCAGTAATAACTTTTCTCATACCATATAATTTATCGTGGCCTGGTAATACCTTTATTTCCTTGAAATAGTATATAGGGTCTATATTCAGGTTCCTTAACTGTACCATATCTACCTTGTATTTTCTAAGTAAGGACTTAAATTCTCTTACCTCGTCCTCTGAATCGGTAAAACCCGGCATAACAAGGTAATTAAGCGAGACAAAGCCGCCTGCTGCCTTGGCTGTTTTTATGGATTTTAGAACATCGCTGAATTTATACCCTTGCGGCTTATAATACCTGTTGTAATATTTCTCCTGCGCGCTGTTAATGCTTACCCGAATACTGCTCAAACCAGCCGCAAAAAACCTCTTTACTGCCTCTGGCTTACTGGCATTGGTATTTAGATTTATAACTCCTTTTTCTGTCTTTTGCCTTATGATCTTTATCGCCTCTTCTATGGCCTCTCCTGCCAAAAGGGGCTCTCCCTCACATCCCTGGCCAAAACTTACCACAGCGTCTCTCGCATTTCCTATATGAAAAAGCGCTACCTCGGCTATATCTTTTGAAGAAGGTATAAATTTTATCCTAGGCTGTGTTATAGCGCATCTCTTGTCAGGCTGGTGTGATATGCATCCGATGCAGCGCGAATTACACCTCGGTGAAGTAGGAAGCGGCGCCTCATATCTTTTTAAAAATAAGTTCTTTGCGGCAGGGCAATTATAGCAAAGAGCGCAATTTTCCAGATGCATAAAAAGCCTGTTTTTCGCAAATAGCTTCCTTGTAGCTTTGATGCCTTTCTTTACTTTAGAGATATCCATGAAACGCGAATCCTGACGCAACTCCCTGTCTACCTTTGTTGCTGATACATAAAACTTATCTTTGTAAAAACAGACCGCCGCGTATGAAAAAAGCGGGAGGATCTTTGAATCAGGATTTTCTATGTACGAGGAATTGTAGGTTATGGTGTATCCCGGCGAGATAAAGGCAGAAACCGCGAAACAAGGCTCTTGCTTTTTTAAAAATGGATTCTTATTTATTGCTATAAAACCACCTGATTCCAAATCATAGCCTACAGCGCTCCTCTGCGGCATAATGAATAATTCGCTGCCATGAGGAAGTTCGATAAGATCTTTTTTCACAAGCTTAAAAAATAACCCTCCCTTCATGCCTGTAGCGCAAAGATGGGGGATGGTATATATCTTGCCGCTTTTATCAGCGACGACTAATTGCAATATCTCTTTTTCACGCGGGCTATTTAGGTTTGCCATACGATAATACCGCTTTCTTTAGCCCATCGCGTGTTGATACTTTGGGAATATATCCTAAATTTTCTATTATTCTCTGAATGCTGTAGGTTCTCTCCTTCTTAAAGAAAGATACCTTTTTAGCTATAAAAGGTAGCCTTGCGAGAAATGAGACCACATTATCAGGTACGTCAAAAGGCAACGGCGCGTTCTGAACTTTTGCTATGTACCTTATAAATTCCTTAGCAGTAAGAATCTCTTTATCCGCGACAATATATGTTCCATCATAAGCCGCGTCATTATCCAAAGCTAGCATCATAACATCAACGACATTATCAACTGAGACCAATTGAAGCTTATTGCATCCTGAGCCTACAACAGGAAGCAATCGCCGCCTAATAAGCCTTGATAGCAGGCCCAATAGATGAGGCTCATCTTCTCCATAGACCATGACAGGCCTTATAATAGATATCTTTAGCCCTTTTTTCCGATATAAAAAGGCTATTCTTTCCGCGGCTATCTTGGATTCGCCGTATTGATTAGTCGCGCTATAAGGAAGGTCATCTGTAAGTGGTGTTTGAGGGTTGCCGTTTATAACCGAGATAGAGCTTAAGTAAACTACTTTTTCTATGTCTTCTTTAACGCAGGCATCGAGAACATTTCTAGTGCCGCCCCTGTTAACGCGCATAAGCTTATCAAGGGGAGAATTATCATTAACAAGCGCCGCGCAATGAAATACCATATCAGGCCTTTCTATGCCCAATACTTCTCTGAACACGGCAGGGTCTTCTATGTCAAGTCGTATCGCCCTTACCTTATCAAGTAGGGGGCCTAACTTAGAGAGCATACGCCCTGTACAGATGACTTCATATCCATTCTGCACAAGGCGCTTTGATAGCCTCTTACCTATAAAACCGGTCGCTCCTGTTACAAGTATTTTCATTAGGGGACGGTCCTAAAGGGGACACCCCTGAGCACGCCATTACTCTCTTCTTTTATGTTTTTGCTGTGCTTATTTATAAAGTTCATAGATCTCGTGTTTTTTTATTTTTGATAGACATGTTTTGAAAACTAGTAAATTCTTATATTATTTGTGCTCAGGGGTGTCCCCTTTAGGACCGTCCCCTTTATTAGAAGTCGAGGTGCCCCCTGCAACCTATAACAGTAATTGTCTGATCTCTTCTCTGGCCATCGACAATATAATCATTGCCAAACGGGTTCCATATAACCTGCAGATCCGGAGAAAGCGCGAAATGTTCATTAACAAACCAGTTGTAATAAAGCTCCGCATGGCCTTCATCATCAGCTTTTAGATTAGTTCCACCATACTCTTTATATTTATCACTCGGTATTATCATGCCGTATGCTACTCCGATATGATCGTTCTCTCTGCCCCATGGCTTTCCTTTGAATGCTAAGCCAGCAGACCATGTATGCTCGATAGAGAAATTAGCGCCCTTAGATGAGGTAACAGCAGGGTCATAAAGATCGGGATCTGCCCAGCCATAACGGCCAAATACTCCTATAACATCTGTGATCTGCTGATCAATACTTACGCCGAATCCATACCTATGCTCTGCTGTCTTTGTAGTATCGCTCCATTTGGTATAATCGGTATTCCTTAACCATGCGTAAACCCTATAGTTTCCTGTTAGATCCTCTCCGAACTTGGGCTTAAAAGTTAGCTCCGGCGTAAACTCGAGATGATCTGTCATGTCCTCCCACTCTCCATCACCTGTAAATACCTGAGCCTGCAACTCCAGCCATTCTATCTCCTTGGGCCTTATCCTGCCCCATAATCCCGGGGCCTTACTTGGCCTGTCGAATGTAGCGGCATTATTAAATATCTCAGCTAAAAACTGTCTTGCGTCGTCGCCTGCCATTAGGTTTGTATCAACAACATCTGTCGGATCCCATTTACCCACAGCGAGTGACACCTGTTTGTCAAATAGAAGGTGCTCATACCAGAATTTAGTCATTTCAACATTGCTATGAGTATCATCGTTATTATTATCAACATTAGAAAATACCTCAAGCGAGTCCATTACACTTACACCATCACCAGCCTCAAGCTGAGCAAATGCGTATCCATAATCATGGAGCTCTTTCTCAAACTGGATCTCAAGCTGATAGCTGCCGTCAGTTACATCCTCCTTGTTATCAGTAGTAGCATTCGCGTCCAAGGCACCCTGAACAATCATAGTCGCGCCTATACTTATTTTAAGTCCAAGCGCGTTTATAGCTGCCTTGTCCTCTATATCTTTTTCCATCCTGCCAAGTACATGCTTCTCTGCGCGGCTTTCTATCTCAGCCTCGATAATATCCTGCGAAGATGGCTCCTCTTGTTTTGACTCGACGCTTAAGACCTTCTCCTCTAAAACTGATATCCTTTCTTTTAGCTCCTGTATAACCTGTAAAAGCTCCTCATTGCTCGGCTCTTGAGCCCTTACCGCTAACGCAGGCAAAACAATTAAGCAGATAGATATAAATAATATTCTAAAACATCTCATCATATATACCCTCCAACTTTGTTTTTATATATTTTATTATAACAACGAGAATGCCTCTTTTGCAACTTAATTTAGATGGAATAGATAATTTTTATAGCGCGGATGGGTTGTGGAATATCTCTAGAGACCCAGGAATTGAATAGCCATGCCTGATAAACATATCGCCGCACCTGCTAAAGCATGCGTGTACCTCTCGGCCCTTTTCATGGGAACCAAGTTTATGCCCAATGATACAATAACGACAACGCCTATCATGGTAACTAATGTAGCAATACCGAATATAGCTGTTACCAAGACGAGTCCTATTATAGAACCTTTTGCCGCGGGATACATCAGGATAGGTATAAGAGGCTCACACGGGCCTAAAACAAAGATTGTAAAGAGTATCCAGGGGGTTATACTCTTAACGCTGCCTTCATGCACATGGCTGTGTATGTCCACGTGGCTATGGTGGTGGCTATGTTTCTCCTTATCATCATGAATATGCAGGTGTTCGTGCGGCTTATTTCGTATCGCCATCCTTATGCCCCATAGAAAATACGCGAAACCAAAACCGATAAGCGCCCAGGCTGCTATGTTTCCGCGAAAAGCCTCAAAGATCTCGAGCTTCATAACCGCTATCCCCGCTACTATGCCTATTAGCCCTAATACAACAGAGCTTAGTATGTGGCCCAGCCCACAAGCAAGCGTAATAAATAGAGTCTTGGTAAGGGGCCAGTTGCGCGCCTTTTTCATAACTATAAAGGGCAGATAATGGTCAGGCCCGAAGAGGGTATGTAAAAAACCAATGGAAGCCGCTGTAACGCACAAAAGCCATAACTGATTATTCACAACAATTCCTTTAATGTTTTTATAATATACGCTATCCTGGATTCTATCAAACCGCTAAGTTTCAGGCTGTATGAAACATTCTCAGGCTGTACCCCGATAATGATAATCTCAGGGCTCATATCCAGTGCCTCAGAAAGCGTAAGTGTTTCAAGCAATGCCATGCCATGAGTTGAAAAGCTATCCGAGAATGTAGATTCCTTTATCTGATCAAAATTAAAGACCCTTACCTCCCCGGGAGGCTCTTTCATATCAGCGGCATCAACAATTATTACGCGCTCAAATTCAGGGAAAAACTTTATAAGGTCCACACCCGATAAGTCGCCTCTTTCAAGAGTGATATTATCGGGCAAGGAATATTTTTCCAGCTCATCAATTACGCGGGGACCGATACCATCGTCACCTTTTAGAATCGAGCCTATGCCTATTATCAAGGTCTTTTTCATAAGCAGCTTTTAGACAAATTTTACATCAAGCATGTGGCATGAGCATGATATGCAAGGGTCATATGCCCTTACCAGCATCTCCGCTAAGAGCGTGATCTCTTCCTTTGGTTTAGCGATCACCTCCGGAACCAGTTTCTTAAGATCAAGATCAATATTCGCGAGATTCTGATTTGTAGGTATTACGCAGTTCGCGTTATTGACAATACCTTTGCTGTCTATATCATAATCATGGACAAGCAGTCCGCGTGGTACTTCTACCGCGCCAACACCTTTCCCGGCGTTACAACTAAAAGACTGTTTTTCATCTACCCT
>CAZWMG010000010.1:39727-51243 GCA_964634945.1 uncultured Planctomycetia bacterium | reverse complement strand
ACCGTGATCATGAGGTCATCTTCCTGAGACTTTAGGATATCTCTCATCGCCTTTAATTCTTTTTGCGTTGGGAGTTTTGTAAAACCCCGCGGGCAACAGGTTATCGGGTGTGTGTGCCTTCCGGCGAGTATATCACAGACATCGCTGTACTGTTTTTTCATTCTCAACGCGCGAAGAACCACATCTTTATGCGTACCTACAAGCGGCAATACACTCTTTGCCCCGAGTGCGTCAGGCGCTACAAGAAAGTATATATGCAGTAGGTGGCTATCGAGTGTCTCGTAATGCAAGAGAAGCTTTCTAAAGGCATTTGTTTGCTCTGAAGGCTTAAATCCCGCAGCGGCCTCACTCGCCTTTATCGACGCCATACAATGGCCTGTCGAACATATTCCGCATATGCGCGATGTTATATGCTGGACCTCAAATATTGACCTTCCTCTTACCATGGCCTCAAAAAATCGCGGGGCCTCGGTTATATCAAGTTCGCACTTTTCAAGAATACCTTTTTTGATATTTATAACTATGTTTCCATGCCCTTCTACACGCGTTACGTATTCAACATTTATATCAAGCTCTTTCTTCGCTAATTGTTCACTCATTTTTATCTGCCTCCATTCTGCACGCATTATATAGGTCAAACTTCTGTGTAAGCTCCTCTATTGTATAACCGTTGTCCTTTAATACATCTATCTGGCCTTGCTGGGCCGGATTATCAAGAAGGCCTCTACAGCCATAACAGGTGTTGCCATAACTTGTGCACCACGCGTCACAACCTGCCCTTGTAACAGGGCCCATGCAGACCTGGCCCTTCTCAAAAAGGCATACATTCTCTTTTAATTTACACTCAACACATACAGAGTGATTTGGAACCTTGTATCCTTTTCCGAGTAATATAGATTTTAGTACCTTTACGGTCTCGTCGTTATTCGTAGGGCAGCCATGTATATAATAGTCTACCTTTACTACATCATGTACGGGCTTTGGTTCTCCTGCCTCAAGAGGAAACTCTCTTCCCTTGTAAACTATCTCCTTGGCCTCATCCTGGGTAAAACGTTTTCTCAAACCATTTACGCCGCCGATACAGGCGCAGGCGCCGTAAGCTATTATTATCTTGGCGTTGTCTCTTATCTTTTTGACTCGTTCTTCATCATGTTTTCTTGTAATGGAGCCCTCTATAAACGCTATATCGTAATCATCGCTTCGTTCAGATATAGCCTCTCTGAAATTAACAATCTCGCAATGTTCCAGAACGCCTAAGAACGCTTCATTAAGATATAGAAGTTGAAGCTGGCACCCTTCACAATCAGCAAAATCAAAAAACGCTATCTTTACCTTATCCTTAACCTTGCTCATAGTGCCTCCTCCAATCCTTTTATCTCTGAATATTTAAATGTCGGGCCATCCTTACAAACGTATAAATGATTTATCTGGCAATGCCCGCACTTACCAAGTCCGCATTTCATGCGCCTTTCCAATGAAAGGATTATCTGGTTATCGGCAAGGCCCTTTTTTACAAGCTCCGCTATGACAAATTTATACATAATCGGCGGGCCGACTACAACAGCGTACGTCTTATTTACATCTATGTCCGTACCCGGTAAAAGGCTTGTGATAACACCGACGTTTCCTTTCCAATCCGGGTCTGCCTTGTCCACTGTACAGGCATATCCTATATCCGCCATCTTTTCCCATCTCGTGACTTCTTCCTTAAACAACCTATCTCTTGGTGCCTTGCATCCTAAGAGCACTGTAACCTTACCAAAGTCTCTCCTTCTATCAATAACAAAATTTATCAATGAGCGAAGAGGTACTATGCCAAGCCCTCCGGCTACAAAGAGAAGGTCATTTCCCTTTAATTCCTCTATAGGGAAACCTTTTCCGAATGGGCCTCTTACGCCGATCTTGTCTCCGACATCGAGTTTATGAAGGGCGCTTGTAAACGTCCCCGCGTTACGTACGCATATCTCGAAATGATTTCTCTCTTCTTTTGTAGGAGACGAAGATATTGATATAGGCGCCTCTCCTATGCCTAATATCGAGAACTGCGCGAATTGTCCGGGCTGATGGCCAAGCGGATTTCCATCCTCGAGCCTTATCTCAAAGAATTTTTCATTCTCCGTCATCTTCTTTGTCTTAACGATCTCACCTACGCGATGTGAATAAACAGGCTCAACATCCACGGATGTGTTACACGTACAATCATGTGAATTATTTTTTTGCATCTCTATGCTCCTTTGTAAGTTCGTTTACGGTATCTATAAGGCTTATCTTTGCCATACATGTCCTTGTGCATCTTCCGCAGCCTACACAAAAAAACTTATTATACTTTTTCACGGAATAGTCGAACTTCCTGTGGTAACGGTGCCTCTGCCTTGCAAAACGTTCCTCTCGGAAACTCTCGCCACCGGCTACCTCGGCAAATTCCTCAAGCTGGCAGGAATCCCAGACCCTGTTTCTGGTTCCCTTTGTAACATCGAGGGTAACTGTATCATATATATCAAAGCAATAACATGTAGGACAAACTGCCGTACAGTTTCCGCATGAGAGGCAGCGCTTGCCAACATTCTCCTGCCAAAACTTGCTTGAATAGGAATCCTTAAAAACTCTCCTGAGCTCCTTGTATTCCGCGTTAAGCTTATTATCAAAATTCTTAAGTTTAGCCTCTTGCAAGCCTTTAAGCTCCGCCTTTATCTTACCTTCAAGCTCAGCTGTAGCCTTATCGAATAATGAACTTTTACCGATCAGCTTATCTCCGGCTATTGAATTGATATGCACAATATATTTATCCCCCGTGTCCGTAAGCATGATGTCATAACCCGCTTTTGGGGTGTGCGTATCCATGGCGGCGCATGTAGCGTACTCATCACATGGCTTCATGCATTCATAACCGATAATTATTATATTCTTCTTCTTCTTCGCGAAATACGGGTCCGACGGGTTATCATTAAAGGCTACGTCAAGGCATTCGATGCCCTCTATGTCACAGGTGCGAACACCGAATAATATCATGCACTCCGCATCTACCTGGGTGCTGCTCATCTTGGCCTCGCCCATGTTAAAGTCCCCAAGTTTTTGATGCTGCGGCATAAAATATTTTTTAGGCGGCAAAATAGTAGGTATATAATCAAGACTGACCTGACTTGCCTCATCCACTTCGGCAAAAACAAACTGGTTCTCCTTTTTTATAGGAGCTACCACTTTCTGCTTTTTGATGAGTCCTTGTATAAACTTTTCAAAATCCGTTTTATCCAGATAACCGTATCGCATATATTATCTCCCTTTTTTGATGTTAATTCTGCTTGTCAACCATCCAATAAATTCATCGAGCCCGTCACCGGTAAGAGACGATATCTTGATTATCGGAACCTTTGAATTTACGCCTTGTATATTCTTTATACATTTATCTATATTAAACGGTAGATGCCCTAAGAGGTCTACCTTATTTAACATCACCAGTTCGCTCTCAGTAAAGACCAGCGGGTATTTTTTAGGCTTATCGTCACCCTCGGGCAGGCTTAAGATAACTATTTTGCAGTCTTCGCCTATGTCAAATTCCGCGGGGCAAACCAGGTTCCCTACGTTCTCAACTATCAAGAGGTCAAGCCCATCTAAATTAATCTCTGAAATGGCGCTCCTAATAAATTGAGCGTCAATGTGACAAGAGTTACCTGTGTTAATCTGTATCACCTCAGCCCCTGCCTTGTCTATGCGCGCCGCGTCGTTTGTTGTAAAGCAATCCCCAGTTAAGACGGCAAACCTTATACCGGCGTCTTTTAACATGTGAGGTATCTTTTCAATGAGCGTAGTCTTTCCGGCGCCCGGAGAGGAGATTATATTTATCATCAGAGTCTTGCTCTTTTTCATAGACTCCCTTATCACGCAAGCTGTATCGTCATTTGATTTAAGAATATTTTCCTTTATCACCTTAAACGCCATATGCTTTTCCTTTACCATTCTATGGATTTTAATATAAACTCTTTGCCCGATACCATATCTATATTCTGGCTCAAGCAGAAGCTGCAGATAAAATTATTATCATCAGTCTCGCTTAATTTACCGCAATCCAGACACCTGATCTTAACGGGCAATACCTTAAGATCCAACTTCGCCTGTTTAAGCTTGTCACTTTTTTTAATCTGCGTAAAACAAGTTGTCATAATCTCCGGGACAAGATATCTCAACCGTCCTACTTCCAGATAAACTGTCTTTACCCTGCCAACCTCATTAGGGGTGACCGCGTCTTCAAGAAGGGAGACTAAATTTTTAGTAATCATCAACTCATGCATAAGACTTTAGCATATCCTCGGTATCGGGTCCGCTGAAAGCATACCCGATACACGCGTTGCGCCTAAAGGCGTTTTGAGGCAGACCATATTTTGATTATCCTGTGTGACCTCACCGATGCTTGCCGCATTCCTGCCGTATTCATTACTGCGCAATATCTCCAATGCCTTTGCTTCGCGTTTTTTATCAATTATAATAAGCGCCTTACCTTCGTTAGCGATGTATAACGGATCCAGGCCTAATAATT
The DNA here is from genome assembly GCA_964634945.1 of uncultured Planctomycetia bacterium. Lineage (GTDB taxonomy): Bacteria > Omnitrophota > Gorgyraeia > JABMRG01 > JABMRG01 > JAUVHV01. The sequence continues at coordinate 46,712 of CAZWMG010000010.1, read as the reverse complement.
CGCACGCTGACCTTACGCTATCTAATACAGGCACGCTCTCTTCCTCAATCATTATTCCAAAATCTTTTGTCTTTACTATTTCGTTTAATGTAGTAGCAGCGCCTCCGCGGGTCGCGTCGCGCATGAATTTGACACCCTCCACGTTATCCGTAAGAGTTTTAAGCATGTGATTAAGCGGGGCACAGTCACTGATAGACTCGCTCTCAAATTCAAGCCCTTTACGCTTGCTAAGAACAGCTATGCCATGGTCGCCCAGATTACCCGTAACAATAACTTTATCACCGACAGAGATATTATCGACGCTTAAGTTAACGTTGTCTCTTATAATCCCTATGCCCGATGTATTTATAAATATAGAGTCAACTCCGTTTTTTTCAACAACCTTTGTATCGCCACATACTATATCAACGCCCGCGGCCTTTGCGCAGTCCGCCATAGACTCAACTATTCTTCTAAGATCTTCTATGTCCAAACCTTCCTCAAGTATAAACCCGCAGCTTATATATTTAGGCGTCGCGCCATTTACAGCTAAATCATTAACCGTGCCGCATATAGAAAGCTTTCCTATGTCGCCGCCTGGAAAAAAGAACGGCTTTATAACAAAAGAATCCGTTGTAAACGCTATGTTAGCAGACTCTCCGGGCAATATAGCTGAATCATCATTTTTGCTTAAAAACTTATTTCCGAGAAACTTAAAAAATACGCTCTCTATGAGCTCCTGCGTTAATGTGCCGCCGCTTCCATGTGCCAATGTTATCTTAGACATAATTAATCACCATACCTATGAGCCGCTGCGCAGCTTCCTTCGCTCGAGACCATACACGCGCCCCTTGGATCAGAGGGGGTACAAATCTCCTTAAAAAGTTTGCAATCACTTGGGATCTTAGCGCCTCTTAATATATCTCCGCATATGCACTCTTTCTCTGACATTGAAACAACCCTCTCCACATTGAATGTATTGAGCGCGTCAAATTTTGAGTACTCATCCTTAAGCATGAGTCCGCTTTCAGGGATATTTCCTAAACCGCGCCACTTTGCCTCAGATAACCTAAAGACTCTTTCCATAATACTTAATGCCTTCTCATTACCCTGGGCCTTAACAGCCCTCTTATACGCGTTAACCAGTTTTGCTTCTTTCCTCTCAGATAATTCCGTTAGTATATATATGCTGGTAAGTATATCTGATGGCTCAAAACCCGTAACGCAGCAGGGTATGCGCAGCTTGTCAACTATGAAATTATACATATCTGTGCCCGCGATCGTACTGACATGCCCCGGACAGATAAGCCCATCTATATCGGTTTTACTATCCTGCAATATCGCTTTAAGCGCCCTAGGCATAGTCTTATTCAAAGGTAGTATATAAAAATTATCTAAACCATCCTGATCCGCCTGGAGGATAGCGGCGGCAACTGTTGGCGCTGTAGTCTCAAAACCGATACTTATAAAAACAAACTGCTTTTTTCTCTCTGCCTTGGCAAAGTCGATAACATCTTTTACGGAATATACTATCCTGATATCCGCGCCTTCCGCTCTTTGTTTATCAAGGGTAACAGAGCATGTTCCGGGCACATTAAAGAGATCGCCAAAAGTACATATTACCACAGACTCGATCTTTGATAGGGCTAAAACTAAGTCAATATCTTCTATAGAAGTAACGCATACGGGGCATCCCGGGCCGGATATAAGGCTTATCTTCTCACCTATAAGTTTGTGTATGCCATTTTTGCGTATTGCCATTGTGTGGCCGCCGCATACCTCCATTATCTTTAATCTCTTTTTAGATATCGCCCTTATCTTTTCCGCTATGGCTACACAAAGATCTTTATCTCTATATTCATCGATAAACTTAAGCATTATTATGCTTTCCCTTAAAAAAATCTATTGTGAAATTAGCGCTCTCTTCATCCACTTTCTGTATAGCGTAACCAGCGTGTACAATAACATATTCGCCGACCTTTGGATCATCGATAATATCAAGGCCAATATCTTTTTTTAAGCCTGATATCTCCACTGTGGCTGTGTTTTCCTTTATATGCAGTATTTTACCCGGAACTGACCAGCACATACTATCCTCACCTTATATTCGCGCAGACCGCGGCCTGGCCGACAGAGATCCCGATGTCTGTCGTGGAAAACTTGCTATGCGTATATAGTTTAAGCTTAGTCTCATTGAAACGCTTTTTGAGATAATCTAAAAGAAACTTATTCTGAAAGCACCCGCCGGATATCACTACCTTGTCAACGCCTATAGCGGAATAAGCCCTCATGCACATATCGACTATCGCCTCACCTAGTGTATTATGAAATTTCGCGCTTATTACGGATATATCTTCCCCGTCATAAAGGTCATCTACAATCTCTCTTATGGCATGGGAAAAGTCTATGTCATGCGGAGTTATCATATATGTATAATAATCGTACACGGATTTCGCGGCCTCTTTCTCAAGCAATATGGCTGCCTCTGCCTCAAATGTAGATTCCCGGCATATACCCAGTATAGCTGAGACCGCGTCGAAGAGCCTTCCGGCGCTGGATGTAAGCGGTGAGTTTATATTTTTTCTTATCATGTTACTGACAATTTCCATATTTCTGCGATTCATGCCTAGAAATAGAGGCAGGTCAAGATTAAAGAATTCATCTCCAAAGGCCTGAAAAAGATAACTTATGGCCATCCTCCAGCCTTGTTTTGCAGCGATATCTCCTCCTGGCTGCGGGGCGTATCTTATATGGTTTAACCTGTAAAAACTCTTTCTTGTCGCGAGAAGGAATTCTCCTCCCCAGAGATTTCCATCCATACCATAGCCTGTGCCATCAAAAGAGACCCCTATTACTTTTTCATCTATATCATTATCATACATACATGAAGCGATATGCGCAAAATGGTGCTGCACCTGTACCAGCCTGATTTTCTCAGCCTCATTACTGAGCTTCTTTGCAAGATTGGTAGTAGAGTACTCAGGGTGAAAATCACATGCTATGTAATCCGGGCTTACATTGTTCTCTCTTATGTAAGTCCTTACCGAATCCTCGAATTCATTTATATCGGCAAGATGATTAAGCTGATTAACGGGGTCGCTTATATAGAGGCCTTTATCAGAAAATACCGTAAATGTATTCTTGCTTTCCGCTCCAAGGGCTATTATGTTCTTTTTCATATGATTACTCTTTTCTAGTGCGTTTTGAACCTGCTAAAAAATAAGATAATGTCTCTAGCTCCCTTGAAAGATCAACATTCTTTACTTTTACGTCTTCAGGGACGCTAAGGCTTACAGGCGCGAAATTCATTATGCATTTTATGCCGGCCGCGACCAGTGAATCCGCGACCTTCTGAGCATGATTAGCCGGAATAGTAATGATGCCTATTGCTAAATCCTTCTGTTTTACTGTTATTGATAATTCTTCTATCGATTGAATTGTCAGAGAGTTTTTTTCCTTGCCGATCTTCTTGGTATCAGCGTCGAATACAGCTGCTACATTCAAACCTTGCTCCTTAAATCCGGGATAAGATAATAGAGCTGAACCCAGATGGCCGACACCTATAACACAGACATTCCAGGTCTTATCTTTGCCCAGGATAGTCTTTAAGGCTGCTTTTAACTCACTGATATTATACCCGGAACCGCTTGTACCAAACTGGCCAAAGTAACTAAAGTCTTTGCGTACCTGCGTATCACTGAGATTGAGCCTCTCGCCAAGCTCTGAAGATGATATGGTACGTATGCCTACCTCGGAGAGCTTAGATATCTCTCTAAGATAGATAAATAAACGCGATATTGTAGTCTCTGGGATCTTTTTATTATTATTCATTGATTAGAATTTGTAACATTTTTCACAGACTTTGTACTTTTTTTCACGAATTGGCATATATTACATCTTTTATCTGTTTCTGTCAAGGAAAAAATATGACCAGTTCTTGAGCGCGATCGGTTGCCTGCCTCGCCGGCAGGCGGGTGCTCAAGAACCGGTCTTGAGGATTTTTCGGCATAATTAGCGGTTTTACTTGCAGCTACTTTTTACTGTGTAATCACCTACATGGCGGTCTTTGAGCTCACCGAGCTTCGACTTGTTCCAATTATTGATCCTTGAATAATATCCAACTATCCTTGACATATACGTAAGGTCAGGTATGCCCTTCTTTATCTTGTCCCAATCCTGAGCCTCTATGCCCTCATCTGATATAAATATCTTGTTCTCTTCTTTTCTTATTGCGACACCGGAAATCCCTTCATGCTCATACTCTGCCCACTCATAGCCTAAGTCCACTATTTTTGCTATAAAATCCTCTTTGCTCATACTTGTGCCTCCTTTTTACTTAGTATTGAATTTAAATCGTTATCCGGTGTGCTAATAGGCTGTATGCCAAATTTATCTACCAACACATTTAAAACATTTAGTGACACAAACGCGGGCAATGATGGTCCCAATTTTATGTCTCTTATACCCAAAGAGAGCAATGTCAGTAATATGCATATCGCCTTTTGTTCATACCAGGAAAGTATCAACGATAAAGGGAGCTCGTTAACGCCGCAATCAAAGGCTCCTGCTAAAGCTGTCGCTATCTTGATAGCTGAATACGCGTCGTTACATTGCCCACAATCCAAGAGCCTTGGGATACCATCAATATCACCAAACTCAAGCGTATTGAATCTGAACTTTCCGCAGGCAAGAGTAAGTATTACGCAATCTTTCGGAACCTTTTGAGCAAAATCTGTGTAGTAATTTCTTCCCGGTTTTGCCCCGTCGCAGCCTCCTATTAGGAAGAAATGTTTTATCTTGCCTGTTTTTACCGCCGATATTACTTTATCCGCGACACCTAACATGGCACTATGAGCAAAACCTACAAGTATATCCTTGTCTTTTGTTTCCTGATCAAATCCACCAAGAGCCAGGGCCTTATCAATAACTAAGCTAAAGTCCTTTTTACCATCCAAGGCTGTTATATGGGTGGCGCCGGGCCATTCTACAAGCCCTGTTGTAAATATCCTATCCGCATATGAATCTCTGGGCTTTTGGATACAATTCGTTGTCATGAGTATCGCTGCTTTTATCTCATTAAACTCTCTTTGCTGGTTCTGCCATGCCCCTCCGAAATGCCCAGCAAGATGAGAATACTTATTTAATCCGGGGTAACCATGCGCGGGAAGCATCTCGCCATGGGTATATATATTGATGCCTTTGCCCTCGGTCTGCTCTAAAAGCTGCTCTAGATCCAGAAGATCGTGACCCGATACTATAATCGCGGCCCCCTTCTTTAATGAAAGTGATACCTTTGTCGGCACCGGATTGCCAAAATGCTGAGTATGCGCAGCATCAAGGAGCTCAAGGCATTTAAGATTTACCTTGCCAAATTCCATATTAAGATTAAGCAGGTCATCTACGCCAAGGGAGTCATCAACAATAGACGCTAAGCCTTTATAGAAAAAATCGCTTACCGCTTCATCCTCTTTGCCTAGGATAAAGGCGTGATCCGCATAAGCTGCCATGCCCTTCAATCCGTATAATAATATCTCTCTAAGACTGCGTATATCCTCATTGAGTTCCGGATTCTCCATGATGCCCACTGACCTGCCCTGTTCAATTAGATCCTTGAGGCCTTCTTTTGGCGCCCAGTTCACAATCTCAGGGAGCTCGCCGTCAAACTTTGTATTACTCTTTAATTGTTCTCTTATTACGTAAGCATCAGACGCTATAGCCTGGAGTTTGGCTGTATCAAAATTTACATTTGTTAGCGTAGAGAATAATGCCTTCGCGACAAATCTATCAAGGCCGCCTCTTTTTGCCATTGATATACCCGCTCTCTCTACATATACCCCGATACCTTTTAATAGATGCAATATAACATCCTGCAATATGGCCGCGCTCTCATCTTTGCCGCATACCCCCGCTACTGTACAGGCTTGTCCACCTGCTGTCTGTTCACATTGCCTACAAAACATACTCATTTTAAAGCCCCTTTCCTACGCCGGTTTTATCATTATAAGCAGCATCTTGAATTTCTCTTTTGCCTTTAGTGAGTGCGGCTTATTAGCAGGCATTATTATAATCTCGCCCTTGTTCACTAAATTTATCTTTTTATCAATGCTAATCTCCGCTTTGCCATCTATTATGTAGGCTGTCGCGTCAAAAGGCGCTGTATGCTCACTTAAGCCCTGCCCCTTATCAAAGGCAAAGAGCGTAACAGTGCCCTGTTTTTTATCAATAAGGGTCTTGCTAACGACAGAATCGCTTTGATAATCTATAATAGTCTCCATGCGTTGCGCTTTTCCGATCAGATCTTTCATATCTTTTCATCCTTTATAATTTTGCCATCTATGCTTACAACTAAATGCCTTAGGGCAATCTTGCTCTTCGCTGATGCAAGAGCTTCTTCGCAAAGGCTTAAAAGTCCTGTGCAACAAGGAACCTCCATAGTCATTATTGTTAGTGAGCTTATCTTTGCATCATCTATAAGTGAGCGTATCTTCTCTCTATAGCTATCGAGATCGCTATCCAACTTAGGACATGCTATCACAAGGCCCTTGCCTTTAAGATAGTCCTTATGAAAATCAGCCAATGTATACGCGACGCAATCCGCGGATATTAACAGGTCAGCGCCCTTAAAATAGCCTGCCTGCGGCGAAACCAAGTGTAGCTGAACAGGCCAGTGACGAAGCTGGGACGAACGCCTTCCCTGCTCAATATTCTCCGTATCCTTTGATTCTGTAATATGCATAGCCTTGACACCGGGACAACCGGTATGGCCGGAATTCGGGTTGCCTAAATTTGGTAGTTTAATACCTTTTTTTATCAAAAGATCTATGGCCTGGGCAAGATACTCTTTTTCATTATGCTCTTTAAGATGGGTAAGATGCGCCTTTATTACGTTCTCGCCGCCCTTAATAATATTCTCCATTACCTTTGTTTCGTCGTATCTTTCGGCAACTCTTTCTTCAATTGTAATAGCTGCCTTAGGACAATGTCCTATACAGGCTCCGAGGCCATC
>CAZWMG010000010.1:0-39627 GCA_964634945.1 uncultured Planctomycetia bacterium | reverse complement strand
AAAAGTTAGCGCGGTACATCTTAGGCATCCGGATGGAGCTGCTTTTTGTAGTATTCATAACAGCGTTTACAAACACCTTTACTTTCCACCCATTCCGGATGTTTTTTCTTTATAATATCCACAATATGTTTTTCTGTATGCGGCACTATAACCGATATATCCCTTGGCAGCGTTTTCCCACAGACTGAACATATAAAATCCAAAACCAACTCCTTTTCTATTTAAATATAAAACCTGTCTGGTGGGACCAGAACAAGAGATCCAACGCGTCAAGCGGGATATCTATATCCTTGGCAAATCGCATCATCTTTTCTTCTATATGAAAATATAGTTTTTTACCCATAGATACAGGGATATCTCTTATCACGTTAAATCGTTTAAGATTCTTTAGTATATGTGTATCCAGAATAACCAGATCTCTGCCCAGGCCTATGTTTCGCATAAAATGGCCCGCCTCTTTGTATCCTATGCCCTTTATATTGTTTACAAGCCATTCTCTGCCCGCTAAGGCGTCCTTAGCTATCAGGTTTTTCTTTACGCAAAACTTCATGCCTCTGCCGAAAAAATCTCTGGCCTCGACAAGATACCCGGCCTTGTTATTGTGAAACCTGACTATGCCCCTTATCTCTCTTGCTATCTCCTCTTTGGTGCCTTTATATAAGAGCTTGGTTTTTTTGAGTTTTTTAACGGCCTTGTCTCCGTTTAGTGCCTTTGAACCCGGGGTAAACAAACAAAAAACCAACTCCTCGAACACTTCCCTTTCAGAGAGCCTGTCAAATTTGTCAAACCGCTTAAGCCTTTTAGCTATAGCCGGTCTTTTTAATTTGTATTCTTTTAGCAGGGCGGATGTATCAGCGTATATTGCCATGGCCTTAAGCTCTTTCCTACTTGTTTATCAGATAACGAAAGGCTGACAGCGCTGCCTTTGCGCCTTCTCCGGCCGCTACTATTATCTGTTTTTCCGGGACATTTGTAACATCACCCGCGGCAAATATACCCGGAATGTTTGTTTCGCACGCGCAATTGACCACTATCTCGTTTACGCTGTTCTTGTCTATGCCTTCTACAAAATCCGAATTCGGCACGAGCCCTATCTCTACAAATACCCCTTCTACGGCTATCTCTTCCTTGGCATTATTGCGCTCTATCTCTATTGCTTTAACAAACTTTTCCCCCCTTACCTCAACTATTTTACTCTCGTTCAATACCGTGATCTTCTCACTCTTCTTAACGGCCTCTTGCATTATAGCGTCTGCTGTAAGAACTTCTCCTATATTCACTATATAGATCTTACTAGCGATTTTTTCTAATCCGATAGCGGCATCCAAAGCGGAATTGCCGCCGCCTATTACCGCTACTTGTTTATTAGCAAATAACGGGCCATCACATGTCGCGCAATAAGCTATACCCCTACCCTTAAACTCTTCCTCGCCTTTTACGTCAAGAGTCCTTGGCATCTTGCCTGATGCTATTATAACCGCTTTTGCCTGATATTGAGACTTATCTGTTCTTACAATAACTCTCTCCGTCTCCTTTGTAAGAGACAGTATCTCTTCTCCCTCATTGACCTTAATATTATATGCGTCTATATGGTCCTTAAGCCTCTTTGTAAGCTCCGGCCCTGTTATGAACTGATAGCCTGTATAATTCTCTATATCGCCGCTCCAGGCTGTCTGGCCGCCTATATCCTTGCTCAAAACAAGAATATCCATTTTTTTGCGCGCCGCGTAGATACTTGCTGTTATCCCGGCGGGGCCGGCTCCGATAACTATGAGATCATATACCATTAGATACCTAATTTTTGGCTTATGGCATCCTTGTCAAAACCGATTATTATCTCGCCATCTATCTCTATAACAGGCACTCCCATCTGATTACTCTTTTTAACCATCTCATCAGCTTTTATCGGATCGGATGAGACATCTATATTCTCAAAAAAAATACCCTTGTCTGTTAAAAACTCTTTTAAGCTTATGCAATGCGGGCAGGTCTGTGTAGTATATGTAGTAATTTTTTTGTCCATAATCCACCTTCCTTTCTATGATTTTAATAGGTCTTTTCTTAAGCCCCAAAGCTTTGTAACGTGTTCCTTCTCCTGAGAGATAATCTCCTCTATAAGAGGCTTACCCTTATCAGGTATTATCTTTTTCATGGACTCGTAGACAAGTATGGAGTCCTTCTCTATGCCTATGCTAAAATCTATCGCGTCTCTTTCCAGCTTTATACCGGAGAAGCGCTCCTTAAGTTCTTCCGTATTATTAAACACATAGTTTTCGGCTATAGCGTTAAAATACGCGAAGTAATCCTGGGGATATGACTCACAGGGCTCATGTTTCATGACAGAGGATAGTATCTCTTTAAATTTATTCTCATGCTCTGCCTCTTCCTCTGACATGTATAGAAAGAATTCTTTTGCCTTTTCTTCCTTTAGCTTTTTAGAGAACTCTTTGTAGAATATTCTGCCGTTTTTTTCTATCTCTATGGCGATCTCAACTATATCGGTGGCTGAAAAAGTTTTATCCATATCAGCCCTCTATCTTTTCCATCGGTTGCTCACAGCAGACAAGTTCGCCTCCACCTACCTTTGTAACTGTTATCTCATTACCGCATACATTACACTTATATTTTTCACCTGTCTTTTCAACAGCCATATCTGCCTCCTTTTTTTATATGTTTGACTTTTTTATAATATCTTTAAGTATTCCGGCTGAGGATATAAGTTGTGCCCGCTCTTGCTCGGAGAGTTCGATCTTCAAAAATTTTTTAACGCCATCCTTATTTATTATTGAGGGCATGCTCAAACAGATATCCTCTATGCCATAATAATCCTCTATAAATGTAGATACAGGCAGCACAGAATTCTCGCCTCTTATAATAGCCTCGACGATACGAACTAGTGCCAAGGCTATAGCGTATGATGTAGCCCCTTTTGTATTGATGATCTCATATGCCGCGTTTTTGACCTGATTAAATATGCTATCGAGTTCGATATTATAGTTACATTTTATGTTGCATAGCGGGCAGTACTCTTTCAGCACCATGCCCGCTATGCTGGCGCGGCTCCATACCGCAAGCTCTGTATCCCCGTGCTCACCTATAATATATGCGTGTACGTTCCTTGGGTCTACGTTACAATGCTTGCCAATTAAGAATCTGAACCTAGAGGTGTCAAGTACCGTTCCTGAACCAATCACCCTACTTCTGGGAAGCCCTGATATCTTTTGAGCAACGTAGGTAAGTATGTCCATGGGGTTTGAAACCACAAGCAATATAGCATCATCCGCGTATTTAATGATATTGGGTATCATCTCTTTGAATATTGATATATTGCTATCGACAAGGCCTATCCTGCTCTGGCCCGGTTTTTGCCCTGCTCCCGCTGTTATAACAACTATGTCAGCGTCCTGACAGCCTTCGTATCCCGCATTAGATATTGACAGAGGCTTTATAAAACTAGCTCCGTGGTTTAGATCCATACACTCGCCTCTTGCTCTATCCTGATTAGTATCTATAAGCATTATCTCTCGAGCTATACCGCTTATGCTTAAAGCAAAGGCAAATGTACTACCAACGTTACCGCAACCTACTATAGCGATCTTTGGTTTTTGAGTCTTCATCTTCACCCCTCAAGCGCTTAAACCGCGCTAAACAATAATATCTTGAAGCTTTAAGATATCATCTATCATATAATCCGGTCTTGCCTTTTCCAGGTCCTCTTTTTTGCCAAAACCATATGTAGTAACACACGTAATAACTCCTGAGGCACGACCCGCAATTATGTCAACATCCATGTCGCCGACCATAATAACTTCTTTTCTATTTGAAATATCCTTGTTTTTCAGCAACCTGTCAAACTGGCACCTGCTAGGCTTGAGGCAACTTGTATTGTCATCGCCGATAACATCGGCAAAATAAGAGTATATTCCCAACTTCTTTAGTATGGCTACCGATGAATTATAATTACGATTTGTTATAACCGCCATCTGTTTATTTTTGAAATAATCCAGAGTCTCTTTAACGCCCGGGTAAAGATAAGCATAATCCGCTGGATGGGCCCTGTAATAGTTTTTAAACAGCTCGAGGCCCTTCTCTTTTAGTTCGACTTCCTTGGGACTTAAAGACCTGTCTATCAGCTCCAAGATACCATATCCAACATAGGAGATAATCTCTTCCGATGTTTTCTTAGACAACCCTAATTTATCAAGCATAAAATTGATTGAGTTTGCGATGTCTTGCCTTGAATCCACAAGAGTGCCGTCGAGATCAAATATAATAAGCTCTATTTCTCTCTGCATAGTTTAAGCAATACTACAAGAGACTTGCAATCTCCTGTGTGTATTAATAGCCTGTGAAATTTTCCGTTACGATTTTTTCTACGGGGATATCCAGTTTATCTTTTAATATATTATTTAACGCTTCTACCATAGCAGGCGGGCCGCACATATAAAAAACTCTATCCTTATAATCAGGCATCACCTCTTTTATCATATCTGAGTCTATATATCCTTGCCTGCCAGGCCACTTATTTTTATCTATATCCTTAGAAGTAAGTGTGTAAATCGCCCTAAAGTTGTCTCTATCTTTAGCGATAAAGTCAAAGTCCTCTTTAAATATTATATCCGATTCCGTAGAGTTGCCATATAGCAGTACCATATCAGCGCTAAGAGCTTTATCAGCGGCAAATTTTACTATGCTTCTTATAGGCGTTATACCTATACCGCCTGATAGAAAAGCTATCTTTTTATGTTCACCAAGAAATGTAAAATTCCCGTAAGGCGCCTTTATCTTGGCCCAGTCACCGGGTTGAAGCTGACTTAACGCATTTGAAAAATCACTATCCGTAAGACGCTTTGTAAACTCTGTATAACCGTCCTCAGTAGGCGAATTGGAAAAAGAGAAATGTTTTGTCCTCTCCTGCCCATCTATCATAATACCGACAAAGAAAAACTGCCCCGGTTTAAAAACAAGCCTTTTATCTGTCTTAAACCTAAAACTTTTTACCCCCGGCGCCCTGTCTATAACAGCTATAACCTCTGTCTCAAATATAAGCATATCTACTCTTCTTAAGACCGGTTTTCAAGCACGGGTACCCGTGCTTGAAAACCGGTCTTGAATCTTTTTGTTAGAGTTCTGCCTCATTAAACCATGCGCCATGCTGATTACAAAGCGCGATAGCGCTTATCTGGCCGCTTATCGGCTTAAGGTGTAATGCTGCCGCGGCATTTACCCTCTCTGGCGTAAGTTGTGTACGTGCCACAAATTTTTTATCTATATAAAAATCTATGTGCATTATATAGTGGGCATCTTCCATCGGATGTCTTATCTCGCCTAATTTTATATGGACATCTGTGCATTCATTCGGAATAAGGCCACACTTTTTTACAACTGTTATTACGGGTATGTGCTTCTTCTCAAGGTCTGTAAGATTAGCCCCATCTTGAGGTTCTTTTATAGCGCTGCTATTTTCTTCAAAAGCACTTTTTGGCGCGCCACAAACAGGACAGATCTCCGGCGCTTGACCATCTATAGCTATATATTTACATACCTTGCACACGTAACCATTCATATTAAGCCTCCTTATCGAGTTTAGTAATTTTCACAAAGCAGTTCATAATAGCTCTGTGGGTGATAGCATGCAGGGCATTCATTAGGAGCCTCATTGCCCTCATGGACATAACCACAATTACGGCATTTCCATTTTACGTTTCCATCCTTTTTAAAGACCTTATTCTTCTCTATATTCTCGAGAAGCTTACGAAAGCGCTTTTCATGCTCTTCTTCTACTTCCGCTATCTCTTTAAATTGTATCGCTATTTCGTCAAAGCCTTCTGCCCTGGCTGTATCTTCCGCGGCTTTATAAAGCTTTGTCCATTCTTCATTTTCTCCGTTAGCGGAAGCTAGGAGATTTCCAGGGGTATCGCCAACAATACCTGCCGGGTAACTTGCCTGTATCTCGACCTTGCCACCCTCCAGAAACTTAAAGAACCTCTTTGCGTGCTCTTTTTCATTATCAGCAGTCTCAATAAATATGGCTGCTATCTGCTCAAAACCTGCTTTTTTCGCGACAGAGGCAAAATACGTATAGCGATTTCTTGCCTGGCTCTCACCCGCGAAAGATGCCAATAGATTCTTCTCTGTCTGCGTACCTTTAATACTCTTCATCTTTTGCTCCTTTTATTTTTACTATATGTTATTCTTTGCCTACCCACTGTCCCGATTAACAATAAAACAGTGTAGCGGCCAATTTGCAAACTGCCCCTGTTTTGGTTTCGATTTTAATGCTTGCTCACTTTAACGCATGGGGAGTTAGATCGACAACGCTGTCAACCGTCATCTCTATGGCATATTCAGGCATCGGAAAGAGTATCTCCGGATGTTGTGGGTGGCCTTTTTTGCCTTCAATGTTTCGTAATATCCTCTGCGATACCCTGCTTGTTATCTTCTTCTCCCATGCCTTCATCATCTCTTGCGTTATCTTTTTCCCCGATATTATCTTGACCTTACCTTTCAATGAGTAGCCCTCGAATTTATGCTCATCCACCACAGTTAACGCTATATTAGGGTTAAACTGTAAATTCATATATGTCCTCTGCTTGTAGAGGTCCAAAAGATATATTATGCCCTGCTTATCAATGTCGACGACACCTTTACAGGAATTATGTATCGCGCCATTTTTATCTATGGTAGATATAATCGCGTAATGCTGCTTTTTTAAAAAATAAATCAGTTCATCACTTATCTTCATAACAGGCTCTTCTTGTTAAAGATTACCTAAAAAAATCAAAATATATCGCCAATGCCAAGGCTAATCCTGAAAAGAAAAATATACAAAAATAATTTACCGCGTCTTTCTTTGATAATAGCTTGCATATTATGGTCCCTAGAACCTCGTAATCATGCTCTGAAAGCTCTTTTTTGTGAATGAGCTTATCTCTTAACCGACAAGTCTCAAGTTCCCTGCGAACGATATTGTCATATCTAAACTTATACGCGAAAAATATCAAGAAACCTATTACGCCTATATACCAGAAAGCTTTCGCAAGAGTCGGATTGGTGTTCATGAACACATTGACTATCCTTATGGATATTACGGCTACGATAGCCATAAAAAAGAAGACCCATGACGCAAAGGACTCCTTACATCTCTTTAGCTTAAAGCAATCGGTACATACGAATTTATTTTCTTTAGACATAGTTATTTAAGAATAACCTAAGCTGATACCACCTCTTTTACCTCGGGTATCTCCTGTTTTAAGGTACTCTCTATCCCCTGCTTAAGTGTCATCTGGCTCATAGGACACCCCGCACAAGCCCCCTTTAGCCTGACCTTTACAACGCCTGATTCATCAACATCTACCAGTTCTACATCTCCTCCGTCATTCTGCAACGCGGGCCGTATCTTTTCTAATACCTCTTCTACTTTTTCTCTCAACATACGTGTTATCTCCTATTTAAAAGCTCTTTATCAATCTTAGCTATCCCTTTCGCGTCTCTGCCGGCTTTATCTATCCTGCTTATGATACTAGCGGGGGTAGCCTCTTCCTCCATTTGCTCTTTCACAAACCAGCCTAAAAAATCCTCTGTCTCTTTATCGCTCTCCTGCTTTGCCACGTCTACAAGATCATTTATAAGCTTTGTTACGTTCTTCTCATGCGCAAGCGTCTTCTCAAAGAGTTCAGGCGCACAACTAAAGTCCTGTGGCGGCGCTTCGATAGCATCCATCATTACGCGTATGCCTTGAATGTTGAGATAATCGTACATCTTATCCGCATGCTCTAACTCTTCCTTGAACTGATGTTTGAACCAGTTCGAAAAGCCTTTTAACCCGATAGAATCCGCGTAAGAGGCCATGCCAAGATAGAGATATCCTGAATATATCTCTCTGTTTATCTGATAATTTATTCTTTTTGCTAAATTTGCACTTATCACGTTGAACTCCTCTTAGTATTTTACCTACCGCTTAAACTCTAAATCCGAAATTCTAATTACTAAACAAATACTAAATTTCAATATCAAATGCTCGAAACACTGACCCTATATTTGTTACATTTACTACATATTCTGTTTTAAATTTTGAATTTTGGTCATTTGTGCTTGCTTAGAATTTAGATATTAAGATTTATATAATTTATCTACCGCTAAAACAAGTAATGGGTAGTTTAATGTCATACCCAGGACTATCTACTACAACCTTCTTTGCAATGAGAAACAGGCATAAGCATCCATTTCTTTATAAACATGCGGATCACCTCACTTTCTATTTAGAATGTTTTTCCTTGTACTCTTCTAATAGCCTTGTAGCCTCTTCCTCGCACTGGCCACATACGATACCTATCTTTGTCTTTTCCTGAAGCTGCAAATACGTATCTGCGCCATCAAGCACAGCTCTTTCTATATCAAGGTTCGTAATATTCATGCATTTGCATACAATACGCGAGTCTTCTTTTTTTACAGTATTTTGTATATTGCTGCGTTTATAATAATCATCTATCGCGGCGCGCAGGGCCTTGTCTCCGAGTACAGAACAGTGCATCTTATGCTCAGGAAGGCCTCCTAGATCTTTTACAATATCCTTGGGTGATAACTTGTACGCGTCCTCTAATTTCATGCCCTTTACATGTTCCGAGAGTATTGAAGTACTTGCTATGGCACTGGCGCAACCATATGTCTTCCACCTGCAGTCCGTTATTACCTGGCTTTTGCTATCAACCCTTATTACCATTAACATCTGATCGCCGCATTGTACATTACCTACAAGGCCTTTACCATCCTCCTTATAGGAGGTTTCATCCTCTAAAATATTCTTTGGATTCGTAAAATGCTCTTTAACCTTTTCTGTATATGCCCATTTAATAGGTTCTGTCATAGCTTCACCTTTTATTGGAATATGTTGACGACATACTCCTGACCTTTTTGATTACAGCGGGTAGTTTTTCCATCACATAATCTATATCACCTTCATCTGTTTCGCGGCCCAGGCTGAAACGTATAGCGCCATGGGCCCTTTCACGATCAGCATCCATAGCGAGCAATACATGAGAAGGATCCAGGGAGCCTGACGCGCACGCGGAACCTGTTGATACCGCGATACCTTCCATATCAAGATAAAGAAGTATGGCCTCACCTTCCGCACCCTTAAAAGATACATTCAGTGTGCCTGGTAAAGAATCTTCCGAATGGCCATTAAAACTAATATCCTGTATCTGCTTCTTGATGGCATCTCTTAGCTTGTGCTTTAGCTTAACGAGCCTCGCTGCTTCAGATGTCATCTCTTTAGCTCTCGCCTTCATAGCGCTAGCCATTCCTATAATACCTAATGTATTCTCCGTGCCTGCGCGACGGCCTCTTTCCTGATGGCCTCCTGTTATAAATGGGCAGAACGGAGCGCCATTTTTAGCGTATAACGCGCCTACGCCTTTTGGCCCATATATCTTATGCGCTGAAAACGACAAAAAATCTATATCAAGCTCTTTTACATCAATGGGGATCTTGCCTACCGCCTGGACCGCGTCTGTATGGAACAACGCGCCGTTACTATGCGCTATATCTACGATCGATTTTATATCCTGTGTTGTGCCTATCTCATTATTAGCCATCATAATAGATACCAGCATAGTCTTCTCAGATATCTTATCTCGCAATTCATCTATGTTGAGCTTGCCGTATTTATCAACACCTATCTGAATTACGGACGCGCCTTTCTGCTGTATGCATTTAGATGTTTCCAGTATGCAAGGGTGCTCAATCGTAGATATAATACTCTGATGCCTACCTTTGCATTTACTCTCGCATATGGCTGAACAGCATGAGACCATATTTAAAACAGTATTATTTGCCTCTGAACCACTTCCGACAAATATAATCTCGTCAGCCTGTCCATTAATAAACTCCGCGATCTGATTGCGCGCGTTGTCGAGCGCTACCTTTGCCTGCCTGCCAAAACTATGCAGGCTGGAGGCATTGCCAAAGATTTCAAAGGCTCCTTTAAGTGTCTCTTTAACATCAGGGTGCAATGGCGTTGTAGCGTTATTATCAAGATAGACTCTTCTATTTTTCATCTTTAAAACCCTTTTCCTTTTCTCTCATCTTAAGCAAATCCCTTAAGGTATAACTGCTAAAATATTTATCCATGTTATCTTTTAAGCCTACCCAAAAATCGATTACTTTGCAGTCGTTAGAATGTATGCAATCTTTTCTTCTTGCCTTTTTGCGATCGCATATAAGTTTAAGGACTTTTTTTTCTATCGCAATGACTATATCCTTTGCCACTATTTTTTCAGGGGGCCTTGAAAGTAAATAACCTCCCCTTGCGCCTCTTACGCTCTTTACTATCTTATTCTTTTTAAGGGCGCTGAGTAACTGCTCTACATAATCGTAAGCAAGCTTTTCTTTTCTCGCTATAAAAGCGACCGGGATAGGCTGCTTCTTTTTGTACATGCTTGCCAATACTATAGCGCATGAAAGCGCGTAATCTAACCTGGAGCTTATCTTCATAGTGTGTGAGTATACTATACCCGCTATTTTTTGTCAAGTATTATTTTTAATGAGCGCATGAGTTACAGAATTTCGCAGAAATGATGTAACTCATAAGCGCGAATTAACCCCGTACCGTGCGAACATAGTGAGTACTGGTATCGGGGTAATGGTTACGCGAGCAAAGCGAGAGTAAATTATATATGTGCCACTTTACAGATACTCAGCCTTATCTAAATACTTTACGTAATCCTTAACAGCCTCATTTATATCTGTTATCTTATGATCGCAGCCTGCTCTTCTTAACTTTGAAAGATCCGCCTCTGTAAAATACTGGTAATGGTACTTTATATTATCCGGCATATCAAAATATTCTATATTCCGCTCAAGCCCTAGTGCGGTGAATAAAGCAAAGGCTAACTCATTCCACGTATGTGCGCAAGCGGTCCCGATATTAAATATTCCATTGGTTGCGGGGTTATAAATAAAATACCATACCATCTCAAGCGCGTCTTTTATATATATAAAATCTCTCTTTTGCTGGCCATCACCATATCCGCGCTTGTGAGACTTAAACAACCTTAACTTTCCTGTCTCCTTTATCTGATGGTAACCCTTATTTACCATGCTACGCATATCGGCCTTGTGGTATTCATTTGGGCCATATACATTAAAAAACTTAAAACCAACGAGCTTCTCCTGCAATTTATTCTCCAGGACCCATAGATCAAATATCTGCTTTGATCTGCCATATTCATTTAAAGGCCTAAGGCGCGGGGAGATCTCATCATTATCAGAATAGCCGAGTTCCCCGGCGCCATATGTTGCGGCACTACTCGCATAAAGAAAGCGCTTATCATTCTTAAGCGACCACTGCGCGAGTTGCTTTGAATAGAGATAGTTATTCTTTGTAAGATATTGCCTATCAGTCTCTGTTGTATCGGCGCAAGCCCCAAGATGCACTATCATGTCTATAGATTTATCCAGCTTATCGCTTTTTGCGAGATCAAGAAACGTATCACGCTCGATATAATCCGTAAACTTCTTATTCTTAAGATTATCTGAGGCTTTATTCTCATTGCCTATGTCTACAACTATAATATCATCTATGCCCTGCTCGTTTAGCTTCCTGACCAAACAGCTTCCTATAAAACCTGCTCCACCCGTTACTACTACTCTCATGATATCTCCTTGCTTATATACTCGTCCGCTATATAAGAACTTCTTACATAAGGCGCGCTGGCAATAAATCGAAAGCCCGCTTCTTCTCCCTTTTTCTTGTAAAAATCAAATCTTTCAGGGCTCACATATTCTTTAACAGGGCAATGGCCCTTACTCGGTGCCAAATACTGGCCTATGCTTAAAAAATCGCATCCGACTCTCCTTAGATCCAGAAATAGATCTAAGACCTCTTTCTCCTTCTCGCCAAGCCCGAGCATAATACCGCTCTTTGTATAGATATCTCTGTTTGATATCTCCTTTGCGGCCTTTAAGAGGTCCAAAGAGCGATTATAGCCAGCCTCTGGCCTTACTTCTGAATACAACCTTGGCACAGTCTCAAGATTATGGTTTATAATATCAGGCGCTGAATCTACTATTGTTTTAATTGAAGGCTTCCGGCCATTAAGATCCGGGATAAGGACCTCGATTGTAGCATTACTGCAAGAACTTCGGATAGCTAATACCGTCTCAGCGAACTGCCTGGCACCACCGTCTTTTAAATCATCACGTGTAACACTTGTAATTACTACATGGCGAAGCCTTAAACGCAAGACCGCTTCCGCAATATGGACTGGTTGAGCACTATCTACCGGTAGTGGCGGCTCACTTCCTATGTTACAAAACCTGCAGCTTCTTGTGCAGTTTCGTCCGAGAATCATAAAGGTAGCTGTGCCCTTTTTAAAGCACTCTGATATGTTGGGGCATGCGGCTTCTTCGCAGACAGTATGCAACTTGAGCCCCCTTAGAAGCTGCTGCATTTTATTGCAATCGCCTAAATTTATCTTTTTATCAAGCCACTTTGGCCTTTGAGCTACCAACATCTCTATGTAGGTTCCATTCTTCTTTTTTGTATTTCTCGTTTAACAAGCGTACGCTAAGTTCTTTTTCTCTTTTACTCAAGCCGTAAACGGAGATACCGACATTGAAAGTTAATCTAAAAGATTCAATAAGCAGGCTCTTCAGCTCGTTATACGATATATCCCGATTAAGGGCCTCACTTAATGAAGTAACTCTTATCTTATCGATTATTGGGGGATTAAGTAATAGAGGCAAGGCCTGCGCAAGATCGGATTGAATAGGTATGGAGCCATGCTGGAATATTGTGCCCCTTTTACGTTTTTGGGCATTGCCACCGATCTTTTTTTTGTTAACAAGGATATCATATCTTTCTCTCTCAGTAAAACAGAACCAGCCATTAGGCCGCTTTGTGGTCTCTTGCAAAGCATATTCTGATTTAAGTCCTAGCTCTTGATACGCTCTAACTATAAATGAACAAAGCGTCCTATATATCTCTTTGGAAAACGCGGAAAAATCTAAATCCTCTTCTTTACAGACTATGCTGTAAGTAAGTTCATTCTTGTGGAATATCACCCCGCCGCCTGTCATTCTTCGCACAAAATCTATACCCTCGGCTCTACACTTATCGATATCGAGTTCTTTTCTAGGGTCCTGCGAATAACCGATAGATAGTGCCTGCGGGTTCCAGCCATATATCCTTAATGCGGGTATCCCGCTTACTAAATCATATTCCTTAAGCAGGGCCTCATCTATGGCCATATTAGAATAGCAATCAAGATAACCTGTATCTATTACTCTCCATCTCTTCATAGCAAAACCTATTTCCGTATTGGTTTATACTGATTTCCAGCGAAGATTTAAATCGCGAGCTGCCTTTGTATCATCAAGGCGTTTAACAGGCATGGTTTGCGGTGCGGTTGTAAGCTTTTTGGGGTCTGTCTCCGCAAGCTTTGCTGCCTCTATCATAATGTCTACAAAGAGATCTATTGTCTCTTTTGACTCCGTCTCTGTGGGCTCTATCATCATAGCCTCTTTGACAATAAGCGGAAAATATATTGTAGGAGGATGTATCCCCTTATCAATAAGATACTTCGCTATATCTAACGCATGAATGCCTTTTTTTAATTGCCTTGAAGCGGAAAAAACACACTCATGCATACACCTTTTGTTAAAAGCTGGCTTATAGTAGCCCTTAAGCCGGGACAATATGTAATTCGCGTTTAAAACCGCGTATTCACTTACCCTCGTAAGTCCTTCTTTGCCCAAGACAAGCATATACACATATGCCTTGAGTATGACCGCGAAATTTCCGTAAAAAGGCGCAATAAACCCTATGGAATGTTTATTGCTGTAATCCAGGTAAAAGACACCTCCGGGACGCTTCATAACTCTTGATACAGGTAAAAATTCAACGACGCCCTTGCTGACACCTACAGGGCCCGCACCGGGGCCTCCACCACCATGTGGAGTCGCGAATGTCTTATGCAGGTTAAGGTGCACAACATCAAAACCGATATCTCCCGGGCGACACTTTCCCATTATAGCGTTTAAATTCGCCCCATCATAATAAACAAGCGCGCCGACGGAATGGGCAAGGTCTGTAATCTCCTTTATCCTGCTGTTAAAAAGACCTAGCGTATTTGGACATGTGAGCATAACCGCTGCTGTATCTTCATTAAGTTTTTGCTTAAACTCATTTATATCCATGCAACCGTCTTTATCGGTCTTTACGATTACTACATTATATCCCGCTATTGCCGCGCTTGCGGGATTGGTCCCATGCGAAGAATCAGGAACAATAATATGCCTTCTACGTCGGCCTTTGCTTTTATGATACGCCGCGATAAGCATGACGCCTGTAAGCTCCCCATGGGCACCCGCTAATGGCTGCATAGTAAATGCCTCCATACCTGTAACCTCACAAAGAAGCTTTTCTGTGTTGTATATTATCTCCAACGCCCCTTGAGTAAGCCTTCCCCCACCTAAAAGCTGCGGTATGAGAGGGTGCAACTCCAGGAACCCTCCGATATTCACTACCTTCTCAGTAAATTTCGGATTATATTTCATGGTACAAGAACCGAGTGGATAAAAATTACTATCCACTGAAAAGTTCATGCGCGACAGATTGGTAAAGTGACGCACAACATCTAGCTCAGAAACCTCGCAAAGAGCGGCCTTATTTTTTCGACTGTACTGGGCAGGGATCTCCTGCTGTTGATCCACGTCTGGCTGGGGCAGTTTAATACCCCTTCTCCCCTTTATACTCTTCTCATATATTAATCGCATAATACTTTTTCCAATGTTTCCGCGAATTTTTCAATCTCTTCTTTTGTTCTCTTCTCTGTAACCGCTACGAGAAGGTAATGGTTCATGCCCTTGTAAAATCTTCCTAAAGGAAAACCCGCGGCAAACCCCTTATCGATCATCTTCTGCACAACAACATCGGCGTTTTTATTAAGAACGAGTGTAAATTCGTTGAATGTAGGCGAACTCCTCTTGACCTCTACGCCGGATATCTTGCCAAGTATATTTTTCGCGAATTCGCTCTTACGATGATTTAGCTCCGCAAGCTCTACAATGCCTTCCTTACCCAGCAGTGAAACATAGACAGAGGCCCTTAAGGCACATAACGCCTCGTTTGAACATATATTCGATGTGGCTCTTTCCCGCCTTATGTGCTGCTCCCTTGCCTGCAATGTTAAGACAAACCCTCTCTTATCATCTTTATCAGTCGTAGCGCCTACGATCCTGCCTGGCATCTTTCGCAGGAAATCCTTCTTGCATGACATAAATCCCAGATAAGGCCCTCCGAAAGAGAGCGGGATGCCTAAACTCTGCCCTTCTCCTGTAGCTATATCAGCGCCCATCTCACCCGGAGTCTTAAGTATGCCTAATGACAATGGATATACGCTCATTATCGCCAGAGCGCCTTGAGAATGGGCCTTTTCTATAAGATCTGAATGATCATCAATAGCGCCAAAAAAATTGGGATTCTGCGTAATAACAGCCGCTGTTTTCTCATCGAGGTGTTTATATATCTCATCGCGTGAACTCTGCCCGTGCACAACAGGGGTCTCCACAAACTCTATATTAAGATTTGATGTATACGTATAGAGCATAGTCCTGTAGATAAGGCTTACGCCGCTGTCCATAATGATCTTGTTTCTGCCGGTAACCTTTATAGCCATCATAGCGGCCTCATACAGCGCCGTGCCACCATCATATAAAGACGCGTTCGCGTAATCCAAACCAGTAAGCTCGCATATAGCGGACTGATACTCATAGATAGACTGGAGCCAGCCTTGTGAGGATTCAGCTTGATATGGCGTATAAGCCGTGTAAAACTCGGGCCTACCTGTAATAGCATCTACGGCAGCGGGGATATAATGATCATAAAAACCCGCACCGATGAAATTCGTAAGATATGTCGCGTTCTTTGACGCAAGTTTATTCATATGCTCTATTACTTCGAGCTCTGACTTGCCCTCAGGGATGTCAAAAGACCGGGGCATGAGATCGGGACTTATATCCTTAAATAGCTCATCAATAGAGGATATGCCTATTGTATCAAGCATCTCCTTTGTCTCTTCTCTTGTATGGGGAATATAAGTCACTTAAACAAGCCCCTCTATGTAGCCTTTGTAAGCAGAAGCGTCCATGAGTTTATCCTTCTGCGCTTCATCCAGCATATCAATAGCAACAAACCAACCCTTCTCATAAGGTGACTGGTTTACAAGTTCCGGAGAATCCGCTATATCCTGATTTAGTTTTTTTACTCTGCCTGATAATGGCATGTAAACATCTGAAGCCGCCTTAACAGATTCTACTGTCGCAAGCGTATCTGCCTGTTTTATTTCAGCGCCTTCTTCAGGCAGCTCTACAAACGTAATATCACCTAAAGAATTCTGCGCGTAATCAGTTATGCCAATTAATGCTAAGGCGCCTTCAATCTTTACCCATTCATGTTCTTTTGTGTACAGCAACCCTTCCGGTATCTTCATCTGCGCGCGCTCCCTGACTTATAAAATGGTTTATCCGTTATCTGAGCTAAAAGCTCTGTCTTCTCGTTCTTAATAGCGATCTTAAGCCCAAGCCAATCATAACCATTCTCTACGTAACCCATTCCGATGCCAAGGCCGAGGCTTGGTGAAAACGATCCACTCGTAACAAAGCCCACCTCTTTTTTCTCTGATATGATCTTATCATTACGGCGCGGACTTCGCCTTGTATCTGAGACAAAAGATACAAGCTTCTTGCTAAGGCCCTGTTCTATCTGCTTTACAAGGATATCTTTTCCAATAAAATCCTTTTTAAAATCTACAAACCTTTCAAGGCCTGCTTCCAAAGGCGTTGTCTCTTCGTATATATCCTGCCCATACAAGGGAAGCCCCATCTCAAGCCGCAGGGTATCTCTCGCGCCAAGGCCCGCTGGCTCTACTTTTGCGTTCTTAAGGAGTGTTTTCCATAACTCTGAAGCCTGGCCGGCATCTATGTAAAGCTCATACCCAAGTTCACCTGTGTAACCTGTGCGGCTGACAATGGCCGGTTTGCCTAAGATTGTCAATTCTAGGAAATGATAATATTTTAGCCCTAATATAGCGGGCCCAAGAAACCCTGTCAGAACATCCTGCGATATTGGACCCTGAAGATCAAGCTTAGCAGTACTATCCGATATATCCTCTAAAAGAGTCTCTGGCAAAAGATGCCTCCTGATATGCGTAATGTCCTTTTGTCTTGTCGCCGCATTGACAACAAGCATATATTTTTCCTGCTCAAGCCTGTATATAATAAGGTCATCAATGATGCCGCCTTCCTCATTAAGCATAAAACCATATTTACAGCTTCCCAGCGGCATAGTTGAAACATTAAATGTAACCATATTATCCAAGCCGCTTCTTAATCCATCACCATAGATAAGAAACTCGCCCATATGGCATATATCAAATATAGATGCTGATTCACGGGTCCTATTATGCTCCGCTATAATACCTTCGTACTGGATAGGCATCAACCATCCACCGAAAGGTGCGAACTTAGCGCCTAGGCTATCGTGTAATTGAAATAAGGGGGTCTGTTTTAATCTAATATGTTCCATTATAAATAATAAGGGGTTTAAGAAGAGTTATTATAACATAATGCGTAATAATTAGTAAAGATTAAAAACCAGCAAGTGTCCAGCAATCGTAGAAAATCATATTCCTCACGCTTTGGAGCAATTTCGCAGGAACGCTCGGAAACCCCTGCGAGGTTTCCTCACTCCGCTTCGTTGCTCATTCAGATAACTAAAATGCCGTGAAAAAACCATGCCATTCACAACGAAAAGGTCCTGCTCCAATCACTCCAAAGCGTGAGGAACGCTTAGTTTGGTTTCTTTACTTTTAGATATAAAAAATGGTTTTATAGCAATTAATGCGGGGCTTTTTTAATGCGAGCGGGCAAGGCCCCTTGCTGTTTTGCTATATAAAACAGCAGGGGGAGCGAGCAGTAAAACAGAGTAAAATTTTCTTAGCTTTGGGAAATTTTACGTCCCTGCATAATTGTTGCGAAACCATTTTGGTACAAGTTCGATAAAATAACCTAAAAAACCATAAAATCAAGTTGCATTTAATGATCAGACAGCACGGCCAGACCTAATATATTAGCCTCCTGCAGCCAGTCAGGTGAGATGAGCATATCCCTTGGACAGTAAGCGCTTGTTCCCTGTATAACCGTATCCTGCCACAGACAGCTGATAAACTCTGATAATAACTCTTTATAATCACCTAACGGAGTAAGCTTGTATCGGCCCTGTAAATATATCTTTTCCAGGCTGGTTCCCTTTATAATGTGCAAAGGGTGTATCTTTATACCGTCTATTTTTAATCTGTCCAGCTCTCTGGCCGTATCTGTCATCATCTCTTTCGTTTCACCGGGAAGCCCAAGTATAATATGGGTACATATCTTCATAGGATACTTACGCGTAAGATCATAAGCTTTCAAAAAATCCTTATAATTGTGCCCTCTGTTAATGGCCTTCAGGGTCTGGTCATGGATACTTTGCAGGCCATACTCGATCCATACTTCATAATTTTTTGCGTAGCTCGCGATCAGCTCCAATATATCCTCATCTACGCAATCCGGCCTTGTAGCAATGGCTATGCCTATAACATCCTTGAATTTTCTTACCACGTCATACTTATGCCTCAATTCATCTATCGGCGCGTAGGTATTTGTATGTGTTTGGAAATATATAATAAACTGCTTCGCCTTATATCTCCTCCTCATCGCCTTTATGCCTTGCTCTATCTGCATCTCCAAAGAGAGGTTTTTATCGGACCTGTTTTGAAAACTAAACGACCTATTGTCGCAATATATACATCCATCCCTACTTAATATCCCATCCCTGTTTGGGCAAGAAAAATCAGCGTCCACACTGACCTTGTGAACACGGTTGCCAAATCGCTCCTTTAAATATGTGGAATATTTTTTTGTCATAAATTCGTAAAATCCTAAATTCTAAACCCTAAATTCTAAATAAATTCAAAATTCCAATATCAAATATTCAAAAAAATATTGTTTTGGATTTTGCATTTTAAACATTTGTGCTTGTTTAGGATTTCTACATTATTAGTTGCAGTGCGGGCAGATGGCTTTTCTGTCTTTCTTGCCTACGAACAAAAGCGGAAAGACAATATCGCTTATGCAGCATGGTAGCCACACGGCTATAAACAGAAATATAGATATAACTACATAGGTATACCAATAAATCTCTGCGCCCAAGGCCATGATAACATGAAACAATGACGCCCATGTACTTAAAAGGACATGGCCTGAATGCGGAAATTTAGTACTTGGCCAAAAGTACCCTATAGCGACGCCAATAATAGCGGCCGGGTTTACCAGATACCACTGCTCAATAAAACCTATGTGCGCATGCCTATTAGGCAGGCCTAGAAGTGTTTCACCTAAAAAAGGTATAATCGAGTCACTAAGAGTAGCTATGCCTACAGAGCCAAAATACCCTATCAAAAGCAGGGTAAATAAATTGCATTTAAATTGCGCGTTAGTAGATTTATAGCGACGATACATGGAAGATGTTACGAGGGCGCTTAAAACAACGTGTAGAGGATGAAAAAAATAAAAAGCCCTATGGGCCATCGCCTCAGGCATGTTCCGAAATACCCACATCAATACGATACCGCTTAGAGCTCCAAATATTGTAAATGGCGCGTGGATCTTCAGTTCCGCGAGAATTGTCTTGAGCATCTCTAGCCCTTATAGTGTCTTATAAAATTCTCGATGCTACGGTCATATGTCTTTTCAACATCATCGGAAAAATAACAGGCAGGCAACTCATTATTTTTCTTATGATATGCTATACACTCACAGCATATGCCTTTTCTGCTACATGGTTCATAGCTGCAGTTGCATATTTGCTTATTTTTATCTACTTTACACTCCATGTAAAAAACTCCTTACTAATATTACTGTCGCGCTGTATCCCACTGGAGCTTGCCTATTACCGCTTGGGCGACATTAGCGATATGATCACCTATCTTTTCAAGGTTGCTTATTATATCAAGGAAGACTATTCCTGAACGGACATTGCATGACGCTTTACCGAGCCTGTCTATGTGATTCTGGCGTAATTTTTCCGTAAGCTCATCTACCTCATCCTCGGTCAATAAAACTTTTTTCGCGTCTTCAATGGAATTTGTAGTAAGGGCCTTGGTAGCGTTATTCAACATGCTATCTATCTTGCCAAGCATAAACTTTACCTCATCTATAGCCTCTCCGGTAAATGGGAGATTGCCTTCTATCCTTCTTACCGCGAGTTCCATAAGATTCTCAGAATGGTCCCCTATCCTTTCGATATCATTTACTGAATGGAGCAGGGCCGGTATTCTTTTTGACTCTTCCTCACTTAAATCACGCTGAGTAAGTGAGGTAAGATAATCTGTTACCGCTTCCTGAAGATTATCAAGAGCCTCTTCTCTCTTTGGCAGATTCTTTAACGCTCTTTCATTCTTATTTAAAAACCCATCCGCTGCCTCGGCAACCATCTCTTTCGCGTGGTTAGCCATCACAACTATCTCTTTTGTAGCCGCGTCTAACGCGAAGACAGGGGTGTTTATCAAGTGCTTCTCCAAATACTTGGGCCCTGTCTCTATAATAATTTCCTTACCCGGAACGATCTTCTCTGTCAGTTTTGCGAAAAGCCCTATGAACGGAAGAAATATACACGTTTCTATTATTTTCATTATAGTATGCGCATTTGCGCATTGCCTGACAATACTAGAAGAAGTATGAGTAATTAAGGCTGTGAAAGGCTTAAGGGCAATAAGGAATACTGCGGCACCTATTATATTATATAAAAGGTGCGCAACCGCCGCTCTCCTCGCAGATATACTGGTACCAATAGACGCTAACATAACAGTAACACATGTACCTATATTGGCACCGAGAATTATAGGTATAGCGCCATCTATATCAATTAGCCCTATAGAAACCAAGCCTAATATAATGCCCACTGTAACGCTAGAACTTTGTATAAGCGCTGTTATCGCTGTACCTATCAATACACCATACAAAACCCTGTTATTAATAGAGACAAAGGCATTTATAACTGCGGGATTATTAGCAAATGGCTTGACTACACTTGTCATTATATTCAAACCTAAGAATAGAATTCCAAAGCCTAAAAAGAAGAGCCCTAAGAATTTCCAGAATCTTTTCTTAGCAAAGACATTCAAAATCATGCCTATGCCTATAACAGGCAGGGCATAATCAGTAAGTTTAAATGCTATAATCTGCGCTGTTATGGTAGTACCTATATTAGCGCCAAATACAACACCCAGGGATTGCACAAATGTCATAAGCCCTGCATTCACAAAACCAACTACCATAACCGTTGTAGCGCTCGAACTTTGAATAAGCGCTGTTATCCCCGCACCTACCACTACTCCTTTTATAGGATGAGATGTAAGAGCCTTTAATACATTGCGAAACTTATCCCCGGCGACTCTCTGCAGGCCATCCCCCATAAGATGTATACCATATATGAATAGGCCTAAGCCTCCGAATATTCCAAATATAAGTTCTCTGGTCATACTGTTTTAACTCCTAAACCTTTTTAAGGAATCTCTTGTTCTCTTTTAAAAAATCATCTATTGTATGCGTAGCCTTCAATGTCTCTTCAATCGATGGGAGCGCCTTCATAAAGGCATCTACAATACCTGGATCAAACTGCGTTCCTTTGCGCCGTTTTATCACTTCAATCGCCTTATCTATAGTCTCTGATTTTTTATAGGATCTCTCAGAGACTATAGCGTCAAAAGCATCTGCCAGGGTTACTATTCGGGTATAAAGAGGTATCTTTCTTGCCTTAAGCCCAAAAGGATATCCGCTTCCATCATACCATTCATGGTGATAAAGCGCGATCTCGCCGGCAACCTGCAATATAGGCGATAAGGAGCCTGCGAAGATCCTACCACCGATCTTTGTATGCTCTTTTATCTTGTCGTAATCCTTTGCAGTAAGATCTTTCTTATGCAGTATAGCGCTTGGTATACCGATCTTTCCTATATCATGCATGATAGAGGCAAACCTGACAATTTTTAGCTTTTTTGCCGAGAAGTTCAGCGCCCTTGCTATCGCCATAGAATAATCACTTACCCGTATAATATGGCAGCCTATCTCATTATCTTTGTATTCAGCGGCAATAGCAAACCTTAGTATCATCTCTATATAAGTATCTTCTATATATTTCGAGACATAGGCGCTAGTCATATCTTAGGCTTTATCTACGCAGCCAAGTATATCAAGCTTATGGCTAACGACATCTTTAATCGCCTCACGCGCCGGAGCTAGGTATTTACGCGGATCAAAGTTCTCGGGATCTTTATCAAATGCCTCTCTTATAGTCGCTGTCATCGCGAGCCTAAGATCCGTATCTATGTTAACCTTGCAGACATTCATTCCGGCTGCCTTGCTAATAGCGTCTTCCGGAACACCTTTAGCGCCGGGAAGCTTTCCGCCGTGATCATTACATATCTTGACCAATTCAGGAAGAACGCTTGAAGCGCCATGAAGAACCAAAGGAAAACCCGGGAGCTTATCCTGTATCTCCTGTAACCTGTCGAAATATAATTTAGGCTCACCACTGAATTTGTAAGCACCATGGCTTGTACCTATAGCTATTGCCAAAGAATCGCATCCACTCTCCTTGACAAGCCTTACAGCTTCATCGGGATCAGTAAGTATAGCGTCTTTCTCAGAAACAGATACATTATCTTCTACTCCCTTTAAGCGCCCTAACTCTGCTTCAACTACAACGCCTTTGGAGTGAGCGTAATCTACAACCTGTTTTGTAAGGCGTATATTCTCTTCAAGCGGGTGTTGTGAACCATCTATCATGACAGAGGTAAATCCACCATCAATACATGCCTTGCATATCTCAAAATCTTCTCCATGATCAAGATGCAATACAATGTCAAGTGCCGTATCTTCCATCGCGGCCTGAATAAGATGTACCAGATAAGCATGTTTTGCGTATTTGCGCGCGCCTGCGGAAACCTGTAGTATTAATGGCGCGTTCTTTTCTTTCGCCGCCTCTGTTATGCCTTGAACAATCTCCATGTTATTTACATTAAACGCGCCTACAGCATACCCCTCTTTCAAAGCTTTCTCAAATAACCCCTTAGATGTTATAAATCCCACTGTCTAGACTCCTTTCTAGTTGTATTAATTAATAATTTTTTATGTTATGTAAGGAAGGTTACAAACTATTATATGTAAAAATAGGATATATGCAAGTATTATTTTTGCATAATATCGTGGGGACACTCCTAAAGGGGACACCCCCGAGATGGAGAAATGCAAAAATTTAAGAATTTTTTAAATGCCTGTCCTGTAAGCATAGAAACAGGATAACAACCTATTGAAGAGTCTTCTCTTTTTAGCAAAAAGGAGAATGTAAAAGTTTACTGATTTTTTGAGCCTGTTAGTAAAAACATAAAAAAATAGAGCTATGGCATGCTCAGGGGGCGTCCCCTTTAGGAGTGTCCCCAAATTTAAAGCATCGTTGACAATGAAGTTTTTTGATGGTATATTAGCGAAATATGAGGCGGTTTGCCTATGAAATATCAAGAGCGGCTTTAAATCTGGCTTTTCCTATTTTCTGCCAGGGTTGTGGAAAGAATCTGCCCTACAAAAAAAAGATATATCTATGCCGGGACTGCTTTGAAAAACTTAAGCTAAGCTCCCCTTCTCATCGCACCTTGGCTGATGAAAATTCCTTTTTTAAGCAAGCGTGGCACTGCTACGCATATGAAGGATTCATAAAAGAGCTTGTGCGTAAATTCAAATACCAAAAGAAACTATACCTTAAAAATACACTCGCTAAATTATTGTATGAATTTATTATCAGCTACATGCAGTATAAAGATATTAACATAATAATCGCCGTACCCATGCATATATCGGATGAGAGGAAACGGGGTTTCAACCAGTCTGATATATTGGCTAAAGAACTCTCGCTGCTGCTCAATGTAGCGTACGGGAAGAAATCTATTCTAAAATATAAGCAGACCAGGAAACAGATGGAACTTAAAAGAACAGATAGGCTAAAAAATCTTAAAGATGTCTTTGCGCCGGGTGATACAACAACATTTAATGGCAAGAATGCTCTTCTTATCGATGATGTATTTACTACTGGCACAACAACAAATGAGTGCTCAAGGACATTAATGAAATATGGCGCAAATTCAGTATCTGTACTCACTCTGACTAAAGGGTTATAATTGAAAATACTAAGGAACTACATAATAAAAGAAGTCCTTGGCCCTCTCTTAGGCACATTGGGAGTCTTTACCTTTGTCCTGTTAATCGGCAATATGCTAAGGCTTGCGGATCTCTTATTAAATAAGGGCGCTGATATACGGGATATAATAAAATTATTCTTCTTCCTGATACCTTATATATTGAGCTATACAATACCTATGGCGCTACTGACAGCTACAGTACTATGTTTCGGTAGGCTTGCCTCAGATAGTGAAGTAACTGCCATGAAGGCAAGCGGCATAAGCCTGTATAGGATCGGCCTTCCTGTATTGATAATAGCGTTTATCATAAGCCTTGGGTCTGTCTACCTAAATGACAAGATCCTCCCTGCTTCTCACTTCGCGTCTATTAAACTCGTAAAAGGCGCTGCCTTGAAAAACCCAACAGCTTACCTGGAACCTGGCACATTTATTAAAAGCTTTAAAGGCTACATCGTACGTATAAATAAGGTTGAGGGCAATACACTTAAAGGCATATTGATCTATCAGCTTGGGGAAAAAGGGCCAACACGGACCATTATAGCTAGAAGTGGTGACTTTATTGCGCATCCCAATCAAAATACAATAACCTTGAAACTGACAGATGGCACAGCGGATGAACCAAATCCTGAAGATCCGAGTACGTTTTATAAGCTCAGCTTTAAAACATACGATATGACCCTGGATCTAGAAAAAAGCCTTGCCCAAGGTAAATTCAGAAAAAAATTCAAAGATATGAATATCAAGGAGCTCAAGAATGAGATAGCTAGCTTAAAAGCTACGGGGATCACATCAGATCATGTAAAAAAAGAGACGCGTGAAATGCTCACGGAAATACATAGGAAAATTGCTATGGCATTTTCAAGTTTTGTATTTGTCCTTGTAGCCCTGCCTCTGGCTATAAACACAAAAAAACGCGAAAAATCAATAGGCTTTGCTATCAGCCTAATAATACTACTCGTATATTATCTTCTACTATTTGGAGGCATGTCACTCGCGTTACGCAATATAGTGCCACCTATAGTCGGGGTTTGGATAGCCAACATAACATATCTATTAGTTGGCGCGATACTAACATTCGCGATCATAGAACAATGAAAATACTTGACCGTTATCTTATAAAAAAGTTCTTGCTGCCTCTGGTATATTGCCTTTTTTTATTTATACTTCTCTACGTTATTATGGACATATTTGGGCATTTAGATGAGATATTACGCAACAAAGTCCCTGTTGGGATACTGTTTCAATACTATAGCTCATTTACGCCTCTTATCTTTGTCCAGACAGTTCCCATAGCAAGCCTACTCTCTATAGTCTACATGCTCAGCGCCCTGAACAAAAGCAATGAGCTTACCGCGGCAAAGGCATGCGGGATAAGTATCAGTCAGCTGCTTATTCCGATTTTTGCTGTTGCGATAATTTTGAGCCTTATAAGCTTTTTGGTAAATGAAAATGCTGTACCAAAGGGTATTGTAACCGCGGAAAAAATAAAAACTGAATACATGGAAAAGACCTATGATACACAAGAGAAACGAAAGATTGTAAAAAACCTGGCTGTCTACGGAAAAAATAATCGGCTTATATACGCTCAGGAATTCAACCCTGCAAAAAATAAATTGACCGGTATAATCATAATTGAACGCGATAATCAACATAGGCTCCGCAGGAAGATACTCTCTTCAGGCGCTACTTGGGAGAATAAACAATGGGTCTTTTATGATTGTATAGTGTATAAATTCAACACATTGGGAGATACCATCGGTAATCCCCTGGTATTTAAGAAAAAGGTTATAAAATTTACTGAAACGCCTAAGGATCTAGTAAAGTATGAAATGCAGACAGGTTACATGAGCTACAGGGAACTAAGAAGCTATATTGAAAGGCTCTCGGGCCAGAACCCCAAGATGCTCAATAGCCTAAAGACCGATCTCTATTTCAAGAGCGCGCTTCCCCTTGTATCTATTATAATAATGCTTATTGGAATACCGTTTGCCTTGACGACAAGTAGGGGTGGAGCTATGGCAGGGATTGGTATCAGTATTACGGTTGGACTGTTGTATTATGGTTCGATATATTTTGTACTAGCTATGGGAAAGGGTGGCCTGTTGCCACCTATCGTTGCCGCGCATCTTTCAAACATATTATTTTTTATACTTGCTCTTATACTTCTTAAGCGGTCGGCTCAATAAGTATATCATAGAGCCGCTTATTATCTTCAGCCTCAATCAACCTTTCTCTGCATCCCGCATTCATAAACAGCTGACTGATATCAGCCATAAATCTTATATGCGGCCCTGTAATGCCTCTTGGAGAAAGTATCATTACAAAAATTTTAGAGAGTTCGCCATCTAAGGACTTGAAATCAATGCCCTCTCTCTTTATCCCTATAGCGCATACAACCTTCTTTACCGCGTTAGTCTTAGCATGAGGTATCGCTATACCATATTGCATGCCTGTTGACATAGTCTTTTCTCGTTCTAAAATATCCTTGAGAACCTTCTCTCTTTTGGCATCTTCAAGCTGTCCGGAACGTATAATGATATCCACCATCTCCTCTATTATCTCTTGCTTTGAAGCTCCTTCAAGCCTAGCCTCAACCGCATTTGGATTTATCCTTTTAGCGATATCTCTCTTTCTCTTTAGCCTATCATCTGAATTTCCAAATATCTTCTTGCCGATAGAGGGACGATCAGTGAGCATCTGAAGTTGTCTCATGGTATTTTCCAAATCACAGAGAATTTCATAAACAAGAGTATGGACAAAAACAACATCCTCAGCTTTACAATCAAACTCTATGCAAATAGAAGATGCCCGCATACCGATAAATGTGTGGTCCCTTCTTATCTGATATAATCTGGATTCTCTCTCTCCCGTATCAAGTCTGTGGACATAAAAACCTTCGCTATTGAGGGCTGAAACAATTTTACCAAGAACCAGTTCCGTAGTATCCGGTGTAGGCATGTCGAATTTAATGTTTTTGCTGGTCTGTTTTTTAGGTTTTGTCTTTCTTGTAACGGGCTCATCTGATTTAAGCGACGCCGCAAGCATAGTAGGTGTAATCAAAGCGGTTATTATAGTCATCATGACAATAACGCCTAGTGTCTCCTGCCCTAATATCCCGGCTGATAAACCTATACCTGCCATAAGAAGCGTTACCTCTCCACGTGGTGTCATACCAAGGCCTATACGTATAGCGCCTCTTAAATTAAAATTTAAGAATAACGCGGGAAGGCCGCAGCCGATAACCTTGGCAACAATACTGGCAAGCGTATAGATAATACCAAAAATAAGTATATTCTGAGACGCCAATGTAGAAAGATTTACCATCATCCCCATTACGCAGAAAAATATAGGCACAAAAAACTTGTGCAAAGAAGAAAGCTTTTCTTGTATCACATAATCCAGATCGGTCCTAGATAAAGAGAGGCCCATAACATAGGCCCCTATAATCATGGCAAGACCAGCCTTCTCAAATATACCCGCCAATATCAATGCCAACCCGAGCGCCATAGTGCTTATTACCGACGCATCCTTAAATTTTTTCAAAAAATTACTTATATGTCGCGCAAAAAACAATCCTGCCGCGGTAAAGAAGAGCCAGATAAGTATGGATTTAATTCCTATCATCGCAACCTTTGTCCATTCTACATGGTTGCTCTTGGCTATGCCTATAACTATCGCTAACGCTATAACACCCAGGATATCATCTATCACAGCCCCTGAGATAATCGTTACCCCCTCAGGCGATTGCATCTTTCTCTTTTCTGATAATATGCGCGCGGTTATGCCCACAGATGTCGCGGTAGATATTACGCCGAAAAAGAGGGGGACCGGATGGGAAAAACCATAATTAACGCCAAAGAGATATTTTGAAAGCATGACCGCGGTCAAGTCGCCAAGAACAAAGGAGGCAATAACACCGCCGGCGCCTACTAGAGACCCTGCCACAGAATACCTTACAAACATTTCAAGGTCTGTTTCAAGGCCCACTAAAAACAAGAGTATGATTGAGGCTACGGTAGTAAAACCATATAGCTCAAAAGATACGGGAAAGTTGCCATACATTGGAAATAACGGGTGCCCCAACCAGGCGAGATTGATACTGCCTAAAAAATAAGGACCTATAATTATACCTGCCGCTATCTCACCTATAATAGCGGGCATACGTAATCTCTCAAATAATATTCCGCCCGCGCGCGCGGCAAATATTATGACGCCGAGCTGCAGTACAAGTATTGTCATCCGTTCTAACATGTAGGGATTTTCCTTTTTACCATAAAATAGCTTAACGGCCAATAGGGGATATTGGCCGTTTTTTTTGTTACAATAAAACCTTTTTCAGGCCTCCAAAACCTTAAGAAGGCTATAAAGATTCTGATCAGCCTCTTGCTTCTTCTTACATGCCTCCGCGAATCCGGTTAATACTACCTTGTTCGCTATAATGCCTACCATCTTATCTGACTCACCATCTATCAGCGCTGTAACTGCTGATGAGCCCAAGCGAGATGCGAGTATCCTGTCTATAGCATTGGGGGAGCCGCCACGCTGAATATGGCCGAGCACTATTACGCGAGTCTCATAACCCGTCATCTTTTGAATTCTGTGTGCTACCTTATGCCCATGCCCTGCTCCTTCGGCTACCACTAATATCCAACTGACTTTTCCTTTTTTACGCGCTGATTTTATCTCCCGGCATATTTCCTTAAAATCCGGTTTAACCTCAGGCAATAAGACCTCCTCCGCTCCTCCTGCAAGGGCTACCCTCATTGCTATATAACCACATTCCCTGCCCATTACCTCAACAACGAATATTCTCTCAAGACTCGTAACAGTGTCCCGTATCTTATCTATGGCATCAAGCGCGACGCCTACTGCGGTAATCGAACCTATGCAGTAGTCTGTCCCATTGATATCATTATCTATCGTTCCCGGCACGCCTATGCACTTAATATCTGATTCCAAAGACAATAAATGTGCCCCTTTAAATGAGCCGTTTCCCCCTATAACTACCAGGCCGTCTATCTTATGTTTGTTTAGATTTTTGACGGCTGCTGCCCTGCCTTTTTTAGTCTTAAATTCCTCTGAACGCGCGGTCTTTATTACTGTACCCCCCCTATTCATAATATTGCTTACAGACCGCCTGTTAAATTCCATCAGGTCATCTCCTATCAGCCCTTTATACCCATGCATAACCGCAAAAGGCCTAATATCATGATAAATAGCGGTCCTAACAACACTCCTTAAGGCGGTATTCATGCCAGCGCAATCTCCGCCACTTGTCAATACCGCTATTCTCCTGATCTTTCTTGCAAGGCTCATAGGCTGTCAAACTCCCCTTTATTTTTTGCCCTGAATTTCACAACTTCTTCATCTATTACACCTTCATCATAGAGCTTTTTCAATGTCTTATCCATTGTTATCATCCCATGCTGCGCGTTTGTCTGTATAACAGTAGCGAGCTGCTCTGTCTTCTGTTCTCTTATAAGGCTGCGTACGGCTGAGGTTCCTGTCATAACCTCACAGGCAACAACGCGGCCGTTATTATCCTTTCTTGGAAGCAGCTGTTGACATATAACTCCCTGCAAACAACCGGCAAGCTGTATCATAATCTGCTTTTGTTGATGCGGAGGAAAGATATCTATCAATCGGTCTATTGTCTGTGGCGCGTCAGGGGTATGAAGTGTACTCAATACTAAATGCCCTGTCTCCGCGGCTGTAACCGCTGTAGATATAGTCTCTAAGTCTCTCATCTCTCCAACAAGGATAACATTTGGATCCTGACGCAGGGCATGCTTTAACGCGTTTGTAAAGCTCTTTGTATCACTACCCACTTCTCTCTGCTTTATAATACTTTTCTTGTTCTGATGTACATATTCTATCGGGTCTTCAATGCTTATAATAAGATCCTGCCTCTCGGTATTTATTATATCCACCATCGCAGCAAGTGTAGTGCTCTTTCCCATACCTGTAGGGCCCGTTGCCAGAACTAATCCATTTGGCCTTCTTGCGAGATCAGCAACAATAGGCGGAAGCCCAAGTTCTTCTACTGTCTTTATCTTTGACGGTATCACACGAAACGCTGCCTCTACACTGCCTCTCTGGATATGCACATTTACTCTGAAACGTGATAGATCGGGAATATAGAGCGAAAAATCTAATTCAAGTTCTGTTTCAAACCTTACCTTCTGGTCATCATTTAATATAGAATATATTATCTTCTTGCTCTCATCCCTTGTTAGAACAGGGTAAGTTGTGTGCTGCAATACCCCATCAATCCTCAAAGTGGGGGGCACACCTTCCGTAAGATGCAAATCTGACGCATCCTTATCCACAGCATACTGCAGTAATTCTTTTATATCTATGCTTGCCATTTGCGCGACTCCTTACTCTTATGTACCAAGTGAACTTATATTATACAACTTAGGAAAAATTATTGCTGCCGCCTGAAAGGATATCCTTTAATTTAAGGGCCAATTCATCAGGATTAGAAGCATAATTTAGGGCTGATTCCTTACTAATAACGGATTTGTTGAGCCACTCCAGAAGGGCCTGATTAAACGATCGCATGCCAAATAGCTTGCCTTCTTCTATCACAGGCATGAGCTGGTTGCTCTTGCCCTCCATTATATATTTCCTTATAGTAGGCGTAGCCAACATAACTTCACAAGCAGGCACCCTGCCCGGTTTATCAGCTCTTGGTACTAACCTCATTGATAGCACACCCTTCAAAAGCTGGGATAATTGCAATTTTATCTGGTTATGGGCGTGTGGAGGAAAAAAATTAATAATCCGCTCTACTGTCTGCGTCGCGTCAACCGTATGTAAGGTGCTGAATACAAGGTGGCCCGTTTCAGCAGCCATTATGGCTGTCTGCATAGTCGCCGCGTCACGCATTTCTCCGATTACAATAATATCCGGGCTTTGTCGTATAATATGACGTAACGCGCTTGAGAAATTCATCGTATCAGCACCTATCTCTCTTTGCGAAATTATACTCTTTTTATCGGAATGGACATATTCGATAGGGTCCTCAATTGTTATAATATTCCTATCAAAGTTTCTATTTATATAATCTATCATAGATGCTATTGTAGTAGATTTACCGCTTCCGGCATGGCCTGTAATAAGAATTAGCCCTCTAGGCTGCGAAGAAAGGTTCTCCATAACATCTACGGGAAGATTCAAATCATCGAAAGAAGGCACATTAATCTTTATAGAGCGAAAGGTTATCGCTTTAGTGCCACGTTGTGAATAAACATTAAAGCGAAACCTGCCTAATCCGGGTATGCTGTATGCCGCGTCAAGCTCCTTTGTCAATAAAAAGTTTTTCTTCTGCTCATCGGTCAATACAGAGTCCAATATGCTATCCAGGTCAAATGGCTCGATCTTTTCTGGTCCTGCGGATATCAGTTCGTCATTTACCCTAAAGCAAGGCGGGCTTGCTACCTTAAAATAGAGGTCTGAAGCCCTTTTATCAAGCATCTGCTTTAAATAGTCATCTATCTTCATATAGACTCCCAAATTGTAAGGTAGCGTTCAAGTTCACCAAGACAATAATCTTGGTTTTTATGCCATTTCCTAAAACCTAATGCCGAGTGCCAAATACCGAATTAAGTACCGAGCTCCCAACTATTAAGATACTTCTTCTGCTTTGGCGTTAACTTATCTATCCTTGTGCCCATAGCCCGAAGCTTTAAAAGCGCTATATTCTCATCTATATTCTGTGGCACAGCATAGACCTGTTTCTTTAACTTGTGAGATTTTTTAACCACGTATTCTGCAGAGAGTGCTTGATTCGCAAAGCTCATATCCATTACACTGGCGGGATGCCCTTCCGCGCTAGCTAAGTTGATAAGCCTGCCCTCACCCAAAAGATATATCTTTTTGTTGTTTTTGAGGGTAAACTCTTCTACACAATTCCGCATCTCTCTGATATTCTTGCTTAAAGACTTTAAGCCCTGTATATCTATCTCTACATTAAAATGTCCTGAATTCGCTACAATAGCGCCATCTTTCATTATTTTAAAGTGATCCTTTGCGATAACATCAGTATTGCCTGTCAGAGTGACAAAAACATCACCTATGCTAGCCGCCTGTTTAATAGGCATAACCCTAAAACCATCCATTGTCGCCTCAAGTGCGCATAGAGGATCTATCTCGGTCACAATTACATTTGCTCCCGCGCCTCGCGCGCGCATGGCTACGCCTCTGCCGCACCAACCGTAACCACATACCACAAAGGTTGAACCTGCTAAGAGTTTATTGGTAGCTCGCAATATGCCATCTATTGTAGACTGGCCCGTTCCATAACGATTATCAAAGAAGTGTTTCGTCTTAGCGTCGTTTACCGCGATAACGGGAAATTGTAAAAGGCCTTTATTTTCAAGGGCCCTTAAACGTATTACACCTGTTGTAGTCTCTTCAGTTCCAGCCAATACGTATTTTGCCAGATCTTTTCTCTCTTTATGTACAGCAGAGACTAGGTCAGCGCCATCATCCATTGTGATATTTGGTTTTATGTCCAAGGCCGCGTTCGCGTGTTTATAGTATGTCCTATTGTTCTCTCCCTTGATCGCGAAAACGCTTATTCCGTAATCCTTAACTAAAGATGCCGCTACCTCATCCTGAGTCGATAAAGGGTTAGAGGCGCAAAGAGCGGTTTCGGCTCCACCGTCTTTTAGCGCGAGCATAAGGTTGGCTGTTTCTGTAGTAACATGCAGACAGCAAGCAAGTTTTACGCCACGTAACGGCTTCTCTCTCTTAAATCTTTCTCTTATAAGTTTCAGGACCGGCATATCCTTGCCTGCCCACTCTATCTTTAACTTGCCTTCTTTGGCAAGCTTTATATCCTTTATATCGTACTTCATCTATTCTCCTGTTTTATGTTATTGAATTAATAATCGTAATCTATATTTTTTTTGATTTTTGTGCCAATAGTTTTGCTTTATCTGTCTCTTCCCATGTAAAGCCATCTCTGCCAAAGTGCCCATAAGCCGCTGTCTGACGATATATAGGCCTTCTCAACTTTAAGCAATCAATAATACCTTTTGGCGTGAGATCAAAATTTTCCCATAACAGCTTCTGTATCTTAATATCGCTTATATTACCTGTGCCATGTGTATTTACCATAAGGCTCACTGGTTCTGCTACACCAATAGCATATGCTAATTGCACCTCACATCTCTTAGCCAGCTTTGAGGCAACGACATTCTTAGCTAAATAACGCGCCATATAT
Organism: uncultured Planctomycetia bacterium; assembly: GCA_964634945.1. Lineage (GTDB taxonomy): Bacteria > Omnitrophota > Gorgyraeia > JABMRG01 > JABMRG01 > JAUVHV01. The sequence continues at coordinate 6,102 of CAZWMG010000010.1, read as the reverse complement.
GAAGCGGAACGATCGACCTTGCTCGGATCCTTGCCTGAAAACGCGCCACCACCATGGCTTCCCACGCCACCATATGTATCGACTATTATCTTTCTTCCTGTAACACCCGTATCGCCTTGTGGTCCACCAACCTCAAATCTACCTGTTGGGTTTATATAGATCGTTGTGTTCTTATCAAGCAGCTCCTTTGGGAGAACCACATCTATAACAAGTTTCTTTATGTCCCTTTTGATCTGTGCCATCTTCACCCTATGATCATGATGAGCGCTGATTACTATAGAATCTATCCTTTTAGGGACTTTTTCATGATACTCGACCGTTACCTGGCTCTTACCATCAGGGCGTAAATAATTTATTATACCCTTTTTGCGAACTTCAGCGAGTTTATGTGTAAGCTTATGCGCAAGACTTATGGAAAGAGGCATCATCTCTTTGGTCTCATCTGTCGCGTAACCAAACATCATGCCCTGGTCCCCTGCGCCACCGGTATCGACTCCTAAGGCTATATCCGGTGACTGCTCCTGAACAGCGGTTATTACGCCACAAGTATGATAATCAAAACCATAAGCAGCACTGGTATAACCTATATCTTTTATAGTATTTCGTACAATTTTAGGTATTTCAACATAACAGGCAGTGGTTATCTCACCAGCCACTATAGCAAGGCCCGTAGTCACCATAGTCTCACACGCAACCCTGCCATTTGGATCTTTCTCATATATCGCGTCCAGCACCGCGTCTGATATCTGATCGCATAATTTATCCGGGTGGCCTTCTGTTACAGATTCTGATGTAAAAAGATGTTTTCCTCTCTTCAATTTCTTTTCTCCTCCTCTTGTAGAACGATTACCAATGTTTTTTCATAACCACTGTCTCGATTAAAAACAAAACACTGTCCCGAACAGCTTGAAGACTGTTTCGGTTTTTAGGTTTATTTTTTCCATTTTAGCTTTTGGGCTCTCTTTAAAGACTTCTTATCTCCAATATCAAGCCATCTTCCGGTAAACGTATATCCATAAACAGATTCTTTGCCCGAGAGCCACTTGATAAAAGAACCTGCCAAGTCAAGGGGGTTACCATCAGCCTTGTACTTCTTCAATAGCCTTATCTTCTGTTTAGGAAAGTAATACAAGCACATTGCCGCAAGTGTGGATTTTGGCTGTTTTGGTTTTTCCTTAAATGAGGTTATCTTGCAATGCTTATCCAGCGCCACAATGCCGTATTCTTTGGCAGAGTTAATATCTCCGACATCAAATAGTCCAATAGTAGCTTTGGGAGAATTCTTTTTAGCGCTCATTATAAAATCATTCAAATTAAAATCAAATATATTGTCACCGGCAATCACAAGAATATCTGTATCTACTTTCTTTTTGTTGATAGAAAAGATTATATCTCCTATGGAACCTCTCCTCTGCTCAAGGGTCTTCATCCCATCATCTATAATAGATATCCTTTTACCGCCCTTATAACTCTTTTTCCAATCCTTAAAATTCTTGACAAACTTGGTATTAGTAACGACATAGACATCTTTTATCTCTTCGACACATTCAAGCCTCGAGAGAATATGCTCGACCATAGGCTTGCCACCTATCAGTAGAAGCGGCTTCGGAACATTAAGCGTAAGGGGCCAAAGTCTTGTGGCGTAACCCGCGGCTAGTATTATAGTTTTCATATAGATTAGTTCTCGGTTTTAAATACAATATCCTTAAATCGTTTTGATACAAGTGCCTCCACGTCCCTGCCTGTAGGAAGGGTTAGCGCCTCTTCTACCAATTTTTTTGTCTCTTCATATCCAACAGAGCGCACAACCTTCTTGATCTTTAAAAGAGACGGTGCCGGAACACTAAATTCATCAAGGCCAAGACCTAGCAAGAGCGGTGTAAATTTTGGCTCCCCTGCCATCTCGCCGCACATTCCTACCCAAATACCTTTTGAATGCCCCGCGTCCACAACGTTTTTTATCAGGCGCAATACCGCAGGGTGCGCGGGTTCATATAGATAAGCTATCTTTTCGTTTACCCTATCTACCGCTAAGGAATATTGGATAAGATCATTCGTTCCTATACTGAAAAAATCGACCTTTGTTGCTAATATATCAGCTACGATCGCGGCCGAAGGAACCTCTATCATGACCCCGACCTCCATATCTTTGCCATAAGCTATCTTTTTTGATTCAAGCTCCTGCTTTGCCTCCTCAAGGCATATGTTAGCGGCCTCTAGCTCTTCCATGCCTGAGATCATAGGATACATCAGTCTCACCCTGCCATATGCCGACGCGCGCAATATGGCACGAAGCTGTATCTTAAATAGTTCTGGCCTGGCAAGGCTTAAGCGTATAGCGCGGCAACCAAGAAAGGGATTCATCTCCTTAGGCACATCTAATTGTGACAGAAATTTATCTCCACCTAGATCAAGGCTTCTTATAGTCAACGCATTAGGTTTTATCTTCTCTACAACACTACGATACGCCCTATAGTGTTCTTCCTCTGTAGGTAGGCCCTGACGATTCATATAAAAATACTCTGTTCGATAAAGGCCTATCCCTTCAGCCCCGTATGATAATACAGCCGGTATCTCATCAGCTAACTCTATATTAGCACCAAGCTCTATGCGATGCCCGTCTTTTGTCTGGGCAGGCATAGTCTTTAGCTCTTGGAGCTCTGTGTTAAATTTTTGCAGCTTCTTTTGCTCTCTGAGGTATTGAGTAAGGATGCTACGACTTGGATTTACGTAAACAACACCGGAAGTGCCATCAACTATAACTATATCACCATTCTTTACGTTCTCTGTTATATTCTCAAGCCCTACAACAGCCGGGATCTCCAAAGATTTAGCCATAATCGCGGTATGGGATGTTTTGCCGCCTATATCAGATACAAATGCTATGACATGCTTTCTATGCATGGTAGCTGTATCGCTTGGTGATAGATCATAGGCGACTACTATAGATTGCGGAGGGAGGTTTAGAAGAGTCTGTTTTTCCTTACCAAGAAGATTCCTAATAAGCCTCTTACCTACATCCTCGATATCCGCTATTCGCTCCTTAAGGTATTCGTCATCCATCTTTTGGAAGGCACTGATATACTTATGCAATACATCTTCAAATATATATTCTACATTATACCTTTGGCTCCTCAAACGGCTTACGATCTCATCTATGATCATCCTGTCCTCAAGAACAAGAAGATGGGCATTAAATATCTCCGCGTGTTTTATTCCCATCTCAGAGGCTATATTATTACGTATATCTATTATCTCAGAACGGGTTTTTATAAGAGCTTCCTCAAAACGCGCTATCTCGTTGGGGATATCCGAAATCTTTATCTTGACACACGGAACCCTAACATCTTCGCTATTGTAAAGAAAGACTTTTCCCGTAGCTATACCTGGAGACGCTGCGATACCTTTAAACATCCTTTTAAACACCCTCTCTATTTGAGGTCAAATAAATCCTGGCTCTCTGCCAACAATATCTTTTCAAGCTCTATTACCGCTTCCTTGGCATCTGTTCCTATAGCTTTTAGGCGGACCTTTGTCCCTTTTTCCGCTGCGAGCATGAGTATGCCCATTATCGATTTGCCGTTTACCTCTTCGCCATCTTTTACAACAAAGATATCACTATCAAACTTATTAGCGATCTGGACAAAAAGGGCCGCTGGACGCGCGTGGAGGCCCTGCTTGCTCTTAATGACTATATCTTTTTCTATTGTCTTATTTTCCATATCTGTTCCAAACTTAGTGCTTTTACTTATGCGCCGCTTCTGTCTTTGCTATTGATATAACATCCATAATGGCTGCGGCCAGTCTACGCGGGTTATGTCTTAAGTACTCCTTCTCTTCCTTATCACTAACAACTGTAAAATTATCTTCTACCGGGGTTATGCCTATTTTTTTAATCTCACTTATATCCGATTCTACCTGGTACGAGCCTTGAGCTGCATAGCGCTCTGCCAATGTCTTTGATATGGTGGAATTATTTATTACTACATAATCAATGCAACGCAATTGTGTATTATTGTACAGGGCTTTTATATGATCTATTACTTTATAACTATCAGATTCGCCCTGCTGCGTCATTACATTACAAACATATATCTTTATAGCGGGAGAATTATTTATCGCTTCGGATATAGTGCCTATTAGCAAGTTAGGTATAATGCTCGTATATAAACTACCTGGGCCTAATATAATGGCGTCCGCATCCTTAATAGCTTGAAGTGCGCTTAGTGTAGACTCGCAATGCGAAGGCTGGAGAGATATTTTTTTAATGGGGCTCTTGTTGCTTCTTTTTGTTATGTTCTCCTCGCCCAGGGCAATGGAGCCATCTTCAAGCTCAGCAACCAGCCTGATCTTATTCAGTGAAGAAGGCACAACGCGCCCTCTTATAGCAAGTATCTTACTGGCTGCCTGAACCGCCTTCTCAAAACCTTGAGTTACCCGCGACAAAGCCAGTATAAAAATATTACCAAAACTATGCCCGCCAAAAGCGGACTCTCCTTCAAACCTATATTGGAACAGGTCTTCCATCAAAGGACTAGTGTCTGCGAGAGCTACAAGGCAATTTCGTATATCACCAGGGGGCAATATATCAAAGTCTTGTCTTAGCTTGCCTGAAGATCCACCTTCATCTGCTACTGTTACTATAGCGGTTAAGTTGCTCGTATATTGTTTTAACCCATGAAGTAGGGTAGATAGTCCCGTACCTCCTCCGATCGTCGCTATCTTCAATCCTCTTTCTAGATGTTTCTTCTGATAAACAAGATCTACAAGCTCCTCTTCGCGTTCTGGCAGTATGACACCGATAAAAGTAAATATTATCTGCTTTATGCCGAAAGCGATTATAACTATACCAAGGAACATGTAAAGAATTCCAACAACCCTAAAAAGTGTGGTTGGACCAGCGAGAAATTGGCCACCAGCTACAATAAGAACTATCCCTATAAACGATAAAGTAAGCCAGCGCTTCACGCCCATGCCGGGATAGAACCACTTAAATGGCTTTAAAAACTGCGATACCTTCTTTTTGAGCCTTATCTTTTTACCCACAATTAAGACTTTCCGTCTTCCTGTCTTATAATATCAAAGATAATATCTTTATTTTTAGCCGATATGAGAGAATCGCGAATAAATTTATCCTGAAGCATACGGGAAATCTTTGCCAGTGCTTTAAGGTGGGGGCCTGCGGCATCTTCTGGAGCAACTAGTAGCAGAAATATATAAGTTGGCTCGCCATCTAATGAATCAAAATCAACGCCAGCATGCGAAATACCAAGAGCGGCGACCAATTCTTTTACCGCGGGTGATTTAGCATGGGGGATACCTATGCCCTGGCCTATTCCGGTAGAACCGAGTTGCTCTCTATTCATGAGTGTGTCAATCAGAGATTTTTTATCTTTTATCGGATGAGCCTTGGAAAGCAGGCTGACTAGCTCGTTTATAACATCTTCTTTTTTTGTAGATACAATATCTGTTGTAATGGCATCCTTGTCCAGAAAATCAAGCATCTTCATACGCTAACTATATCTCCTTATCAGATTAAAGAATGGAGCGGGTGATCGGGTTCGAACCGACGACAATCACGTTGGCAACGTGATGCTCTACCAACTGAGCTACACCCGCTTAAATTATCAAAAAAACACCTATAAAAGCTGCTCTTCTTACATGATTCCTTCGTAGCCGCAACGGAGCATTGCTACTCAACAGCGAAGAAGAATGGCTGTACCATGAATCCAAGAATGGCTTGCCATGTACCCGAGAATTTGCCCTAAACCACTCATTGCTTTGCAACTCGGGTTCAGGGCATGTGCCACTTACATGCAAATTCGAGTGGTACATGGTGCGGATGGAGGGAGTTGAACCCCCACGAGTTACCCCACTAGTTCCTAAGACTAGCGCGTCTGCCAATTCCGCCACATCCGCTTACTGCTTATTATATTTTACTACACATATGGTACCCGCACAAGGGCTCGAACCTTGGACCTTGTCCTTAAGAGGGACCTGCTCTACCAACTGAGCTATGCGGGCATATCTGAGTAAATGGTCATTTATATTAGCATAAAAACATATATTATGTCAAATATAAATAATGAGCCTAAGGCCCAT
>CAZWMG010000009.1:0-69777 GCA_964634945.1 uncultured Planctomycetia bacterium | reverse complement strand
GGACTTGACTTTGTTGCAGTATGAGTTACAATTCACCGTCCCACTTAGAGGTGTATTTTGTGCTTGATTATCACGGGCAATTGTGCTATAAGAATAGTTTACTATTCTTATATATTAATCATGAAGGGAGTGCATATCGCGCTATGAGTTTAAAAAAGTATGGCCATTTTTCAAAAGACTCAACAGAATTTATTATTACCAATCCAGTAACGCCTCGCCCGTGGATAAATTATCTTACAAATGAGGACTATTGCGCTATTATCTCGCAAAATGCAGGAGGGTATAGTTTTTATAAGGATTGCAGGAGCGATAGGATACTCCGTTGGGCGCCTTCAAATTGGCACAATGATCGCCCGGGAAGGTATGTGTATGTAAGGGATAAAGATACAAAAAAATATTGGTCCGCGTCTTATCAGCCGATGCGTATAAAACCGCAATTTTATGAATCCCGCCATGGCCTCGGTTACACAATAACAAATACTACATATCATGGTGTTAATATAGAGATAACATTCTTTGTCCCTACCAAAGATACCTGTGAAGTTTGGCTGGTAAAGGTTACTAATAAGACAGATAAGAAGAAGAATCTCGAGCTTTTTCCCTATGCCGAGTGGCTATTAGGAGATTACCATCAGGAGCTACGCTATCGCAACATTATGAATCTCTATAATCGCGTCTGGTATGATAAATCAAGCAAGGCCATATTTGCGAAAAAGACCGCTTTTTGGGGTGATATGCATATAAAACCATACCCGTATATCAATTTCTTAGCGTCAAGCCTTCCTGTCGCGGGTTTTGCTACACAAAAGGATGCGTTTTTGGGCAGGTCTAATACAGAAGAGTCGCCGGATGCTATTGTAAAGGGCATTTTTAAGAACTTTGAGCTTACTTCGGGTGAAGACGCGATAGCCTGCTTAAAACATAACCTATCATTAAAACCAAAGGCATCAAAGGAGTTTAGCATTGTTCTTGGCCAGACTGACAAGGATGACCACCTTACAGCGCTATTAGCTAGATATAGAGATATTAAAAAAGTAAAGCATGAACTTAAGGCTGTAAAAGCGATATGGAACAAAAGAATTCTCGATAACATATCAATAGAGACCCCGGATAAGGATTTTGACAGGATGATGAATATCTGGGTAAAATACCAGGTATATATCTGTAATTTTTGGTCACGTTCACCAAGTTATTATCATGAAGGAGCAGGCGGAAGAGGTTTTCGCGATTCATGCCAGGACGCGGAAAGCATTATGTCTATAGATATTGGCCACGCTAAAAAGAAGATAAGGCGCATAGTCTCACTCATTAGAAAAGATGGTACTTGCGCACCGGGATTTTCCGATACAACAGGCCCTGCAACGCATCGACCGAACAAGGATCACCCTGTATGGCTTACTATGACAGTAGCCGCGTATATAAAAGAGACAGGTGACAAAGAGATATTAGATGAGTACGCGCCTTATTTAAAAGATAACTGGATAAACGGTTGGCATAAGGACGTAAATTACAAAGGGGGCGTTTCTACCGACGGAGAAGGCACAATATTTGAGCATCTTGAGAAAAATCTTAGTTTTACATTTAATGATGTAGGCCCAAAAGGACTGCCTCTTATAGGCCACGCTGATTGGAATGACGCTATTGACGCGGCCGGCATAAGGCTTAAGGGTGAGAGCGTATGGCTGGCTATGGCACTGGTGCGAAGCCTTAAGACATTGGCAGAGCTCGCTATGCTCCTTGGAGAGAACAAAAAGGCTGATCAATTGCTCCATAAAGCCAGCACAATGACCGACAGGATAAATGATATCGCGTGGGATGGCAATTGGTATGTAAGGGGCTTTACGGATGAAAGCAATGTTTATGGGTCAAGTAAAAACAAAGAAGGTAAGATATACATAAATGCCCAGAGCTGGTCAATACTTTCAGGAGTACCGAGCAAAGAACGCCGGGATAAGTTGCTTAAGTCTGTTGATAAGCATCTCGACGGGCCTCATGGGATAGCGCTTTTTAGCCCGGCATATTCAAAATGGGATAGTGGATTAGGCAGGATAAGCATGTTTTCAGAAGGTACCAAAGAAAACGCCGCTGTATTTTGCCATGCTGTAACATTTCACGCGGTAGCCGAATGTATGGCAGGCCGCGGAACAAAGGCATATGAAGCGATGAAGAAGATAATGCCTAATTGTCAAAAAGATTACGATCTTTACAAGACAGAACCTTATGTCTATGCTGAGTATCTTGTAGGTCCTGAACACCCCTATCTTTATGGAGAAGGCGCGTTTACATGGATAACAGGTAACGCGGGATGGAATTTTTTAGCTGCGACAGAAAAGCTCCTTGGCGCACAGCGCGAGTATATGGGCCTCAGGATAGACCCATGCCTACCAAAAAAATGGAAAAAGGCAAAAATAACAAGGCCTTTTAGAGGAGCGGTTTACCATATCGTAATCAAAAATCCAACGCAAAAAGAAAAAGGTGTTAAAAAGATCTTTGTCGACGGACAGGAGATAGACGGCAATCTTATATATCCTCATTCTGACGGTAAGTCCCATAACGTAGAAGTAATAATGGGTTAGCTTTTTAGATATTTTTGTTTATTTTGCAGTACGCTAGATGCTAATGTCACGGACATATCGTCTCTTTCGGTTTTTAGGCAAAAAAGCAAAAAGCCGACACTAGAATCTAGAATCGAACATTGCCTGTATTTTTCTTGCAGCTTATAAAAGTATTTCAATCTGCAAGGAACCTTCTAGCTTCAAGCTCTTAGGAGAGAGCGGTTTCTCAAAAATTATCAAAAACAATCGGTGGGCAGGACAACTTTTAGGTTTTTTAAATATTTAAAAAATAATTAAAAAAGATTGACATAAGTAGGGTTTTGTGGTATAGTTTATACAGTAGATTACGCTTTTCATGGGGTTTCAGGTATTTATAGGAAGCCGAAGAGAAGAGTTGTATTCTATTATATGTGTTTACTATATAGTATTAATATATTAAAGGAAGTAGCATTATGATTAAATCATTTACAAGCTTACTAAAGAAGCGCACAGGAGGAGAGATGAAGATAATAAAGAGAGTGATGCCTGTTATCATACTGATTACGACGATAATCTCCACAAGCGGCATATCATTTGCCGATCCATTCTACCCCTTAGGCGCTAAAGCTATTAAAGCAAGCAGCGGAGCTGTGGGTGGTACCGCTGCTGTTACAGTTCCGTTTAGCGTTAATCTTAAGAATATTTCTAATGACGCAACCGCGACTTCAGTGACATGGACAGGCGTTACTTCGGGTACTACAAGCTGGTTAGCGGCGGATCAGTATGTTGCTGTTCAAGGCTTTGCCACTTACAGTGATTGGGGCATACAGATATATACCGATAATAAAAACTACACAGGAACAGGCAGTCCCGCGGGTCTTATTAATACATTAAACACTCTCTATAGTCTTCCCATGTGCTGGAGAACAAAGACAGCAAAATTATCCGCATCAAGTGTTGAGCTTGAGATAGTCCAGAAAACCGCAGGCGGGTATGTAGTTCTTGCCGATGGCACAATACCGGCAATTGAATATTATCCGTGGTTTTTTATGCTGGATAAGAATGGCGATGTAGATGATACCACAGCAGGCACACAGCCGTTCGGTAATTATCAGGCAGAAGCGACCTTCATAGGTTCAGCTGGATATCATCATGCTCCCGGTTCAATCAACTATTCAACTCCTACGGCTACTGATACGACATATTATATATATCTTGGTGCTAACTATACCATGGCTATGCCCGGTGCGATATATTCGACCGGTAGTTTAGTCGTGATGATGTACCGGTTATAATTTTATATAGATAAAACAAAAAAGTAAAGGGAGGAAATATGATGTGTAAAGTATTAAAAAGTTTATTAGAAAAATCTAGAGGAAAGGAGGCAAGAAAAATGAAAAGAGCATTATCTATCGTTATAGCGATTACGATGGTAATCTCCACAAGCAGTTTGTCGTTCGCGGCTTTTCAGTCTATTGGTAACGAGCGGTATACAGCAAACAGCGGTGTTGTAGGTGGAGTTCCGTCTGTAACAGTCCCGTTTAGTGCTGCTATGAAGAATATCTCGAATGATACAGCAGCTACTTCCGCGACATGGACAGGGGTTTCATCAGGCACTACAAGCTGGTTAGCGGCGGATCAGTATATCGCAGTTGAGGGTTTCGCGACCTATACTGACTGGGGTATACAGATATATACCAATAACACCAGTTATACAGGTACAGGCAGTCCTGCCGGATTGATCAATCAGTCAAATCCGCTTTACAGCCTTCCTATGTGCTGGAGAACAAAGACAGCTAAGCTTGCTGCAGGTAGCGTTGAACTTGGTATAATCCAAAAAATGGTAAGTGGATACTGGGTTCTTGCTGATGGTACAACACCGGCAATTGATTATTATCCATGGTTTTTCATGTTGGATAAGAACGGTGATGTTGATACTTCAACAGCAGGTACACAGCCGTTTGGTGACTATCAGGCAGAAGCAACCTTTATAGGTTCAGCTGGATATCATCATGCACCCGGTGCTGTGAATTACGCGACACCATTTGCTACTGATACGACTTACTATGTCTATCTTGGCGCAAGCTTTACATTGGCAATGCCCGGCGTAACTTATGCTACAGATGTCAATAGCTTAACAGTGGAGATGTACCGTTTATAATATATAAGATTTTTCCTGGTCCTGTCTGATATTCTTATGTCAGCCAGGACCATGGCAGGGCCAGGATTCTTATATATTATGAAATATTAAATATAGAATAAAGAAGAAAACTAAAAAGAGAAAATATTATGTATCTGATTTGTGGAAATCTTAAGAAGATTATATATTTGTTAGCTATAGCGATATTTCTATCAGCTGCTCAAAATTGTATGGCTGATACTGCGGCTCTTTCTGTAATAAACGCGGGAAGCGGCACGGTTAATGTAGTTGTAAGAAATGTCAGTGATAACCAGCTTGCACCGGGTGGTATTATCACCTGGAGTAGCGTCTCAGCGGGCGTAACAAGTTGGAAGGTAGCTAACCAATATATAGAGATTTCTCATAGCAATCTCCCGGAGACTTGGGGTATGCAATTCTATACAAATAATAAATCCGCTTCTGCTATTCCTAGATATACAGGTACAGCCGATCCCGCGGGATTGATAAGTGTTAATAATACAATAATGGCACTTCCTGTTGCCTGGCGGATTACAGATGCTGTAATTAGTAACCCATCTAATCCTGTGCCGCGCTCTGATGGATTAGGTTTTGATGATTATCTGTGGCACTTTATTAAAGATAAAAACACCCCTGATGATCCCGCCGCTCCGGGGGATGAGGCCTTTGTTAATGGTGAGGAGTATGTAACCTTATGGAGCCAGGCAGGTATAGCCTGGAACGAAGGGGGAAGAAGCGGTAATCCTAAAAGGGCTTATATATATCTAGCTGCCAATTTTACTATGTCTTCCGTTGGCGCGGAGTACGACACATCTACTCTAACTATAGAGGCGTTTAAGGGGTTGTCGCCATTTCCAATGTATCTTTACAAAGACGCGCCAAAGACAGAGTATCCTACCGAGCCCGGGGCTACTCTAGAGAATCACTTTGCTCCTTCAGGATGGATAAATTATGCCGGACAAATCAGTGTGGATCCAAAATGCAAAGATGTAGCACCCCATTCAGGAACACATTCTTTTAAAATCGCATGGAATGGTAATGGTGGAAGCGATGGATGGAAATGGGGCGGCATAATGTGGCTTGAGCCCTCTAATATTTGGGACGTAAACGGAAACAGCTCTACACATAATGGCTATGATCTAAGAGGGGCTAATTACCTAAGTTTTTGGGCAAGAACAGATTCAAGCAATTCAGGTATGCAGATAAAGACATATTTTGGTAATAACTGGGATTCCTGCGGGCAGACCCCGCCTTTGTGGCGTACGCCTGCTTTAACCACTACCTGGCAGGAATATGTGATACCGGTCTTGGGAAGGAATATGTCTGATGTAACAGGTGGAGTTACAATAGTATTTGCAGAGGACCATGATCCTGCTCCTGATGGATGCAATATTTATTTGGATGATATAAGGTTTGATAGATATTAATCTGGAAAAATATGAAGATAATTAAATATTTAATGATAATTGTGATTTTCGCTATAATTCAGATGCCTATATCTGAGGTAAGCGCTGGCATCAGTGTTGAGCCGGATAGGCATATTGTATCTCTTTTACCGGGGGAAGATAGAGCAGTTAAATATCAGGTCCATAATACCGGTAGTAAAGACGTAAGTATTACAATAGCCCCTGAGGCGTGGTCAGGCTCTAAAGACCCATATACCTGGCTGGATCTAGAAAATGATAATGTCTATGTAAGAGCAGGAGAGTCCAGCCCAATAGTTGTTGAAGTCTCCGCGCCTGAGGATGCTGTTGGTGAGATGGTAGCAATGCTCTTTTTATGTTATAAGGATACCAGTGAATCACAGCTCAATATTAGAAACGGTGTACCATTATATATGATAGTTAAAGGAACAGAAGATTATGGCCTTGTCATAGATAATATAGAATGTACTTATACTAAGAATGATAATAATGTATATGATCTTAATATTATAGTAGATATAGAAAATATAGGTAATGTGCATATAGTCCCTGATGTAAAGGCCTCTATAAAGAATAGCGAAGGTAAGATATTAAAAGAGATGTCTCTTGTTAGGCCAAATATAGTGTTGCGCGGCAAGAAACATACTTATAGGCTTGGGTGGCGCAATCCGTTTTTAAGAGACGGCACGTATACCGCGACAGTAGTGTTAGATTATGAAGATAAGATAGGAAAAATAAGTAAGCAAGCCCTTTTCAGTGTCTCAGGCAATACTATAGAGATGGTGCGATCTGCAAAGGTAGGTAACTAATATGGATCTTATGATAAAGAGAAATATATTGAGCGGACTAAAACTAAAATGCGTAAGCGTTTTACTTGTTGTCGCGGTCTGCCTTCTTGATGTTCCTTTATCATTTGCCGCGTTTGACTCTTTGGCGAAGAAGAACTTTTCAGCATCAGTTACCATAGGTGGTGGAAGTAGCTTGCCATATCCCCCTAAGCCGATTTTTTATAACTCAGCTGTGCCATATGTAAAATATTTCTTAGACAGGGCATTGGATAATACCCTGCAGACAGATTATGCCTTCAATGGCCTTACAAGAAGTTTTCAGAAGTATTTAGGCGGAGGAACCGCTGGTGATGTGGATTTAATGACCTCCGGAGCTTCAGCTTATGATCAGGCGCTTCTTGGAAGGATATCATTATTTAATGGCGTGACAACGATACTAGATACCTATATAAATTATTATTATCAGCGCTTAGATGTGAATAATCCGCTTTTAAAATGTAGCGATGGTTATACAGACGCAAGCGGGAATCAGATATTATACGGCCCTTACAGGATAGTAAGGATATTAAACAGGGATGTAATAGATTGGTGGAAGATCTGGGATTGGTCTGTTGATACTGGTGCCGCATCTGTGCTTATTATGTACGCGGCTGAGGCCTATAGCAAGACCCAGAATCAAGCGTATAAGGATTTCTCTATCCTCTTAGGCGAGTATATGTTTAAATTGCAGGACACAGACGGGGGCTTGCGTTATGGCCCCATAGGCATGCCACACCCTACAGGTGATTATTTCTTCTGGCATCTTAAATCAACAGAACAGAATGAGCGTGCCCTTTATGCCTTTGAAGCATTGTATAAGATGACAGGTGATATAGTATACCAGCAGGCAGCTGATAGTATAAAAACATGGCTTAAGAGCATGTATGATCCTAGTGTCCATCTTTTCCATTCAGCGGCAAGTTATGTTGGCGGCGCATGGGTAAAGACAGACTTTAATTATATCGCAACCGATGTAATGGCTCTGGCGCCATTGGATATGATCTTTGATGACGCGTTTTTTGGCGGTACACAAGCCTTAAGAGAGCAAGAGCTTGATCAGATGTTTTCTGTGATAGAGTCAAAAACCGCGTTTTTTAACATTGCTGGTAAGCCAATATTTTTCAGGTTCTCTATTTCACAGACTGGAAATTATGGGTCTGTTGAGATATCTTCACAGATGGCACTTGCTTATTTAAGGGCTGCGCAGTTATATCATGACTCAGGCAATGACACTAAGGCCGCGTATTATCTGGATAGGTACAATACCCTAGTTGCCAGTCTTGAAAACTTCTTTAAAGTTCCGAGTGATGACCCAGCATCATATATCGCGCCATATGCCTCATATCTTGATAAGAGTGTGGCAGGTAATGTACCAACCGGAACGGGATTTGATACATATAATTGTGAAGCTGCTCTTGCCTCAGTCTATTTTGTATTTGCGAAAACAGGCTATATTCCGTATCTTGATGACGGAGGAAAGGGCATTCCTAATGTAGGGCCCATAACGCCACCGAGTGGAGATAGTGATTATGACGGCATACCTGATAATTATGACGCGGATCCTTATGACCCGTATAATGCCTATGAGGTGGGCACTAATGGCCTTACAAGCCTCGAGGATTATAAGTTAACTGTAAGCGGTGTAAATATATTTGATAATACTATTGGTATCGCGCTATCAGCCTTGCCATCAAGCGGGCAGTTGCCTCTTGATGTTACTTTCTCATCTACTGTGGTAAGCACTGATGTTGTAAAGTATGAATGGGATTTTGATGGAAACGGTACTTATGACAGATGGCACTATGCCTCAGAGGGAAGCGTCGTAAGCTACAAATATACAGCGGCAGGGGCCTATAATGTCAGGATGCGCGCTACGAATAGCTTGGGGAATATAGATATTTCTACGGTAACAGTTAATGTCTTAGGTAGCGCATTGTCGCCTATAGCACAGCTTGCAGGAGGCCTACTTCCGTATCCTATCGCAAATGAAATTATAATACCATCTCTTAAGGAGCTTAAGGCTACTGCTTCAGGCTCTGCTGAGATTGTCAGATACCAATGGGATACAACAGGCGATGGAGAGTATGATATATCATCATCTAAATCCGCGGATATAACAAGGACATACAATGAGACAATATCAAGGATATTTACCGGCGGGATCAGGGTAACAGATTCACAGGGTTTATCAGATGTGGCAGAGATGAGTGTAATGGCTAACGCTACTAAATGGGATGGATCTGTTTACAGGCCGGAAGTATTTTTGAATAGCTATATAATCCAAGGTGCAACAGGCGCTCCTGTCTCTTTGGGTGGATATGGCATGCCGGCAGGCGGCAATAGCTATGGATACGCTAAAAAACTGGAATGGGATTTTGAAGGAGATGGAATAAATGACTGGTCGAGTTCAATAGAGAATCCTAGTTGGACGGGTTTTGCGGATGTGACGCATGTATATGGAGCGCCGGGTGTTTACAGGGCTACTCTAAAAGCGCATACAGAAGCAAATCTTTCTTCATCCAATAGCGCATTGATCATAATTTCAGGTAGTGAACCTACTCTTAGGGCACAGGCAACTGTATCTTACGATACGACAGTTAACGCTATTTCGATAGACGCGACATCTCCAGTGCAGGCCGTCTTTAACCATTCTCTGAGCACAGGCACGATAGCGAAATACGAATGGGATTTTGATGGTGATAAGAATATAGATTATACTACAACAAAATCATCGGATACGCCGATATATAATTATCAGTTCCCCGGGTTTTGTGTCGCTATGCTAAGAATAACAAACACAAACGGACTTGTGGATACTTTTTATATACCTGTATTCTCAAAATATCCAATCGGGTTTTACTCAAGTTATATAAAGATACCTAAAGAAGGGGATACTGTAGCCGGAAATTCAATCTCACTCGTATCTGAGGTCTACCCGGATAATCCGGGCGTGACCGAGGTTATGTTCCAGTATAGGAAGCTGGGAGACCTTCTATGGACAGATATTGGTAAAGGTACCCCTGTTATGTCATATACCACAACATGGGACACTACAACCCTTATTAATGGGCAGGCTTATCAAGTCAGGGCAGCTGTAAATGGATTAGATCTGACATCATTTAAGGTTATCTCTCTGATTGTTGATAATAACGCTTTAAATCCGGATATCTATGAAAATAGTAATGGTAGTTATGTAAAGAAGCAGATTATTGATCCGGCGCAGTCTAATACAATAGTTCTCCCGGATGGTACGAGAATAGAGATACCACAGGGGGCCCTACCTGACGATGGTACTATGCCGGATGTTACAATAGAGGAGGTTATGGTCTCCGGAGCAGGTGGCACTATCGATATTAATATAACAGGTGTTAACACATTTCTAAAAGATATTACCCTATCTATATCATATCCTGATGCGGATAATAATGGGATAGTAGATGGCACAAATATAAATGAGAATGACTTAAAGCTTAGATGGTTCAATGATAGCACAGGGCTGTGGGAAGTGCTTTATGACTCTGTAGTTCATCCAAATGAAAATTACGTATCCGCTACAGTCAATCACCTTACAATATTTGGATGGGGCGCCGCTGCCGCTGCCGCTGCAGCCGGAGGAGCGGGAAACGCCTCAAGTGACGGCTCTTCTACAGCAAGCTACTGTTTTATAGCTACAGCGGCTTATGGTACGCCTATGGCTGGCGATGTTATCGCTTTAAGACAATTCAGAGACAAATACCTGATGAGAAACTCATTAGGAAGAGAGTTTGTATGGAGCTATTACAGGTATAGTCCGCCTATAGCTAATTTTATTAGCAACAGGCCTGCGCTAAAGAGGATAACGCGGTTTTTATTAAAACCACTTGTAGCCCTCGCCAAGAAACGAGTATAGAGATGAACAGACTATCGAAAGTTATATTTATAATCGCGATAAGCGTCACAACGCAACTTGCTACGCTTGAAGCAGGACAGGGTAACGTCGCAGGTTCTTTAAGTAGTACTTCTTCGCAAGGCCTTACGCTCAAAGGCACGCTCTTTACCCAGAGCCTGAACCCTTTGGCGATAATAGAGGATGCTAGGAGCGGACAGATTGTTATGTATGAGTTAGGTGATGATGTTGATGGGTTTAAAATAGTACGGATAAAAAGAGGGGAGATCATACTCAATTCTTCAGATGGGGAATTTACGCTCACGTTGCCCGGTGGCGGGGTATCTCAACCTGCTACAGGCATGATTAATGATGAGAAATGGTATAATGTGGTAAGGCAAGGCAATACTATTACCACAGATAGAGAGACTATCTCAGGCGCAATATCCAGGGTTCGTGATATTATGAGGGATGTAAAGATAGGGCCCTATTCAGCCAATGGCAAAAAACTCGGAATAGCGATAACAAAGTTAAATGAAAATGGTATCTTAAAAGAGATAGGGATTAAACAGGGCGATATTATAGAGACTGTCAACGGGCTTACACTGAATAGCCCATACCAGATCTTTAACACGTATAGGAAGCTAAAAGGCAAGGATCAGTTGGAAGTAAAGATATTAAGAAATTCACAGCCTCTTATTCTCACATACAGAGTACAATAATAAAAATTAACATATAGTAAAATTATTATTGATATCCTGTATCTCTTTATGCTATCCTAAATATGACAATATACTCGGTGGAGAAAACGCAAACTTGTAAAGGAGCTTGAGTGTATACTCCTTTTTTGTTTTGTGTGGCGGAAAAACATAATGAAAAAAAATATATATATAATTATACTTATAGCGCTTATTTTGTTCTTATCGGATTTTGCGGGTGCCTCTGAAACAAACAAGAAGACACTTTTTACGCCGTGCCAATATAAGAGCGCTTACAAATATTATATGGATCGCGCTAAAGGTTATCTTGATGACAAGCAATATGAATCCGCGATAGAATCATATGAAAGAGCGCTTATAATTCAGCCAAATTCAGAAGAAGCGCGTTTAAAAATAGCGATGTCAAGGGCTATGCTGACAAATAAGGGCCATGTTAACAAGAGTAAACAACAGGCCAGAAAAGACGCGATGAATCGCGCGGTTAGCTATAAGGAGTATGCATTAAAGAGGCCTGTATCCGCATTAGGGCCTCAGAAAAGTCAGGATGTTGTTATAAATAAGCCAACACGTCGTGTTGTAGCTCAGCAGTCAAGCAGGGATTCCTATTATAATAATTCAGATCCTGAACCAAGCAAAAGGCCCTATACTCAACCTGAACCAAGCAAAAGGCCCTATACTCAACCTGAACCAAGCAAAAGGCCCTACACGTCAACTCAAAAAGAACCAAGCAAGAGGCCCTATACTCAACCAGAACCAAGCAAGAAGCCATACACATCAACCCAACCAGAACCAAGCAAAAAGCCTTATGTGTCAGCAAGGCCAGAGCCGAGTGAAAAACTCCCTTCTTCATTAACAAAAAAGCCGGAACCAGCGCCTTCAGCTACTCTTAAATATCCCTCAACCGTTGCCGTAGAAAGAAAACTTTCACCAGCGCCTTATGTGAAAGAGCCCTTTAGATGTGAGCTTCCTTTTTTTGAGAAATTCTCAGATGGTATAAATAGTAAAATACAGGAAGGCACAGAGAATATAAACAGTCATATCGCGCCTTCTGTTATAAGAGGTGAGTATCGCATGGCATTCGGTGTGACTGAAGATGACTTTCTATGGAAAGACGCTAACGCGGATTATCATAATATGCCCGGAGATACGAGCTGGAGATATATTTTTGGAAAAGACAGGCAGAATAGTTATGACAAGGCGATATATTCCAGGCTTAAGATGGATATGGATGTACACATAACCGATACATTAAGCGGTTTTAGTCAGATGACAATAGACCCTTGGACATTTGTTGGAAAAAAGAGGGTATCTGTCTCAGGCTCAAATGGAGATAATGTTGAGATAGACTATAAGTATTGGTCAAATGTTAGAAGTACAATAAATGAGACATACAGGACAGACAGAGGAGATGTTGTAAGTATAGAGGAGAACAAGGTTAAAGAAGATAAGACCTCCGTAGGGCGTTACTCAGGGCTTACGGATTGGGGTACCAATACATTTAATGTGCCGGAAGAAGAGATAGACAGGATGTATGTGCCTATACGTAAATTATGGGTTGAGTATAATTCGGAACCCTACAAGGCAAAGGTATTCGCGATGGCGGGCCAGGAAGAGGCGCTTACATCAGATGATCCTATGAGCCTTTCCAATAACAAGGTATGGTGGGAAGAAGGCGCGTGGCTCGACCGCTATGAGCAAAGTAAAGAATTTAACAGAACAGGCACCTCTGCCCCTGAGGGGTTTAACGGTTCAAGACAGCCTTTAAAGAAGGGGCAATGGGTACGCAATCTCTCATTTGTCTCAAGGGATAGTGATGATGATTTTCTTACATTTCTTCGCGGAGCGTCATTTAAGGCTGATTTTACCAATGGCGCGTCTGTTGATATGGTAGTAGCGACACCGCGAAGCCTATGGGATGAATATACCCAAGCAACAAATATACCGGCCGCGGTAAGAGTAAAGACCCCAATATCTGATAGATTTACACTCGGAGGCCTGTATACCTTTAAAGGTGGTATGCGCCACCAGTCATTAGAGGCGATGAATAATCTCGGCGCATTAGACGGGTCTTATCGGCTTTTTGACAATACAGAGCTATTAGGGGAGTTTGCCGTAAGTAATATGAATACAGAAGAGGCCAGTGGATATCATAACGATTATACAGGTTACGCTGGAAGTTTTGGCTTAAAGAATCAGGGCCCTATCGCGCTAACCAGTGGGACAGCAGATAGGTATGAGCTTAAGGCATCCTTTGCCAGCATGGGCGATCAATTCTTCCCGGGTTTGAGTAACTATAGATTTACAAGAAAAGAGTTTGAGTACGCGAAACATATATATTTCGAGGATATAGATCCTCGAAACGAAGAGATAATGTTTGGAAACGGAATGGACATAGGTAGAAACGCCTTTAATGTTAACGCGAAAGCGGAGTTTCCGGATCAGAATGTAGATACAAGGTTTGATTTTAGGACAGTCTATAGTGATGGCAATGAGCATATAGAAGATGTATACAGATTAGAAGGAACTTATCAGCCCACAGAAAAGATGACCCTTAAAGGACTGGCTTTTTACAAGCATCTTCCAAAGACTAAACAGGGTATAGACCCGCTTATAAACGCGAAAAGCTCTTATAGCGCCTTTACGGATTACTTTGCCTATGATGATATATGGCTTGAGAATGTGGCCATAGAAGAAGGCAAGGACCCTTCAATAGGCGCTTTTTCAGGAGGCCTGGAGTACGATTTTACGGATTATTTTTCAGGTTTAGCTATCTTTGAGACTACTAATGACCCTAAGGATTATCCGCGCGGACTTTTAAACAATGTATGGGTAGGTGATTATTATAAGGATGGCATAGTATGGGATAGGGTGGTTCCTTTTTTGTATGATCAATCCGCCTTTGGCCTTCCGGAATATCCGTATTATAATATATATAAAGCGCGATTTACCTATTTTCCGTTTGACCCGCTTAAGATTACTTTAAAATATACATATAATGAGAACAAATACGCCATGGCGATAGATGATAATCCTACTGCGCAGGCTATTGAGTTTGAATATCAACCATGTCCTAATACTACACTTGGCTTCCTGTACCAATATACTAGGCAGAGAGACCTGTATAAGGAATTTGTTGTTGATCAGGGCACTCATTTTGACGGCCACCATAATATATTCGCCTCATTTGATTATCAGCTCAATCAGGATCAGCATTTAAGGATAATGTATGGCAGCTACGTAGGCTATGATTATGATACCCCTGAACAGCACGATGATATCAACGCGCTTGATACAAGGCATATTGTAAGGGTAGCGTATACAGGTACCTTTGGCCCATCAGACAGACAGGGTGATTCTGAGTATGTAGAAAACGCCACCCCTACCCCTCTGGGCCCATTAAACCCGGCTATTCCGGGAGCTACATTCATAGCAAAGCTATCAACAGGATGGGCAAAATATAAGGAAGAGGCGGATATAGCCCCAATAGAATCAGATTGGGATAACTATCTCTTAAGATGCGATCTAGGCCTTGATGCTTACGATAGAGAGTATTGGGAAGGTAGCCTACGGTTAGGCTTATTTACCACATTAACAGATGAAGAGAAATGGGATTATGAGGGTAGAGGTACTTACCAGACAGATGATATGAGTTTTAGAGGCGCTGATGTTAACGCTAATATAGGATGGGCAATAACCAGTGAGTCTAAATACTTATCAGTAGCCCCTCTGGTTAATATAGGATACAGGAGAGTAGAATTTTCAAGAGGCAATATCACTACAACATCTACGACAGTGCCTCAGCTTGGCGAGGCTGATGAGAATTTCAATGTTTCATATGCTGGTTTAGGCGCGAGGATCGAGGCAGGGCCGGTTAATAATATGAATTTCTATGGCAGCGGATATTGGGCGCCGCTTGTATATGTGCCTATAAACAATAGCGAGCTTGGCAGGACTACCTCTGATCAGGGCACTATATGGCATGCTGAAGGTGGATGTGACTACAATCTTTCTGAGAAATTTGATATTAATCTTGGCGGTTTTTGGGATCTGCAGCATCTTGAAAGAGCGGATCGTATTGATAATGGAAGTGTAAACATAGAGACCCCTGAGAATAAGCTCGAGACCTTCGGGCTTACATTAGGCGGCCAGTATAGATTCTAAATTGTAGCTTCAAGACCGGTTCTCAAGCACAATCGATTGTGTTTGAGAACCGGTCTTGCATGTAGTAGGCCTATGTAACAAAAAATCACAAAAAAATCACAAAAAACTTGACATACAGCGAAAAATAACGTATACTTAATCAAAGACTTTTAAAATGTTATATTAAGGTAAGAAAATGTATATAACAAGGATGGGAACAGCAGAAAAGGCACCTTATATTATGAAGAGAATATTAGGTATTATAACATTATTATCTATGGTATGTGCCTCTACAGCAAATGCACAGTCTATTAATAATATAAGAGAGATGGTATCAGAGGCTAACGGCACTATCAGAGATAGCCATTTTGTAGGTAGCGACAGCGGAATAGTAGTTCATATACAGGATCTGCATTGCAATTATGACGCGCAGATATCTGTCTATAATATAATTAATGAACTTATTGATAAATATAATCTCGATTTAGTATCGATAGAAGGCTCTGTTGGCCAGCTTGAAACAGCGCCTTATTCAAAGCGCCCTAATGACGATATAAAAGAGAGTGTTGCCCGATATTTTGTAAAGACCGGAGAGCTTGATGGCGCTGGTTTTGCTCATATGATGAAACATAGCGGTTTTTCATTTTTTGGCGCGGATGATGCCAAATTGCACCAGGAGAATGTAGACGCCTATATGGAATCGCTAAAAGGCCAGGCAGATAATGAAAGATATTATAATAATATAAAGGAGATCCTAGAGAGACTGAAATTCAAGGCCTATTCAAAGGAGCTGCTTGAACTCGATAAAAATATCCAGGATTACAAGGCTGAGGATATGGATTTTACATCATACATAGCCTATTTAAATAAACTTATTTTAGAATACAGTCTAAAACAACGGGATTACCCGAACTTTGTTAAGCTTACAGAAGTGCTTGAAAAGGAATCAGATATAGATTTTTTAGAGGTTGATACCCAGCGCTCAGAGTATCTGGATTATTTAGGTGATAAACTTGATAAAAAAAGCTTATCAGAATTATTAGATAAGAGCCTATTTTTCAAGGCAGAAAAGATAAGCGCCCTTGAATTCTATGGTTTTCTTGAAGATATATCTTTAAGGGGGCCGGATTTGGCAATGGAGGCGGATTACGCGGACTTACATAGATATGTTGACTACATAAAGCAATATTCTGAGATAAATAATATAGCGCTCTTTAATGAAATAGATCAGATAGAGGCGAGCCTTAAGGATAAGATTTTTACAGACAGCACGCAGCGGGATATAGACAGGTTCTCATACACGCTCGATGTCTTAAAGGACCTCTTCGCCCTTAAGCTTACAAAAGAGACGTTGCAATACTACAGAGAGAACAAAAGAGAGTTTACCCCGTCTTATATTATTAATTTCATATCAGACGCGGCGAATAAATACAAGGTCCAGTATAAGCTCGACCCGGCTTTTAGGAAGATAGCGTCGAAAATCCCTGATCTAGAAAAGTTCTACAAGATCGCGCAGGAACGCGATAGTATCCTGGTTCATAACACACTTGATCAGATGAAGAAAAATAAGACTGATATCGCTGTTTTGGTATCAGGTGGTTTTCATACAGACGGGATAACAAAACTTTTAAAAGAAAGACAAGTATCATATATAGTAGTTACTCCAAAGGTTGAGAAACTTTATTTGGATAATCCTTATAAATCGGTTCTTCTTGATGAAGAGACTGAATTTGAAAAGTTTATTAAAAAAGCAAAAGAAAATACAAAAAGCTATAAACAGAATATATAAAAGGAGATTAAAATGAAGAACGCTAAATTTGTCATTATGTTGCAGGTATGTTTCCTGATAGGCATATTTGTATTCAGCGCGAGCGCTGTATACCAGCCTGAACAGATAGCGCCTTGCGCTATCGCAAACCTTGCTGTAAGGCAACCTGGGTATGAGCCTGCTCTGCCGGAGCATGACGCTTATCAGGCTCGCCTTAGTAGTATGGATAGCATGGCTAGAGCAGCTAAGGCACTAAAAGACGGCGATATTCCTGAGAACGCGCAAAAACTTGATATCCCTTCAGCGAATATGCCTGTATATCTAGTCTCATTTACTGATAATTCGGATAAATCAGAGTTTTTGGTGGTTATGTCAGCCAGCGATAAATCCGGCGCGATATCAGATGTTATAAGCAAAAATGAGCCACTCTCCACCCAACTTGGCGTATTTGTAGGATTGCCTCCGAGAGAATCTATTGAAAATCTTCTTCAGGTTTCAAGGACCTCATCTGCCGGTATAACCGAAGCGTTAGTAGCTATATCTCCTCAGTTAGAAGAGTATAAGGAAAGCGGCAATCCATATATCCTGCAAGATGCCCTGAGGAGATTATCAGAAATGGGCCCTGCTGCAGAGATGATGCTGCCTGACCTTGAGATACTTCGCGATAATGAGATTGATCCGATATTACAGGCATCTATAGAGATAACTATGCAAAAGATATTACCCAGCGATATATTAGAAAAGACTTCATCAAGCGGTTATTTGTATGCGGATGCAGATCTTGACCGCATGATTGAGCGATTCCTGGATCCAAAAACATCTATGTGGCTTCTTGTAAAGACTGCTAGAAATATAGAAGGAAAAGGCATTAACGCTATACCATTGCTCGTTAAGAGCATTAGTGAAGCAACTGATCAAGTAAGACGTATGTTTATTACAGGTATCTTTCATTCTATAACAGATAACCTCAAGGCTAATGGCAAAGACCCTGAAACCGTATTTGCGTTGCAGATCCAAGATACAGTTTCTGAGTTGGAAGCCTTGGAAGCGGCGCTTCGAGAAGAAAACAAGGATCCAAATGTTATTGCAGAACTTGGACAGGCTATAGGTCAAGCGCAATCATATATAGCTAGTTTTGAGCAGGCCATAGAGATGCTTGCAAAGTCAGAATCATTAGTCAAGACATCCTCTAGCGGCCTCAAGGTTGATGAAGAAGCCGTATTAATTCTTATTTCGCAGTGGCAATCTCCGGAACTTGCTGTACGTGAAGCAGCTGTTGAAAGATTAATAGAGATAAGGTCTGAGGCTAGGGGCATGTTTGATAATATGGCAGCAGAAGGCACTATTAGTACAAATGATGCTGATCGTATGAAAACAATTATTGATAACGCTATTAACATCGGCGCTCAGATACAACCTAGAGATATAAGTGATGCTACATCAGCAGTTAGTAGTCTTGATCGAGATAGTTATAACGCAGCAAGCGGACTATTTGACAGCTTATCTGATATGAATGTAGACCTGAGTAAAATCAATAATGCGAAACTCTTAGTTGCTCAAAGTAGGCTTGCCAATGCAGAGGGTAAGCTTACAGACTTGCAGAAAGACCTTTTAGCGGCGAAAACGAATGACCGTGGAGCAAAGGAAACAGTGAATGGCCAACCAACACGCAACACCGATGTAAAGGGCAGCAGCATAACAGATGCTAAAGTTGTCGAGCTGGAAAAAGAAATAATTCGAGTAGAATTAGAAAAAATTCGCCTTGAAAATACGATAATAAGTCTTGATGCACAACAAACAATCAAGCAATCTTCAGCAGGTTATGAAAAAGATATAGCAAAGGCCATGGCATATCTTTCTGGTTCAACATATGCTTTTACAGGTGCCAACACAATGCCTGAGCTTAATGCAGATATGCTGTTAAGGCAGATAGGGGCATGCAAGGAGACCATTAATAAACTTGAAGAGATAAAGAGTCTGTCTCCGGATGCTGCTATAGCTGTGGCAGAGCAGGCTAGTCAGGTCCAGGCATCACTTGACACAATGACCGCGGTACAGAGTATTGTTGCCGAAGACGCGTTGCTTCCAGAGACAACAGGTACAATAGTTATAAATGATAAAGATATACCAGCTAATCAGAAAATACTCCTTACTATGCTTGATAAGTCAAACCCATACCTGGAAGCGCTTCAGACAAAACTTGGTTGCCAGGTCAGGCTTTTGAGCCAATACAATGCTAAAATAGGTGGTAAAGGCCATACCATAGTCATATCGAGCAAATCCGTTGAAGATATATCGCGGCGTATAGATATACAATCGGTTACACAGGACGGATACCTGCCATTAGAACAGGTCATTGTTCTAGCGAAGGGGTTATTAGGTTACAGCCAGGACACTAAACCTGTGTTAAACGGAATAATATCGCAGATGTATAGATTTATAACAAAGTCTCCTTTGTCTCCGAAATTACTGGAGGCATTTTTGAAGAATTCGGTTTTCATTCTTGACTTACCTATGCCGGTTGCCATAGACGAGGCATATTATGAGCAGCTACATAGACAGGCTTTAGCGGCATTGATAGCGGCATAAGCTTAATAAGCATAGAGTTGAACAGTTGCCAGGGGGACGGGTCCTTAATTGGGTCCGTCCCTCATTTTTTACGTTCCTTAAAAAAGCCTTAGCAGCAACAAAAAGGCCTGCGCTGGAAAGGTAGAGGTATAAGCAATTACAAATATAGCTTCAAGACCGGTTCTCAAGCACGATCGGTTGTGCTTGAGAACCGGTCTTGAATTGTTTTTTTATTGACTAAAGAATTAGGATGCCTTACAATATTATTTATGAACTCCCTTGTCAAGAAAGTTGCTCTTACCTTTGACGATGGCCCTAATGGAGAATATACTCTCCAGATTCTCGATATCCTTGAAAAGCATAAGAAAAAGGCTCTATTTTTCTTTCCGGCAATGAACATAGAGCGCCAGCCGGATATAGCGCTTAGCGTACAGGCCCAAGGCCATTTA
This sequence comes from uncultured Planctomycetia bacterium, assembly GCA_964634945.1. Classification (GTDB taxonomy): domain Bacteria; phylum Omnitrophota; class Gorgyraeia; order JABMRG01; family JABMRG01; genus JAUVHV01. The sequence continues at coordinate 49,325 of CAZWMG010000009.1, read as the reverse complement.
ATAGGCAATCATACCTATGACCATCCTCATCTAAATACACTCACCAAGGAGCAGATATTATCTCAGATCGAAATCTCTGAAGATATATTTCAATCTGTATTAGGCATCAAGCCTAAATATTTTCGTCCGCCGTATGGAGAATACAACAAGACAGTGGAGGCGATAATAAGAGAAAAGGGGTATCAGCTTGTTCTATGGGACATGGCCTGTTCTTCTATGGATTGGAAGAACCCGCCCGCCCAGTCGATAGTGGATATAATAATCGAAAAGGTAAGTGACGGTTCAATAATTCTTCTACATGATGGACGAAACACAAGGATAGGTGCGCCCAGGCATAATACAGTGAGCGCGCTTAAAGATGTAATGCCCATGCTTGAACAGAAAGGCTTTGATGTGGTAACAATGGACAAGCTATGCAAAAAACCGAAAGAATAGTCGTTCTTCTGCTTATATCAGCCCTATCTATATTTATCGCGTTATCCTTTTACAAGAAGCTGCACCAGAGCAGAATATGCCTTACCCAAGAAGAATCACTAATATCTGCGCACGCACAACAGGCTATTGTGGCGGGAAAACGAGTAGACATTAATAGCGCTAGCAGATATGCTCTCGCAAAGCTCCCTGGTATAGGCCCTAAAACAGCAGAGAGGATCATAGATTATCGCAACGCTAATCATGGTTTTACCTCAAAAAAGCAGCTTCTTAAGATCAAGGGCATAGGCGTGAAAAAATATGAAGCCATAAAGCATAGGGTAGAGGTAGATGTTTCAAAATAAAACTTCCTTTAAAAAACGCCCATTGCTATTAGCATTTTTGCTATTCGGGCTTGGCATAGTAGCTGCTCAAAAATTAAATATCCCATTTAATATAATTTTGGTTCTGATCTTTGCCTTATTTATTATTATCTGTCTGGCTATCGCAAAAAGCAGGAACCTATTTCTTTTTGCGTCAGGACTGCTTATTCTTGTTCTCGGCGCGGCAACATATATAAATTTTAATACTCTGGGTAAAGACCATGTATCCTGCCTTCTAAAACCCCCAGATTCACAATATTACATTAGAGGAAGAATAAAGTCAGAGCCTATATATAAATGGCAGAGATGGTCCAAGAGAAAGTGTAGCTTTACTTTTCAAGCCATGGCTTATAAGCAGGGCAATGCATGGTTAAGATTGAGAGGCCTTTCAGAAGCAGAGATAGATGATAATGAGCTAGATTATAATTATGGAGATGATCTTGTTGTTTTTGCTACGTTAAAGAGTCCTGTTAATTTTTCAGGTAAGAGTAGTTTTAATTACGCGAGATATCTTAGAACGAAAGGCATACATACTATTATTGATATAAGAGATGATAGTGATGTTGCGCCGCTTAAAAATAGCGCCGGATTTTCAATCAGAAGGCCCATATACGATATCAGGCGCGTCATAGAGAAGCGGCTTAAGCGCTATCTGCCGTATCCCGATAATACGTTAATCAGCGCTATGCTTGTCGCGAGTCGCCATTGGATACCGAAACATTTAAGAGAGATTTTTATTAAGACAGGTTCGGTGCATGTTCTTTCAGTAAGCGGCCTGCATGTCGCGATAATATCAGCTATATTATTTTTTATCCTTACGTTGTGTCGTTTGCCGCGAAAGATCTCAAGCGTAGTTATTATTATTTTTCTTGCTGGCTATGCTATTGTCGCGCAAGAGAGAATACCTATCTTAAGGGCATCTATCATGATAACGACATATCTTTTTTCGTATATACTTGATAGAGATTTCGACATATATACAGCCCTGTCTTTAGCGGGGATAATAATACTTATTATAAACCCCATGCAGATATTTTCTGCGGGGTTTATCTTGTCTTTTGCTTGCGTATTTTCACTTGTTTATTTCACTCCGAAGTTTGAGATATTATTTACACGCGGGCCAAAAAAAGATGTGAGTTTTAACAACAATAAATATCTATCGATAGTTTCACAATACGCGAGAAGGATTTTGTTTGCGTCACTAGCTGTCTTTATAGGTGTCTGGCCGATTACCGCTGTTTACTTCGGGATGATCTCACCTATTAGCATAATAGCTAACATCTTTGTAATTCCATTATTGGGAGTGATTCTTTTCCTAAGTATAGCACTTGTCTGCGTGCCGATCTTTTTACAGCCGATATCTCTTCTTATCGCATATCTCTTGCATAATTTGCTAGAAGTCGTTGTAGCGGTACTCACCTTCTTATCGGGTGCGCCTTTCGCGTATTTCTATGTTTTTGATATGCAGTGGTATCTGATAGCGTTTTATTATGCTTTGGTTTATATGGTGGTTAAACTGCTTTTAGACCGCAATATGATGTAGTTTTAGGCTATAAGTATTTAAAATTACTTTTTAAAATCTTTTATATTTCACTTGACACTGTTGCTAAAACGGTGCTATAATAAATCAACTTAGAAAATCTATCAAAATGGGGGGAATCTAAGTATGCAGCCTTATGTTAAGGAAAGGAGAAAGTGTGCAAGAATTGATGCGCGCTTACCGCTCCAGTTCAAGGATATACAGCGCCCGATAGAAACATACGCGGGTTCTCTTACAAAAGATATCAGTGAGAGTGGGGTACGTTTTGTCTCCAACGACTTTCTTTCAATATTTACAAGATTACTTTTAGAGGTGTCTGTACCGTCTTTTTCACGTCCTATAAAAGCGATATCAAAGGTAGCGTGGATACGGAAAGTTCCTCGCAGTAATCAGTATAGTGTCGGTCTGCAGTTTATGGATATGACAGAGGAAGACAACAAGCACCTTTCTTCTTTTATATCAAAATCGCCGGCTCCAAAGGCAGTTACATCATAAGTAAATAGTGAGCTTATTTTATTTCCCAAGGATCTTTATTTGAAGCGGGGATAGATGAGGCTCTATTTTTTTGTCTCCTAAAGCATAATATTCAGAGAACCGATACCTTAAGGCCTAATCCTGCGATTCGTGTCATAAAACTCCTATTTTAATTGACAAATATGGCCTGTAATGCTATATTAACCTTACTTATTCAAGGGTAAAATCATGAAAAATAAATCAAAACCTATAATTATTATTGTAGCATTACTAATACTATATAATACAACCGTTGGTTATTGTTATTGGATATGGACCCCACAGACAAAAAAGTGGGTAAATCCGAAATATGCCCCGAAAGATACCCCGAAAGAGCAGCTTCTTTATTCTATGGATTTTTTCTCAGCGAAAGAATATAAGAAGGCGCTTACGGAATTTAACAAGATCATCAAGTTTTATAAGCGATCTGAAGCGGCGTCTGAGGCGCAGTACTTTGTTGGACGTTGCTACGAAGAACTTAATAACCCTTATCAGGCCTATCAGAGCTATCAAAAGGTTATAGATGATTACCCGTTTACCGAGAGAACAGACGAGATCATAAAGAGGCAGTTTGATATCGCGGGCAGGCTCTATGAAGGCGAAAATACCAAATTTATCGGTATAAGTTTCAAGGCAATGCCCGAGCAGATTATAGAGATATATAAGAAGGTTGTTTCAAATGCCCCTTATAGTGAATACGCCCCGGTAGCGCAGTTTCGTATAGGAGAACTCTATAAAAAAATAGCTTTTTATCAGGAGGCGCGAGACGCTTTTCAGAAGATACTTGATGATTATCCTGACAGTGATGTGGCTACTGACGCTAAGTTCCAGGTTGCGATGTGCGCTTCTATAGCATCAGGTGGTAGTGATTACGACCAGTCCCTTGCAGAGCAGGCCATGGATGAGTTTGAAGAATTCGCGAGACAGAACCCAGATAGCGAACTGGTCAAGAAGGCGCAAAAAGAAAAGAAAGAGATAATTGAGAAGAGGGCAGATTATTATTTGAAGACCGCCAGGTTTTATGAGCGCATAGGAAAATATAAAGCAGCATCGATATATTATAATAAGATCCTGGATGAGTTTCCGAGTGCCTCTACAGTAGGAGTTGCTACCAAGCGGCTTGAGGCAGTTGATAAACGTATAAGGCCAAGAAGAAAAACTGTTGCCTTGGCAGAATAAGCGGAGCCAGCCAAATGCAAAAAATCAAAACGCCCGATTATTTTTTACCTGCCATAACCTGTTTTCTGCTGTTTGCCTGCCTTACTATATTTGTTGGTTGCGGTTATACAACAGGCTCGCTTCTTCCCGCTAATTACAAAAATATCTACATTGAAAACTTTGCCAATAAGATACCCATTACAGACGAGATATCCGATATGCACAGATACAAGACATACCGCCCGCTACTAGAAGTAGACGTGACTCAGGCGATAATAGACAGGTTTATATTTGATGGACATCTTAGGGTCTCAAACAAGAAAGACGCTGATATAGTTATAACCGGAGCACTCGTTGATTTCAAGAGAGAACCGACAAAATACGGTTATGATGATAATATAGACCAATATAGATTGGCAATTTTTGTGGATATGGATGCTACGGACACAGAAACTAACAAGGTTATGTGGGCAGAGAAAAATTTTGCCGGAAGTGACTATTACTTTACTACGGGCGCGCAGCAGAAGAGCGAAGATTCAGCTATAACAGCGGCGTTGAGTGACCTGGCAAGAAGGGTGGTCGAAAGAACCATAGAGGTTTGGTAGATATGCCCCAGGCAATAAAGTCCCCTCTTAAATCCGGTAGTAATGTATACTTGTTGACCGGAGAAGATGAATTCAGAAAAACAGCTTACCTAAATCAACTTAAATCCGATATTATAGGCGAGAATATTGATGCCTTTAATTACAATCTCTATTATGCCAAGGATACAGCGGCAGAGGAGATTATCCGCTCGCTTGAGACATTCTCATTAACAGGCGATAGGAAGTTGGTCGTTGTAAAAGACCTTGAGGTTATGCGAGAAGAAGATAAGGCCCTACTTGCCCAATATATAAATAAAGTGCCTTCAGGTAAAGCTACCCTTGTTTTGGTAAGTTCAAAATCTAGCGCAAAGACAGAGAAATTTTTAAATAAGGTATTATCCAGGGTGGAGAAGCTCGTCTTTTCAAGGCTTCAGGCAGACAAGGTAGTGTTGTGGATAATAAACAGGTTCAAGCGGCAGAATAAACAGATAAGCAGAAGATCCGCGGAGCTGATATTAGATAGCGCAGAACAGGATTTTGGCAGGATCAGCTCCATGATCCAACAGCTCCTGCTGTTTATAGGCGATAGAGAGAAGGTAACGGATAATGATATATTACAATTTGCGGATATCCCCTTAGAAGGTTCAACCTTTGGACTGCTTGATTCTATAAATGAAAAAGACTTAAGGAAAGCCCTGATTACACTAAAGAGTCTTTTTCAGTCAGGTTCCAGTCCCGTACAGATCCTCGGGCTTCTTACATGGCACATAACAAGGATTATAGCGGTAAAGAGGTTATTATTGAAAAAGGTATCCAGGGCAAATATGGCGCTTTCCCTTAAAACAGGTACCTATGTGTTGACTAGATTGATATCTCAGGCAAGCGGATTAACATTGGATAGATTGAAGAATGACCTTCAGGTATTACTTGAAACGGATCTTTTGATAAAGAGAAGCAGTGTTAAAGGGAATTATTTACTTGAGATGCTTGTTGTAAAACTTTCAAGCTGATCTTGGATCCTTCGGATACTTTGTATCCTCAGGATAAATTCGCATTTATAAGTTACGTCGTTTTACTCCGTAACTTATGTGCTCATTTATTTTTTAAGCTTAGCGACTTTTGTCGCGAGGCGGGATTTTCTGCGGTCCGCGTTATGACGCTTTATCAGGCCCTTTTTCGCGGCTTTATCCAGTTTTGACGTAAGCATGGATAGCATCTTAACAGCTTCATCAGCCTTATCAGAGCTTATAAGGGCATTTAGTTTTTTAACAAAGGTTTTTAGTTCCGAAGCAATTGCGGCATTATGCAGTCGCTTTTTTTTATCCTGTTTAATGGATTTTTTCGCAGATTTCAAATTTGCCATAATTTCCTCCACATATTTCTTTAATTTAGAAAAGTAAGTATAGCATATCAGGGTTAAGTATGTCAACTAATAAATCTATAGCGAGATCAGCCGGCATAATCGGTATAGCCACATTACTGAGCCGTGTTCTTGGTTTTATCAGGGATATAATATTCGCGGCTTTTTTTGGTACCGGCATATTTGCGCAGGCCTTTGTAGTGGCATTTAGGATACCTAATCTTCTTCGTGATCTTATAGGTGAGGGGGCTACAAATGCCGCTGTTGTGCCTGTTCTCGTTGAGGAGCTTACGCATAAGGGCAAGGACGAATTTTGGAAACTTGCTAATATCCTGCTCAATATCTTACTAATCATTCTGACTCTCTTGACCCTTGCAGGTGTTATTTTCTCGAAAGCTATTGTTATAGCTATAGCACCCGGTTTTTTACAGGATCCGCAGAAGCTTAACATTACTATTGCCCTTACAAGAACCATATTTCCCTACCTTATTTTTATAGGCCTTTCCGCTTATAGCATGGGTGTCTTGAATTCCATTAAACATTTTACTGCCCCGGCGTTTAGCATGGGCCTGTTAAATGTATCTCTTATATTATGCATGTTCATGTGGAGGCAGGATGTTGTAGGCTTAGGTGTAGGGGTATTATTCGGTGGTTTTTTACAGATCGCTGTGCAGGTTCCGGTCCTTATAAAAAGCGGTATTACATTTAACCAGAAAAGTTTTATGCATCCAAAGATAAAAAGGATCATGACCCTTCTTATTCCGCGGATATTCGGAAGCGGCGTTTATCAGATAAACGTGTTTGTAAGCACTATGTTGGCATCAATAGCTAGGATTGTCGGGGAAGGCGCAGTAGCTGCTCTTTATTTTTCAAACAGGATACTTCAGTTTCCGCTTGCTATATTCGCTATAGCGCTTGCTCAGGCAGCCCTGCCTACGCTATCAGGACACGTCGCCAGAAAAGAAGAAGAGGAATTTCGCCGCACTATAAACTTTTTATTAAGGAGTGTATTCTTTGTTCTCCTGCCCGCAAGTGCCGGGCTTATAGTATTGTCAGTACCCATTACAAAGACGCTTCTTGAGAGAGGCGCCTTTGGTAGTTATTCTACAATGATAACTTCAAACGCGCTATTCTTTTACGCGTTCGGCCTCTTGGCTTATGGGGCTATCAAGATACTGGTAAACAGTTTTTACGCTATGCAGGATACAAAGACGCCCGTTAAGATAGCCGCCATTTCGCTTGTTATTAATATCTCATTGAGTGTATTGCTTATGTTCAGGCTAAAAGTCGGGGGTCTTGCCCTAGCCAATTCAATATCAGGCATATTTAACGCGACCTTGCTTTTTATGGTGCTAAGAAAAAAGGTGGGCTCATTGTACGAGAAGGGGCTTTTGATCTCTCTGGCCAAGATATCGATAGCCTCTATTATGATGGGCGGTTTTGTCTTTTGGCTTAATAATTACCTGCGTTTTCTATTTTCCTCCGGCACAATAGTGCATTCTGTGCTCAGCCTCCTTTTTTCAATATGTGGAGCTATTATATTTTATCTGGTTGCTTGCTACGCTTTGCGTATCAAGGAGCTCAAGGAGTTTGTCAGATGGGCGTTAAAGAGAAGATAGCAAAGCTCCCAGAGGCCTCGGGCGTTTATCTGCTTAAGGATAAAGAGCAGAATATCATATATATAGGCAAGGCGGCCTCCCTCCGAAAAAGGCTGAAGACTCATTTCTTGCGGCACAAGAAAGCATATCAGCCCGCAAGAAACCTCACCGGCGTGAAGACCTCCAATAACGGTTTCGCGAAAGGTGGCTCATCAAGACATGGAATATTGCTTAGTAATGTAGTGGATATTGATTATATACTTACCGCTGATGAATCCACAGCTCTTTTGCTTGAGGCGGCGCTTATAAAAAGATACAATCCGCGATACAATGTTCTCCTCAAGGATGATAAGTCATATCCGCGGCTCAAGCTCACTATAAATGAAAATTATCCGCGACTGCTTATTACAAGAAAGATAAAGCCTGATAAGGCCCTATACTTTGGCCCATTTACAAACGCTAAACTTCTGCGGGAGGCGTTTAAGTTCATGAGAAGAGTCTTTCCTTTAAGAACATGTCAGAAGATACCCACACAGGCTAATCGTCGCGCGTGCCTTGATTATCATATAGGTCAGTGTATCGGCCCATGCGTTCATAATAATAGGAAAAAAGAGTATCGTGCTATTGTAGCGGAGCTAAGACTTTTTTTGGATGGAAGGCAGAATGAGCTCATTGAGCTTTTAAGACCTCAGATGAAGAAGGCCGCGGAAGATAAAAATTACGAATCAGCCACTAGGATAAGAAATAGGATGCAAGCGCTCTCTATGCTGACATGCGCGGATAATTCCGTGGATTTGCAACGCGCGCAATTTGGCAAGACTTCTCCGCATTCTATCTCCAGGATGCCGGCAACTATTCCATTGCAGGTAGAAGAACTGAGGTCGTTATTAAAGCTTGTGAATCCTTTACGTACAATAGAGGCATTCGATGTTTCCAATATAAGCGGCAAAGAGGCTGTAGGTTCTATGGTCTGTTTTACTGACGGTAAACCACGCAAGAACAGGTATATGCATTTTAAGATAAAGACGGTCCATGTTATCGATGACTACAGCATGATGCGCGAAATCGTATCAAGGAGATACAAGAAACTTTTATCGGAGAAAGGCACTCTTCCTGATCTGATTATAATAGACGGCGGCAAAGGACATCTTGCCGCTTCTAAGGCTGAATTGCGCGCTTTAAGGATTATAAATATCCCTGTAATCGGGATAGCTAAGAATCCTGATAAGATATATACCCATGAGAGAAAAGACCCCATATTGCTTGGCAAGTTTACGCAGGCACTATTTTTTTGTGAAAGGGTACGTGACGAAGCGCATAGGTTTGCGATAAGCTATCACAGGCTCCTTAGGAAAAAGGGTTTAAGCGCATCCGCGCTTGATGAGATCAAGGGTATAGGCCCGATAAGAAAAGCAGAGCTTATAAAATATTTTGGCTCTCTTGATAAGATACAGACAGCAGGTATCGCGGAGCTTAAGAAAGTCAATTTTGTTGATGAAAAAGAGGCAAAAGCGGTCTATGACCACTTTCGCTCTTGATATACAAGCGCAATGTTACATTTTGAGTATTGCACTATTTTGTAAAGTTAGGGGCATAAATTATGACTGATCTGACCTTATTTCAACAGAAGGTCTATGAAGCGGTGAGCAGGATCCCTCGGGGCGAGGTGCGAAGCTATAAGCAAATAGCGGAACAGATAGGTTCTCCAAATGCATATCGGGCAGTAGGAAGCGCGTTGAATAAGAATCCATATATAGGAAAAGTGCCCTGCCATCGTGTGATCAGATCCAACGGTGCAATAGGCGGGTTTCAAAAAGGCGTACAGGTAAAGACGCACTTACTGAAGAAAGAGGGTGTAAATATATAGGGGACACCCCTGAGATTAGATTTTACTCCGCGTTCAGGAGTGTCCCCTATATCATTTCACTTGTAAATATAGTGTGATTTGTGGTATCCTCTATAATACTATGTTAGAAGATATAAAATCCAAGCTGAATGCTATAAAGGGTAAACTTAGTCACCTAAGGGGGTATCTTTGACGTCGAGAAGAAGCTCGATGAGATATCTCACATAGAGACAACTATGTCAGCGCCCGATTTCTGGAATGATACTCAGAAAGCAAATCAGGTAATCTACCGATTAAAGGCCCTTAAGGCTACAAGTGAGCCGTTTCAAGTCTGTTACAGGGAGTATCAGGAGCTTGAAGAACTTGTTTCTATATTGGATAGCGATGAACACGATACGATTAAAGAGACAGAGCGAGAGCTTGCAGGCCTTATTGAAAAAGTAGATGCACTGGAGTTTAAGAGCCTTTTAGATGGTAAGCGTGATATAAATAACGCGATACTTAGCATTAACGCGGGCGCGGGTGGTACTGAATCATGTGATTGGGCAAACATGCTCTTGAGAATGTACAATCGTTGGTCAGCGAGAATGAATTACACTATAGAGCCTGTCGACCTTTTACCCGGAGAAGAAGCGGGGGTAAAGAATGTTACCATTATCATAAAAGGCGACTGGGCGTATGGGTATTTAAAAGGCGAGCGTGGAGTTCACCGTCTTGTAAGGATTTCACCATTTGATTCAAACAAGCGCCGCCATACCTCATTCGCGTCAGTAGATATTATGCCCGAGGTAGCGGATGATGTAGATATAGAGATTAAGAATGTGGATATAAGGGTAGATGTATACCGCTCAAGTGGCCCCGGAGGCCAAAGCGTAAATACAACAGATTCAGCGGTAAGGATTACGCATATTCCTACAGGTGTGGTAGTGCAGTGCCAGAATGAACGCTCACAGATTAAGAATAGGGCAACTGCTATGCGAGTCTTGCGAGCCCGTCTTTATCAAAGACAGCAGGAAGAGCTACGCGCAAAGATGGAGAAGGAGCATACCGCTAAACAGAAGATAGAGTGGGGTAGTCAGATACGATCTTATGTATTTCATCCATATAATATGGTCAAGGATCATAGGACAAAAGAAGAGACCTCGAATACCCAGGCTGTTATGGATGGCGATATAGAGAAGTTTATACAGGCGTTCTTAAAATGGAAACAATAGAAATGCTTACTAGGGGACAGCGGCTAGTTTGGCGAGAGGTTTAGAAATGATAAACTGGATAAAAAGAATAATCTTCGGCTCACAGAATGAGAAAGAGCTAAATAAGCTCGAGCCTATCCTGCAAAAGGTAAATAGCCAGGAGGAGTATATATCTTCACTCACTGATGAAGCTTTACGTGCGAAGACAGATGAATTTCGTAGAAATATCAGAGAGAAAGAGGAGGCTTTTTCAAAAGATATAGCTGATATTAAGCAACAGATTGACGAGTCTACGACGCAGACAACCAAGGACAAGGCAAGGCAACGTTTAAAGAAGCTGTATAACAGTCTATTTGATGAGATACTCCCTGAGGCATTTGCGGTTGTACGAGAGGCAGCGAAACGCAAAGTCAATATGCGTCATTTTGATAGCCAGATTATCGGCGGGATCGTGCTTCATGAGGGAAGGATAGCGGAAATGACAACGGGCGAGGGAAAGACTCTCGTAGCTACCCTGCCGGTATATCTTAATGCCCTTTTAGGCAAAGGGGTGCACGTGATCACCGTAAATGACTACCTTTCGCGCCGCGATTGTGAATGGATGGGGCCTATCTATGAATTCCTAGGACTTTCAGTCGGCGTTATACAGCATGATATGCGTCCTGAGGAGAGAAAAGTCGCCTATGGCGCTGATATAACCTACGGTACTAATAATGAATTTGGTTTTGATTATTTACGGGATAATATGGTTGTCTCTAAAGAGGATATGGTGCAGCGAGACCCGTTCTTCGCGATAGTCGATGAGGTTGATAGCATACTTATTGATGAAGCCAGGACCCCGCTTATTATATCAGGCCCTGCGGAGGCATCAACGGATAAATATTACCAGATAGATAAGATAATACCAAGGCTTAAGAAGGGTGAGCGCGATGAGCAGACAAAAGAAGAGACAGGAGATTTTATAATAGATGAGAAGGGCCGCACATCATATCTGACTGAAGCAGGTGAATCAAAGGCATCGGAACTTTTGGGGATAAAGGATATGCACACGCTTTCGTCTATGGAGTATAAACACCATGTTAACCAGGCATTGCGCGCGCATAATAATTTTAAGGCTGATGTCGATTACATTATTAAAGATGGCCAGGTTATTATAGTCGATGAGTTTACAGGAAGGCTTATGCCCGGAAGGCGTTGGAGTGACGGGCTTCACCAGGCTATAGAGGCGAAAGAAGGTGTTAAGATAGAGAGGGAGAATCAGACCCTCGCTACTATTACGTTCCAAAACTATTTTCGCATGTATGAGAAGCTGGCAGGTATGACAGGAACAGCCGTAACTGAGTCAGAGGAGTTTTTAAAGATCTATAGCCTTGACGTAGTCTCGGTGCCTACTAACAAGCCGCTGGCGAGAACTAATTATCCGGATGTTGTTTACAGGACAGAAAAGGAAAAATTTAACGCCATAGTAGACGAGATAGTAGGACTGCATAAAGAAGGCAGGCCCGTGCTTGTTGGTACCGTATCCATAGATAAGTCAGAGCACATAGGAGAACTGCTTAGGCTTAAAGGTGTGCCGCATAATGTGCTCAACGCGAAATATCACGAATTTGAGGCCCACATTATCGCGCAGACAGGTGCTAGAGGTGCTGTTACAATAGCAACGAACATGGCGGGCCGCGGAACGGATATCCTGCTTGGTGGAAATCCTGAATCCAAGACAGATGATATGGTAAAGAAGATAGAGGCAGGTGGCAAGGCAGTCTCAGAGCATGAGCGGGATGAGATGTTAGCAAGGTTTAAGCAGGAGGCCGAGCAAGAGCATAACGCGGTCGTTGATTTAGGGGGCCTTCATATTATAGGTTCAGAGCGTCATGAGGCAAGACGTATCGATAACCAATTGAGGGGCCGCGCGGGCAGGCAAGGCGACCCTGGTTCAAGCAGGTTCTATATATCTTTGGAAGATGATCTTATGAGGATTTTTGCCTCTGATAGGGTAGCACGTTTAATAGATTTTTTTCAACTTGAGGAAGGCCAGCCGATAGCAGAGCATAAATTAGTAGCCAGGTCTATTGAGACGGCCCAGAGGAGAGTAGAGTCTCATAACTTTGAGATAAGAAAGCATGTCCTTGAATATGATAATGTTATGAATAAGCAGAGAGAAGTTATCTACTCGGAGAGAAAGACGATCTTAGAAAGCGAGAGCTTAAAAGAGCACATATTTAATATGACAGATGATGCCAGTGACGCCGCGCTTGATATTTACGTGCCTGAGAACCTGCATCCTGAGGAATGGGATTACAACGACCTTTTAAACAGGTTCAAAGGAAAATTTCTTATAAGTCTCAGTGAAGATGAGATCAAGTCTTTAAGTCGCGAAGAACTGAGAGGCTGTATCAGTGAGAAGATAAAATCCGCTTATAACGCGAAAGAGGCATCTATCACCTTGGAAAAGATGCAGCAGATAGCAAAGTTTGTTCTCCTACAAACTATTGATGGCAAATGGAAGGAACATCTTTTAGGTATTGATCATTTGCGCGAAGGCATTCATCTAAGAGGTTATGGACAGAGAGACCCGCTTGTTGAGTATCAGAGAGAGGCCTATGAGATGTTTATGGCTATGATAGATTCCATAAGAGAGGACTCTCTTGAGTATATATTTAGGATACAGGCCGTGGAAAAAGAAGATACCGTAGGGGTCTTTAAGGGCGTATCACAGGAGCTCATACATCCTGAAGCAGGATCAATGCGCGATATGCGCAAAGAAGCCCCCGCTGCCGGAGGCATGCCTATTGATATCAATCAGATGCCTAATCCTCCTCAGGCGCCTGATATAGGCCCATCTAAGCCCTATATAAGAGACGCTGATAAGATAGGTAGAAACGACCCTTGTACATGTGGAAGCGGTAAGAAGTATAAAAAGTGCTGTGGAAAGTAATGTTTGTGTCGCGCGTTTCAGATATTCTCTATCGTTACTTGCCTGCTATTATTTCAGCGGCAATCTTATCCCTTAGTTTTTCCTCATTTAATCTTTCTTATTTTGCATGGATCGGGCTTGTCCCGCTTTTTTTTGCGTTACAGGAAAAGGACGCTAAAAGCGCTTTTCTCTTATCATGCGCCTGTGGTTTTTTATTCTTTTTTCTTTCCATGTATTGGCTTGTCAGTGTAACCGTAACCGGATGGATAATATTATCTCTGTACCAGGGGCTCTATTTCGGAGTCTTTGGGTTGTTTTCGTCGTGTGTCATGCGCTTGCCCCGTTGCTCTGAGGGAGTTTTACGGGGCCGTGCGTCGTGTACACAAACGCAACACGCCACGCGACTCCGCTCGGTCCAGGTAACACGCCACGCGACTCCGCTCGGTCCAGGTAATGCGCAATACGTTATTATCCCAGCTGCATGGTGCCTTTTAGAATACCTTCGTTCGCACATAGGCGGTGGCATAGGTTGGAACCTATTGGCGTATTCGCAGTATGAGAATCTCCCGGTAATACAGATAGCGGACATATTAGGTGCGTACGGGGTATCTTTTCTAATGGTATTGGTAAATTTTACAGTATTTACTGTTGTGAAGATGGGAATAAGATGCCGGAAAGAGAACAGCAGTTTTTTCGCGAAATCAAGGATACCCTTTAAGAAGGAAATTAATGGGCACCCCCTGTTTCAAGTTCTTGTTGTTTTTCCGGTTCTAATTTTCGTGCTCGTGTATGGATATAGAAGGATAGACGCGCTTACTGAGAATTCTATACCTGTAAAAACCATTAAGGTCTCAGTTGTACAGGCCAATATTAAGCAGTCGCATAAATGGGACTCTGCATACAGAAATTATATTCTGGCTCAATATAAAAGGCTTACCATCGATGCGGCAGGTGATAAGCCGGATATAATCATATGGCCGGAGACTTCCGTTCCGGGTTATCCGGATAGAGATAGGCGCCTTATGGAGTATGTCCAAGGCCTTGCCAAAAAGGTCAAGATACCAATACTTGTGGGAACACCGCTTATCGCAACGGAGAGTAGCGGATATAGTAGTGATTATAATAGCGCTCTTTTATTTTCAAAACAAGGCAAGATCGTAAAACAGTACAATAAATTGCATCTAGTGCTATTTGGAGAGTTTATCCCCTTAAGTAGATATTTTTCCTGGGTTTACGATATTCTGCCTTTAACAGGAAAATTTATACCAGGAAGTGAGTATACAGTATTTCAGCTTCCATTAAGGGGACAGCCCTATTCTTTGCGCGATAAGGAATATCAAGAAAAAGGAGTGCCCCCTCTATATTTTAGCGTGCTCATATGTTTTGAGGATATCTTCCCTGATTTGGTCAGGCAGTTTGTAAAAAGAGGCGCTTTTTTTATGGTTAATATAACAAATGACGCCTGGTTCGGTAAGACGTGTGCGGCTTATCAGCACGCTTCAAATTCTGTCTTCAGGGCAGTAGAGAACAGGAGGCCTTTTGTGCGTAGCGCGAATACAGGACTATCCTGTTTTATCGATAGAACAGGCATGATATACGCTAGGGTAGAGTTTAGAGGAGAAGATATTTTTGTGCCAGGACATAAGACATCTCTTGTCACGATCTATCCGGATACATTGCTTACGTTCTATACTAGATTTGGTGATATATTTGTTATGTTCTGTTTTCTTGTTGTGGCTTTTTTTCTGATTGACTATATTTGCTTGCGCAAGTATAATAACTAATTACGTCGGGGCGTGGCTCAGCTTGGCTAGAGCACCTGGTTTGGGACCAGGGGGTCGCCAGTTCGAATCTGGCCGCCCCGACCATTATTCGGTGTACAATCTTAGGTTTACGGTTCTCGGCAATAACCATAAACCGACAACCTAAGACCTATAACCGAAATAAGTGTGCCCGTAGCTCAGCTGGATAGAGCATCTGCCTTCTAAGCAGAGGGCCGTAGGTTCGAATCCTACCGGGCACGCCATGAACTACTCGGTTTTCCTAATCTTTGGTTCATGCCCTATATTCGAGCACCCTGTTTAGAACCAGAACGAAGTGAATGGTTTTGGGAAGTGAGTGGTTTAGGGCAAACCTCGGGTTCATGGCAAGCTATTCTTCGATTTTAGTTGTACGGTCTTAGGTTTACGGTTTTTGGCAATAACCATAAACCGACAACCTAAAACCGAATATCGAAAAAAGCGTACCACGATTATTAAATGGCGGGCGTAGCTCAGTTGGCAGAGCACCTGAATGTGGCTCAGGCGGTCGCGGGTTCAAATCCCGTCGCTCGCCCCATTATTAAAGGGGACACTCCCAAGAAAAGGGGACACTCCTATTTTATTAATAAAATAGGAGTGTCCCCTTTCCCTTTTTACTCTGTCCCCTTTTGAATAAAAAAGCAAAAGAAATCTATTTTAAGTTGTCACGGATATCTAAATTTGTTATATTAATATTGTATGCTTTTAATATAACAGATAGGAGGTACTATTATGGCAGAGACAGACAGGCCAAGTGAACAGAATCTTTTTGTGTATTTTGTAGCATCGATAGCAGCCTTGGCAGGACTCTTATTTGGTTATGACACAGGTGTAATATCCGGAGCTATCCTCTTTATAAGGAGCGAGTTTCAGCTTTCATCGATGATGCAGGAGATAGTAGTAAGTGCCGTATTGTTAGGCGCTATAGTGGGTGCTGCGGTAAGCGGCGGTGTATCGGATAGGTTCGGCAGGCGTCAAACCATAATAGTTACTGCGATGCTTTTTGCTGTCGGCGCGCTTGGCTCTGCCTTTGCGCAGCATGTAGCGTGGCTTATATCATGTCGCGTTATAATAGGTGTCGCGATTGGTGTCGCCTCTTTTGCAGCGCCGCTTTATATCTCAGAGGTAGCGCCAACAGAGGTAAGGGGCGGGCTTGTATCTCTGAATCAGCTCATGATCACCTGCGGCATAGTTTTATCCTATATAGTTGATTACGCGTTTTCAGCTTCAGAAAATTGGCGATGGATGTTTGCTTTTGGTTCTGTACCAGCCATAGTGCTGCTTATAGGTATGCTGTTTTTGCCGGAGAGTCCACGTTGGCTGCTTAGTCAGTCCCTTGTTAAAAGGGCTCGCGCTATACTTGAGCGCATTCGCAACAGAAAGAATGTTGACAAAGAACTCGAAGTTATTAATAAGACCCTTAAGCAGAAGGCAGGTGGTTGGGCAGAGCTCTTAGAGCCATGGATAAGGCCCGCCCTTATCATAGGTATAGGGCTTGCCTTTATTCAGCAGGCAACGGGCATAAATACCGTTATATATTATGCCCCTACGATATTTCAGTTTGCGGGGTTTGAGTCAGCAAAGGTGTCTATACTGGCTACTGCTGGTGTAGGAATAGTAAACGTACTTATGACAATAGTCGCTATCTGGCTTTTAGATAGAGTGGGCAGAAGGCCATTGCTTTTCGCGGGCCTGATAGGCATGATACTAAGTCTTGGGGTGCTTGGATTTGCTTTTAGGGTGCCCAGTCTTTCAGGAGCGCTTAAATGGATAACAGTCGCAGGCCTTGCCTGCTATATCGCATCATTCGCCATAAGTCTAGGCCCTATATTCTGGCTTATTATCGCGGAGATATACCCTCTCAGGATACGTGGAAGGGCTATGAGCATAGCTACAGTAGCAAATTGGACATTCAATATGATCGTTGCGCTTACATTTCTTACTATTGCGGATAAGCTTGGGCGTTCAAGCGCATTTTGGCTTTATGGTTTGGTCGCGGTAGCGGGTTTTGTATTTTGTTATCTTTTTGTCCCCGAAACAAAGGGCCGCACATTAGAAGAGATAGAAGATAGTTTGCGAAGCGGCAAATGCTTTAAAAAATCATAAAAAATAAGAATAAGACAGGCCGTTCGCGATAAGCAACCTGTCTTATTCTTTTATACTCCTTCTTCTTTAGTTATTGACCCAACAGATAAGAGATGGTATACTTGTAATGGAAATAGTAGAATAACTATAATAGATATAAACGGAGGCTTTACATAATGGCTCACAAAATTCTTACGACGCATCAGACAGCAAGGTTATGTAGTGTTCATCATACAACAGTTATAAACTGGATAAACGAGGACAAACTTAGAGCCTACTCTACCCCGGGAGGTCACAGGCGCATAGCCGAAGATGATCTTATAAAATTTATGAAAAAGTATCAGATACCGATACCTGATAAACTCTTGGCAGGAAAGAAGACGATACTTATAGTAGATGATGATATAGAGTTTCTAGAGGAGCTTAAAGTCGCGCTTGGGAATAATGGTTTTAACCTTGATTTCGCGTCAAATGGTTTTGAGGCAGGCAGAAAGATATACACAAAGAGGCCTTCCTTAATACTTTTAGATTTTAAGATGCCCGGGCTTGATGGTTTTGAAGTATGCAAGATACTCCATATGTACGAAGACACCAGCAATATACCGATCTTCGCGGTTACTATCCTAAACTCAAAAGAGGAGATAAAAAAGATTAAGGCATGCGGGGTAAAAGAATATATACCAAAGCCGGTAGATATTGAGAGGCTTATCAAGACTGTAAAGGGTGCATTAAGATAGCCTTGGAGGGTTTTATGGAGACTAAGAAGAAGAAGGAGAAGAAGAAGAGGAAGGTAATGGTTGTAGATGATGACAAGGAATTTCTTGATGAGATGGTTGAGATATTAAGGTTAACAGGTTATTATCCGGTAGCTGCTTCAGAGAGTGTCGATGTGACTGAGGAGATAATTCAGGCAAGTCCTGATATTATATTGCTTGATCTTAAGATGGACAAGAAGAGCGGCTTCAAGGTTGCCAATGAACTAATGTCAAAGCCAGAGACTAAAGAGATCCCCATAATCGCTATCACAGGCGTCTTTACGCATCAGGAGCATTCGCTGCTTCTTAAGATGTGTAATATCAAGGACCGCCTTATCAAACCCATTAATCCGCTTGATGTAATACACTTGATAGAGAAATCTATCCAATGAGATAGATATGCCAAAAAATACTACCTATATATACAAGACACTTTTTGATAATATACCCCATAAAATATTTTACAAGGATTTAAAATCTATCTACCTGCTGTGTAATGAGAGTTATGCTAAAGACCTTAAGATTAAGCCAGCGCAGATAAAAGGAAAGACGGATTACGATTTTTTTCCGGAAAAATTAGCAGAGAAGTATAGGTCAGATGATAAGGCTATAATGCGCAGGGGTAAGGCAAGAGAGCTAGAGGAGAAGTATATAAAAGACGGCATAGAGGAAATTATACATACATTAAAAGCCCCTTTGCGGGATAACGAAGATAATATAGTAGGTGTTTTTGGTATATTCTGGGATATTACAGAATATAAAGAAGCGGAAAGAGTGCTCCAGATAAGCGAAGAACGTTTTAGGCAGGTTGCCGAAACCGCCGGTGGTTGGATATGGGAGGTCGACACAACCGGACTATATACCTATGTAAGCCCTATGGTTCAAAATATCCTTGGCTATAAACCAAGCGAGCTTGTGGGGAAGAAGTATTTTTATAATCTTTTTGCTCCGGGAACAAAAGAGAAGTTAAGCAAAAAAGCATTAGATGTCTTTAGCAGAAAGAAAGCCTTCAGGGGGTTTGTCAATAAGAATTTGCATAAAGATGGGTACATAGTATATTTGGAAACAAGCGGTTTGCCGATTTTAAGTAAATCAGGCAAGCTCCTCGGGTACAGAGGTACTGATACTGATATTACAAAACGCAAAAAAGCAGAAGAGGCGCTGCGTAATTTAAAAAGCAATCTTGAAATAGAAGTTGAAAAAAAGACTAAGGAGCTTATTTCGGTTCATAAAGATCTTGAGGAATCAAAACGTTTAGCTGATATAGGTGCCCTTGCCGCTACGATCGCGCATGAGCTCAGAAATCCGCTTGGTGTTATAAGAACAGCTGTTTACAATATAAAGCATAAGACTAAGGATAAATCTATCGCTAGTCATCTGAATAACATAGATAAGAAGATTATTGAGAGTGATATTATTATAAAAAACCTATTAAGTTATTCAAAGGTTATGGTCCCTCAGTACCAGACAATTTTAATATGCGATTTAATTGCGGAATGTATACGTAACTTTAGAGCTAAATATAGTGCTTATGATGTAGAGGTAGGGATAAGTTGTGAATGCAAAAAAGGAGACAGGATAGAAGCGGATCCGGTGCATATAACCAGTCTATTTTCTAACATATTGGATAATGCTTACCAATCTTTTTACGGCAAAAAAGGCGCGATAAAAGTACAGAGTTATTACAATAAGAGAGACAACAGCTTCAGGATAGATTTTCAGGATAATGGCCCCGGAATCTCAAAAAGTGATCTTGGCAAACTCTTTGAGCCATTTTTTACAACAAAAGCAAAGGGCATAGGATTAGGCTTGACAGTATGCAAGCAGATTATAAACTTACACAGAGGTAAAATAGATATAATTAGTAAAAAATCTCAAGGTACTACTGTATCTGTAGCCCTGCCTATCAGTAAAAAATAAGACATTTTTTATGTTTTATCTATTTGACATAATCTGAGTGTTTATATATACTGTAATTTATAATAATATATATACAGGAGACTTATATGGCTAAACACAGGATACTTGTAGTAGATGATGAAGAAGATATTGTAGCATTGGTCAGGATGAGATTAGAGGCAGAAGGTTACGAGGTTCTGGTTGCTTCTGATGGGCAGCAGGCTCTGGACACAGCGAAGAAAGAGATGCCTGATCTTATTATTCTTGATCTTATGTTACCAAGGATAGACGGGTACAAGGTTTGCAGGATGCTTAAGTTTGATGAGCGCTACAAGAAGATCCCTATTATACTTTTTACGGCACGGAGTCAAAGTTCTGACAAGGATTTAGGGATGGAGGTTGGCGCGGATGCGTACATAACCAAGCCTTTTGACCCCAAGGTATTGCTTGATAACATAAAAAGATTATTGCCATAATTTAATGTCCAATTTTAGCTTTATTTTTACCGCATATAGTGTTCAAACTAATTGCAGAGAGTAACCCACGCCCTTATTAGTTGTTATATAGTATATTGCTACAGGCGTTGTTAGCATAGTACGCGCGGGCATATTGGTACATCTGTTAAGCAAAAGGCTGATGTAAAGTTTCGAAAAAAGAGAAGATTTTAGGAGATAGAGAGCGTCATAGTGATTACTGCGAGTATATACAAGTAGCATTTATAATATAGCGGAAAAAATAGAATATAAGGCAATTTTAATGTGCCTCATCATACCATGGCTTTAATGTGAGTGATATAACAGTTTATGATGAGGCATTTTTTCTATACCTGGTAAGTAAAAATGCTGGATTCTGATTTTACAAAAGTAGGATTGGTAAGAAAATACCTGTCAAACCGCGGTTAGGCGCTAGAGGTATTGGTTGCGTTGTATGGTATTATCCCCACTGATATGAAATTTAGTGATATGCGCTGTGCATAGAAACTAAATTCGATTTATTATATGAATATACTACTATTATTTTTTACAGGGTTTATAATAGGTATAACAGGGGCCATGATACCCGGGCCATTGACTTTTTTTACTGTATCAGAAACATTAAAGTCTGATAACACTGTTGGATTCCGAGTTATATTGGGCCATATGGCCATAGAAGCTATTATAATAGGTATTTTAGTTTTTGGGCTGCATAGAGTTTTTACATCAAAGATTGTTTTATGGTGGATATCAGCCATAGGCGGATTAGCTCTTATCACTATGGGCGGCATACTTTTTATCAGGGTATCGAGCCTTAAGATAAATGATGAAAAACATCGCAAGGGTTTTAGCAAAGGACTGTTTATAGGCGGTATTTTTTTTAGTATCGCGAGCCCGGGATTTATAATCTGGTGGGCCACAATAGGCATTTCAACAATCGCAAAAGCATTACTTTCAGGAATCTTAGGTGTGACAGTATTTATTCTTGGCCACTGGATGGCCGATATGCTCTGGTATTGGTTCATCTCCTATGCCACGTATAAGGGCAAAGAGTATCTTAGCGATAGCTTGTACAAAAAACTTGTAAGAGTCTTTTCCGCGTTCCTGATATTATTGGGAGTGTGGTTTTTAAGGAGTGCGTAAAAGAGAACACAGGTAAAGATAGAGGTAAAAAAGGTAAGGGCGGATGATTATTGCGCTAAGACTAGTGATTTTTTCGCTTTGATTGAAGTTGCAAAACAGATACTTTAGGGGAATAAGATCTTGAAATCAAAAAAAAGTAACGTGATAAATGATAAGGCATGGTTAGTTGGTAAATGGATAAGCGCCTTTGACGCGATGGCAGACCCTGTATTTATTCAGGATAATGATTTTACGATTATAAAGGTTAATAGGGCCTTTGCGAAATTAGTAAAAATAAGCATGAAAGAGATTATCGGTAAAAAGTGTTTTAAGCTAATCCGAAATTCAGATAAACCCTGGTGTGGGTGCCTACTTAAAAAGGTAAAAAAGGATAATAAGCCTCATATGGGGAAAATTGTTACCTCACATACGGATAGGGCCTTATCGGCTGTAGCCTCACCTATATTTGATAGTGAAGGCAAGCTCGCCGGTAGTATACATATATGTAAAGATATCTCAAGATATAATAAAATAACAGATGCTTTGTATGAAAGCGAGCTTAGGCATAAAGCGCTTTATGAGACATCCAAAGACGCCATTATCATACTAGCACCGGGAAAGAGGTTTATTAGCGGGAATCCCGCTGCTATAAAACTCTTCGGATGTAAGAATGAGAAGGAATTTTGCTCCAAGACACCGGCAGACCTGTCACCCGAATACCAGCCTGACGGTAGCTTGTCTTCAGCAAAGGCGAATGAGATGATGACAAGGGCCATGAAGCGTGGATTACACTTTTTTGAATGGAAACACAGAAAAATAGGCGGAAAAGACTTTTTTGCGGATGTGATATTGGTTAAGATGTTATTAAAAGGTAAATATGTCCTGCATACAACAGTCCGTGATGTAACTGATAGAAAATTAGCGGAGAGGGCGTTGGAGGAAAACAGGGCACAATTAGCAGAGCAGGCATGGAGGCTTAAGAAGACAAACGAAGGCGTCAGGCTCCTTTATAAAGAGTTGGAGGAAAAGAACAAAAAACTTAAAAAGCTAGATGAGCTAAAGACACAGTTTCTTTCTGCGGTTTCGCATGAATTGCGTACGCCTCTTACCATAACCAAGGAGGGCATAAACCTTGTTCTGGACAAGATACCCGGTGATACAAATAAAAAACAAGAGGAAGTTCTTGTTATGGCAAAAAATAATATTGACAGGCTATCCCGGATAATAAACGACCTGCTCGATATATCAAAGATAGAGGCAGGCAAGGAAGAGCTCAAGAAAGAGGTTGTCGACTTAGCCCATATTATAAAAGATGTTGCCTCCTTTTTCAAACCTGCCGCGTTTAAAAAAGGCGTAGATATCAAGGCGGATACCCCGGATAAAAGGGTGGACATATTTGCTGACCCGGACAAGATAACGCAGGTTTTTACAAACCTGGTTGGAAACGCGCTTAAATTTACACAAGAAGGCTGCGTAACAATATCCGTTAAGAGCAAATCCGATTTAATAGAATGCTATGTAAGTGATACGGGTATAGGTGTTTCAGAAGAAGGCTTATTAAGGATGTTTGATAAGTTTAAACAGCTCGGAAACAGTGCTACGAATACGGAAAAAGGAACAGGCTTAGGGCTTTCAATAGCCAAAAGTATCGTTGAGCTCCATGATGGCAGTATATGGGCCGAGGCTGCACCGAAAAAAGGGACAAGGGTCGTATTCGTTCTACCTAAGCATAGGAAAAAGACAAAGGCAAAGACAAGCGGAGTTAAGGGAAGTTAATGAAAACATATAAGTACATATATGGACCGGTTAATTCATGGAGGCTAGGGGCCTCCTTGGGCATAGACCTTTTATCGCACAAGCGTAAGATATGTACCTTTGACTGCGTATATTGTCAGGTTGGCAGACATAATCCCATAGCGCTAAGAAGAAAGATATTTGTTCCTACAAAGGATATCATCACTGAGATAAAATCACTGCCTGATAGAAAGCTTGATTATATTACTTTTTCAGGAACAGGTGAACCCACACTGGCAAAAAATCTCGGTACGCTGATAAGGATAATAAAACGTGTAAGAAAAGAACGAATAGCGGTCCTTACTAACGCTACGCTTTTGGGAAGAAAAGATGTTCAACAGGAACTCTCTGGCGTGGATCTGGTAGAGGTAAAGCTGGACGTTTCATCTGATATTATTCTAGATAAAGTAAACAGGCCCGTTAAGTCTTTAAAATTCCATAAACTGCTTAGAGGCATGAGATCGTTTAGGCGCCGATATAAAGGTAGGCTTATTTTGCAGATCATGCTTCTAAGAAGTAATATAGGGCATGCGAAAGCAATAGCTGATATTGCGAGATCTATTAAGCCTGACCACGTCCATATAAATACACCATTAAGGCCATCGGGTGCCAGGCCTGTTAGCAGAAGAGATATTGAGATGATAAAGCCCTATTTTAGGGGTGTGCGATTTACCACTGTATATGATACAAAAAAGAAAAAAAAGATAAGGCCTATTAGCAAGAGTGCCACATCAAAGCGCAGATGCAAGTTCTAGATGTTAGATGCCGGATGTAAGATGTAAGGTGAAGGTGAAGGTAGAGGAAAGCAAGAGACGAGAAGCAAGGATTAAGGAAAAGATAGGACTGCAAAGAAAAAAGCGTAGTTACAAAAGTTACAAATGTTACAAAAGTTGCAAAGGTTGCAAAAAACAACAGATTACAATGTTTTATACTTTTAAAACTTTTTAACGTTTTGAGCATTTGAATTTTGGTAATTTGATATTATTTAGAGTTTAGAACTTAGGATTTAGAATTTAAGGATTAGGTTTGTTGCTTAATTCTTAATACTTATAACTAAGCTAGGATAATGCGTATGAATACATATGACATAATAATAATAGGGGCAGGCCCGGCAGGGCTAACATCCGCTATGTATGCGCTAAGGGCGCGATTAAGGATTCTTATAGTTGAAGACCCATCGGTATTAAGTCAGGCAGGTTACGCGGCTTTAATAGATAATTTTCCGGGTTTTCCTGAAGGTATAAGCGGCGCAGACCTTTTGAAAAATGAAAAAGAGCAGGTAATCTCTTTTGGTGGACAGATTATTTCCGGCCATGTAAAAAGTATAGAACAGGATAATCAGGGAAACCAGAATATATGGAGTGTAGTACTTGACGATAATAGATACCAGGCTTTATCAGTAATAGTCGCTTCAGGAGTAAGCGCTAGAAGACTTGACATACCTGGAGAGGAAAGGCTATCCGGAAGAGGCGTGTCATATTGCGCTATATGCGACGGACTATTTTTTAAGGATAAAGATATAGTTGTGATAGGGGGCGGAGATTCAGCTGTTGAAGAGGCTTTATTTTTAACAAGATTTGCTAGCAAGGTCTACATTGTGCACAGACGAAACGCTTTAAGGGCCGTGAAGATATTACAGGATAAGGCGCTGTCTAACGCGAAGATAAAGGTTATTTGGAACTCTGTTGCAGAAGAGATATTAGGTGACGATAAGGCCTCAGGTATAAAGCTTAAGGATCTATCTAAAAGCACTTTCAGTGAGATTAGATGTGAGGGCGTATTCATATCCATAGGGCACACTCCAAATACAGATTTCATAAGTGGTATAGTTGATCTAGACAGTGATGGCCATATAGCAACAGATAGAGCCTTGAATACATCTAATATTGGTATCTTTGCCTGTGGCGATTGCAGGGATACCAGTCTCAGGCAGATTGTAACAGCCTGTGGTGACGGTGCTTTAGCAGCTTACAGCTGCCAGCAATATATCGAACAGTTGAAAGGGGAGGTATATAGCAAAAATGAATAAGTGGAAGAAGCGTAGAGGCCTAAGCATAAAATTCAAGGTAATCTTTGTAATATGTTTTGTCGCGTTTACAATAATCTGCGTAGATACAGTGATCAGCTATATGAATGACTATAATTTATTGCGCAGGATTATAAGTGAAGAGAGCCAGGAGATAGCTAATCAGCTTTCATCTGCTGTCGCAAGAATCGTAAATGAGGAGATTGTCGATTTAAAAATTCACACTTCAAACCTTACGTGGATAGATACTATTGTATCTGAAAATTTAATGCTTGAAAATAAACAAGCAGACAAGCGAATAGCCTATTTTGCGGAGATGGATAAACAGTGGCAAGCATCCGCGGACGAGAGTGACCTTGTAAAAAAATATACAGAAAATGCCATAGCAGAAGAGCTTAAAAGCATTATGGAGAAAGACAAAAATATTGCGGAGATATTGGTCACTAATAGATTTGGCGGACTCGTTGCCGCTTCTGCCAAGACCACAGATTTTTATCAGGCCGATGAAGAATGGTGTGAGCAGTTATTCAGGCCCAATGCAGAAGAGGTATATGTTATCGGAGTCAAGCACGATGAATCTTCTAATACATTAAGTTTTGTATTGGCTGCCCAAATAACTGATAGATCGGACAATATAATAGGCGCATACAAGATCGTATTGCATGCTAAAAGAGTCCTTGCTCCTGTTGCTGATTTTAAATTTAAAGAGACAGGCCATGCTGTATTGGTTAACCGGGATGGCCTTATGGTATTTCACAAGGATTTTAAAAACCTCGGAAAATTTTTTTTAAACAACATAGAGGATTGGAGAGATATAAGGGGCAAGGTTTCCGGTACAGCTATTGTCAATTCCCCCCATGTTCATGATGGCAATATCTTTATCTCATACGCAAAGGTAGATAGCAGCACTCTTTTAACCAGTGATATAGAGTGGATGGTATTTATAGGACAGGATATAGATGAAGTCTTTAGTCCATTATTATTGTTTGCTGCACAAGAAATTTCTGCCCTCGGAATACTGACGATTGTGCTTATAGTCTTAGGTTTTATATTTGGTACTATTTTAATCAAACCTATTAATAAGATCGTAGCGGGCATCAAGCGTATAGGAGAGGGCGATCTTGATTATAGGATAGATGTGCGCTCATCAGATGAATTTGGTTTACTTGCCGATTCGATTAATGCTATGGCCGGCAACCTTAAAGAGAGTACCGCTTCGATAGATACATTAAATAAAGAGATCGAAGCGCACAAAAAGGCTGAATTAGCATTAAGGGAAAGTGAAGAAAAATATCGCTTGCTAACAGAAAACCTCAGTGATGTGGTAATAAGGATATCTTCAAAGGGAGTGCTTGAATATTGCAGCCCGGCAATAAAAAAATTCGGTGGATATAACGCGGAAGAAGAGATAGGGAATTTTATTACCAAATATTTTGTCCATAAAGAGGAATTATTGCGCACCGTACGTGTGTTAGGTATAATCTTGCGTGAAAAAAAACCGAGAAACATCGAATTTCTTTATAAAGCAAAAAATAGAGCCCCTTTTTATGTGGAAGTAACAGGAATGCCGCTCGTCGAGCATGACAAGGTGAAAGCAATTCAGTGTGTTATGCGCGATATTACCAAGCGCAAGAAGGCTGAACAGGCTATATCAGATGCGGCAGAACAATGGCAAAGGACATTCGACTCGATAACAGATATGATATTTATACAGGATGTGGAGCATAAAATTATTAAAGCGAACAAAACCATGTTCGATATGCTTAATAAAAGTCCGGAAGAGATTATCGGCAAACAGTGCTATGAGGTGCTGCATAATATGAATAAGCCATGGCGTATGTGCCCATTTGAAAAGACAAAGAAAGACAAAAAGTCGCACACAGAAGAGGTTGATGACCCAATTACAGGAATCCTTTTTTCAGCTACTTCATCACCTATATTTGATGATAAGGGTGAACTGACCGGTTCTGTGCATATATTTCGCGACATAACCGAACGAAAGAAGATAGATCAGTTAAAAGATGATTTTATATCTACGGTATCTCATGAGCTCAGGACGCCGCTATCTATTACGAAAGAAGGAATATCGCTTATATTAGATGGTATACCAGGTAAGATAAACGATAAGCAGAGGAATATTCTTAATATGAGTAAGGATAATGTTGATCGTTTGTCACGAATCATCAATGATCTTCTGGATATAGCCAAGATAGAGTCAGGAAAGATGGAGCTTATTAGATCCACCTTTTCTGTTACAGCCCTCATAAGAGAGATTGCTGGTATTTGGAAGTTTGAATCTGATAAGAAGAAGCAGAGACTGGCCTTCTCAATTCCAAAAAAGAGTATAGATATATATGCTGACAGAGACAAGATGATAGAGATCTTAAATAATCTTTTGTCCAATGCAATAAAATATACACCAGATAAAGGCAGTATAAAGTTAGACTTGAAAGATGATAAAGATGTTGTCTGGATAACTGTTTCTGATACGGGTATTGGGATCTCAGAACAGGATATTCCAAAGGTATTTTTAAAATTTCAACAGGTAAACAGGAATGTAGGCCCCGGAGCTCAGGGCACAGGGTTAGGCCTATCTATAGTGAAAAAACTCGTCCATATGCATGGGGGAACTATAGATGTAGAGAGCGCTGCAAATAAAGGGGCTGTATTTAAATTTTCTATACCAAAGAAGGGTTTAAAGGGGGCAGATAGGAGAGTTGTTGTATAAGCTAAAAGATTTTATTAACGTCTAATTTTTTATAAGATCTGTAGCCTTTGTAATCTTTTTAACATTTGTAACATTAACAAGGAGAAGGATATGGAAAAGTTAAAAGTTTTAATAGTAGATGATGAGCCTGAGTTTGCAGAGCTTGTAAAGATGCGCCTACAGGATAATGGATATGATGTGATTACAGCCATTAACGGCAAGGAGGGGTTAGCCCATATTGAGGCCTACGCTCCGGACGCGGTTTTGCTTGATGTCTTTATGCCCGGAATGGATGGATTGGAGGTCTTGAAAAAGATCAGAAAACACAACAAGGATCTTCCTGTTTTTATCGTTACAGCGTTTTCCAATGAAGACCGTTTTAAAAAAGCAAAACAATATAATGTTTCAGGTTTTATCGTCAAGACCTCTGATTTGAAGAAAGAGGTTGCTAATATTACCAACGTTATAAGGGTTTCCAGGATGTATAAGGGCGAATCCGGTGACAAGGAGCGAGAGAAAAAACGATGAATTATAAAGGTATATCCGGACCTAAGCTCATTACCGTATTTGAGCTCACAAAAGAGGCCCATTCTTCCATGGATACGGAAAAATGTGTATCTACTATATTGGGAAGGATTTCAGATATTTTAGGTACTGAAGTGGGTTCGGTTATGTTAGTTGATGAGAAGAGGCAGGAACTTTTTATTAAGAAGGCAAGCGGCCTGGACGCGGATATCGTAAAACAGACAAGGGTCAAGATTGGAGAAAGTATATCCGGCTGGGTAGCTAAGGAGGGCAAATCGCTTTTGGTCAAGGATATTTCACAAGATAGCAGGTTTAAAAAACGTAGCAAGGCCAAGAGCAGGAAATATGTGACAAATTCACTCCTTAGCGTACCTTTTAAGGTTGGAGGCAAGGTTATAGGTGTTATCAATGTAAATAACAAGAAAGCTAAATTAAATTTTGATGATAAAGATTTAGCGCTTTTGACCCTTGTCTCTGAACAGACAGGCCTTGCCATACAAAACGCCCTTATTTATGAGGAGGCAAAAAGGCTTGCGGGTCTTAAGCTTGATTTTGTATCAAATATATCCCATGAGTTAAAAACTCCCCTAGCTATAATCAAGGATTCCATATTACTTGCCTCAGAAGGAATAGACGGAAACGCCAATAGCAGAGAAAAACATCTTATGGAAATGGCCGGCAGGAACATAGAGAGGCTTGACGCGTTGCTTGATTCGCTACTTGATCTCGCGAAGTTTGAGGCAGGAAGGGTGCCTCTGGAGAGGACCTATCTGGACATCAAAAAGCTTATAACAGATTGCGTGGATTTTATAAAACCTGTCGCTGAAAAAAAAGCAATAAAAATAAAGACGAGTTTTTTAATAACATATTCTAAGGTATGGGCAGATCACGATAGAATTACACAGGTTATAAATAATCTTTTAAGTAATGCACTTAAGTTTACAGCCGAAGGCGGTAGAATAGGCGTAATAGTAAAGAAGCGCGATAAAAATGTTCTAATTAGCGTACGGGACTCCGGTGTGGGCATAAGAAAGAAGGATATATCGAAGCTATTTAATAAGTTTGAGCGTCTCGATGCCACTGCAAAAGGGGCAAAAGGGACAGGCCTCGGCCTTGTTATATGCAAAGAGATAATCGATATGCATAATGGTAGAATCTGGGCAATAGGCAAGCCTGGAAAAGGGTGCAGGTTTAATATTCTCTTGCCGAAGGACCTGCGAGGAGACGAAAGGTAGATTAAAAGGAGCGGTGACTTATGGAACAGATGCAACTCGTAATAGATGATTTGATTAAAAAAGGTATAGTCTCTAAGCAACAGTTTGAGAGCGCGCGTGAAGAATCTAAGAATAAAGGCCTATCTATTAATAAGGTGCTTATAAGCAAGGGTATCGTTAAAGAGAAGGACATAGCCAATGTGATATCAGAACGCCTTGGCATACCGTTTATGGATCTTTCGGATTATCTTATTGACGCGACCGTTATAAAGCTTATCCCCGAATCTATAGCACAGAGATATAAGCTTATGCCTTTGTTCAAGATAGGCCAGACTCTGACTGTAGCGATGGCGGATCCACAGGATATAAACGCTATGGATCAGGTCAGATTGAAATCAGGATGTGAGATAGACGCTGTGCTGGCTACGGAAGCAGATATAAAGAACGCTATGGATCAGTATTATGGTGCCTCCGGTGGGGTGGAAGAAGTTATAAAGCAGATGAACGAAGTAAAGCGCTCCGCTTCGACATCCCCCGCCTCTGATAAAGAACTGGCGAAGATGGCGGAAGACGCGCCTGTAGTAAAACTGGTCAATATGATTATTATACAGGCCCTAAAAGAGAAGGCAAGCGATATACATATTGAACCCGATGAAAAGGTCTTAAGGATAAGGTACCGCGTAGATGGCATTCTTCATGAAGTGCCAAAACCTCCAAAGGATCTCGAGGCCGCTATTATTTCCCGAGTAAAGGTTTTAGCATCTATGGATATCGCGGAGAGAAGAAAGCCACAGGATGGAAGAATTATAATGAAAATGCAAGGCAAGGATATAGATATGAGGGTCTCTAGTTTTCCTACTGTTTATGGCGAGAATATAGTTATAAGGCTGCTTGATAAAACGAGTCTTTTATTAGGACTTTCTGAGCTTGGTATGAGGCCTGAGATGCATAAGGAGTTTGATAAACTAATAAGAAAACCTTTTGGCATTATGCTTGTTACGGGCCCTACCGGAAGCGGCAAGACAACGACCCTTTACGCCGCGCTTAATGCGATAAATTCCCAAGAGAAGAATATTATAACTATTGAAGATCCTGTTGAGTATCAGATATCGATGATAAGACAAACCCAGGTCAATCCCAAGGCAGAGCTTACATTCGCCTCAGGCTTGCGTAGTATATTAAGACAGGACCCGGATATTATAATGGTAGGTGAGATAAGAGATTCAGAAACAGCGGAGATAGCTACACAGGCAGCGCTGACCGGACATTTGGTATTTTCAACGCTCCATACCAATGATGCCAGTGGCGCAATAACAAGGTTGGCTGATATGGGCATAGAGCCATTTCTTATCTCAGATGCTGTAATAGGCGTATTGGCACAGAGGCTTGTTAGGGTAATATGCCCTAAATGCAAGGAGAAGATAGTCCCTACGGACGCTACACTAAAGGAACTTAAGCTTGAACGATCCGATGATTTGGCATTATATCATGGCAAGGGCTGCGCAAAATGTAAAGATACAGGGTATGCGGGCAGAGTTGGTATCTATGAGCTTCTTATTATTGATGATGAATTAAGAAAACTTATTATAGCAAAGGCTCCGGCAGACCAGATAAGGGCTAAGGCCGTGGAAATAGGCATGAAGACACTTTATGAAGATGGTATAGTGAAGGCGCTTGCGGGAATTACCAGCCTGGAAGAGGTCTTGCGTGTAGCTCAGGAGGAGTAGGGTGTGGTTATAAAGGTTATAAAGGTTACAAATGTTACAAAGGTTACAAATAATTCGTATTGCGTATTGCGCCTGCCTGCCGGCAGGCAGGTATTGCGAAAAATTTTAACGCTATACGATATACGCACGACGCACGACGAGATATAATCAGGAGTAAAGGCACAAGGCGTGAGATGAAACGTACAACCCCGTAAAGCTCCTTCGGAGCAACGGGGCAGGCGTAGAACGTAGAGAACGTAGAACGTAAACACGCATTCAGGTATTAATGTTTTAGAAAGAAAGATCTTATGAATAACAAGGGCCAGATCCTCATACCTGTTATGATATTGATAATAGTCTCTATCATACTTATCTCAGGCATTATTATGTTCTTAAGCCAGATGGTTAATTTGAACCTTGCCAGGGCGTCTCTTGGCAGGGCTGTATACGCTGCTCAGGCAGGTATATATAAAGCGATAGTAGATTATGAAAATAATGGCTCTATTACAGCAGAGATAGATACCCAGATAGCGGATAACCTGTACTATTCAATAAGCGGTGGTGGTGGTACATCATTGCGTATAGACGCTAGTAATCCAAGGATTCACGGAGGCGACAGGAAACTTGATGATATAGATATATATAATATAAATTCATCTGATGATGCAATAATGGATAATATAACAATAAGCTGGGTTGATGATGATGGAGAAATGTTGACCAAGATTAATTTTACAGGCACCGGCGGCGACGAATGGAAAGGTTCAGTTGTAAGCGGTGTAGAAATTTCATTATCTTATACATTTGGTGCAGGAGATGATGAAGAATTTAAACTTGAATGGGCAAAAGGTGATGATATAACAGATAAGACTATCACAGCGGCATTTCACTTTACTGATGGCACTACAAAGACCGCTACTTTATTAAGCGCAGGTTTAGCAAGCTCTGATTTCATTACTATAAGGGCAACAGGTAAGGTTACAGCGCGTGATACCTGGAGAAGGACTATAATCGCTGGTTACGATGTTGGTACAGATGAGATAATATCATGGAGAGAGAGCGCGAGCCATCTATGAGAGGTTTTACCCTGATAGAGTTGGTTGTAACCATACTTATCATATCTTTGTTTGTTGCTGGTATAGCTATGATCATGGGGCAGGTTGTAGTCGACCTTGCTTTTTCAGGTGATACTGTAAAGGCATTGAGTTTGGCTCGTCTTGAGATGTCAAAGGTAAATAACCTCTCATACTCAGATTCGACATTAGCGGATGGGTATGATATTACAACAACTAATTATGAGGGCTCTGCATATGATTTGAACCGCACAGTAGATTATGTTATTGGTACAAGTAATGATTTAAAAGAGGTCAATGTTTTAGTATATCCTACAGGCACAACGGATATACTGTCGGGCCTAACGACCTACGTAGCGGATATTGCTTTTGGGCCAGGAAGCGGGGGAAATGGCCCTGAAGGAGGGGGCGTGGAGTCAGCCTCACTAAGCGTTTCAGGAGGCACTGTCAAAAAGAAGGATTTGAAGGATGTGACACTTACTAATACATCGACAGACAGCACTATAACGATAACAGGCGCTACAGCGACCTTTACAGGTTCGCCCGGTATTAAACTTAAGAAGATACGCATAAATGGCACAGATAGATGGAGTGGCAATGAAAATTCAGGGAGCACTATAACACTTACATCAAGTTTTACATTAGCGATAGATACGAATTATAACAAAACAGCAAAGTTTAGCTTCAAAAAGAACTTGTCGTCTGTGACAATAGTTTTTCATATGTCAGATGGCTCAAGCACAACGGCCTACTCATGGTAAAGACTAAAAAGGCAGCCACATTCATAGAATTAGTCGTAACGATACTTATACTTACTATCATAGGTTCAGCGTCAGTCGCTTTTTTTGTCCCTATAGCAAATATACTATTCTACTCTCCAAGTCAGATTATGGTGGACCAGACAGCACAGGAGCTTACCAGTATACTGATTGAGGGGGACAATCAGGCAAAGGGGCTAAGGTTTACAAAATCTATTACCAGCGCGGATGAGGATGACATCACCTTTGTTACATGGGATGATGATACAGTAAGGTATAGATGGGATGCTACCGCGGAAAGGGTCTACAGAGATATAAACAGCCAGGGTGAGTTGTTTGTACCGGCTTCATATTATGGCGATATAACAGTAACGGGTCAATCATCGGATGCTGAGATATTTCAGTATTATGATGCCAGCGCGTCTAAGCTTTCTGTTCCGGTATCAGATGAAACAGATGTAGAGGCCATAAGAATGAACCTTACGCTTGTTGCGGGCTCCGGCAGTGTCAAGGAGCATAAAGGAAGAATAGATGTTAAGTCTGGTGTAGATATAAAGCAGTTTGGTGCTTGATACTAGATACTGGATGCTGGATGCAAGATACTGGATGCAAGATGCAAGGAAAAAGAATTAAGAATTAAGGATTAAGGAAAAGGAGAAATCCTAAACTCTAATATCTAAATCCTAAACAAATTCAAAATTCTAATTTTCAAAATTCAAAACTTCTGTTTTGGACATTTAGATTTTGGTAATTTGATATTGTTTAGAGTTTAGAACTTAAGATTTAGAATTTAAGGATTAGGTTTATAAAGAAACAGGGTTAAGGTGCTGACTTAATGCTGACAGTTGAACACAATACATAATGCGCACGACGAATTATAAATAGGAGCAAAGGTATGCCGACATATAAATATAGAGTAAGAGATAAGCACGGCAGGGCGGTATCAGGACTTATGGGTGGGGCTAGTGAGAAAGAGGTGGTTGAGAACCTTAAGAAGATGGGTTATGCCCCAATCGACATAAAAGAACAGAAGCCGCAAAAGGATATCTTAAATATAGCGCTTTTTGATCGCGTCAAGGATGAAGATAAGGTCATCTTTACTAGGCAGATACATACTCTGCTTGATGCCGGGGTTCCTCTTTTGACCGGGCTTGAGGCGGTCTCGGAACAGTCTGCGCCCGGCCTCTTAAAGGATACCATTTCAAAGATTAAGGCGGATGTTGAGTCAGGCACCAGTTTTTCGGATGCTCTTTCTAAATATCCTAAGATATTCTCCTCGCTCTATGTGAATATGGTAAAATCCGGAGAGGCGTCCGGAAAGCTCGATGAAGTTGTAAAGAGTTTAGCGGAAATGGGCGAGTATGATATAGAGATTAAATCAAAGGTAAAGACCGCGACACGTTATCCCATGCTGGCGCTTGGCACATTAGTAGTCGCGTTCTTTGTTATTGTGCTTTTTATCGTACCAAAGTTCGCGTATTTCTTTTCAAGTTTTGATATGGAATTGCCGCTTCCTACCCGTATGCTTCTAACATTATACAGGGTCGTTCATGATTATTGGTACTTTACATTAGCCGGGGGCATAGCGCTCATATTCGGTTTTATAAAACTTATCAATACATCCTTTGGTAGATCTAAGTGGGATATGTTGAAATTAAAGGTACCTGTATTTGGGCCGTTGTTAGCTAAATTATGCATGTCAAGATTTGCCAAGACAACATCTATACTAATAACAAGCGGCATAGATATGCTGACCACGCTTGATCTTACAGCAGAGGTTGTGGGTAATGTTATAATAGCAAGGGCTATAAAGGATATTAAGGACGG
This sequence comes from uncultured Planctomycetia bacterium, assembly GCA_964634945.1. Lineage (GTDB taxonomy): Bacteria > Omnitrophota > Gorgyraeia > JABMRG01 > JABMRG01 > JAUVHV01. The sequence goes on along the minus strand of CAZWMG010000009.1, from coordinate 14,062 downwards.
TGTAAATCAGGGCAAAGGTTTGGCAGGACCTATGCGCGTAAGTAAGCTATTCGCTCCTATCGTTGTACAGATGGTCGCTATAGGCGAGGAATCGGGTAAGCTTGACGAGCTTTTACTAAAGGCGTCAGAGCATTATGACCAGCAGGTTGATTACGCTATGAAGAATCTTACGACCTTGATAGAGCCTATACTTATATTTGCCTTGGGATTTATGGTCTTATTTGTGGCGCTTGGCGTATTTTTACCGATGTGGAACATGGTGCAGATTGTCAATCACTAGAGTTCTAGATACTAGATACTGGATGCTAGATACTTGATACTGGATGCTAGATGCAGGGGAAGTGATGAGAAGAGGCAGAAATAAAACAGGAAAATCGCTGATAGAGCTTATTGTTATATGGATAGCTATATTTATAATCGCGGGTTTTTTCTTAGGACGCGCGAACATGTTCTTATTAAAGGCCAGGGAAGCGACGCTCAAGAATGAATTGAATAATTTACGCCTTGCTGTTTCTTTGTATTATATATTATACAAGACATACCCTGATAATATAGAAACTTTAATAGATAAGGCTTATGAGATACATGCCCGAAAAGGGTCTGTCTTGAAAGGCAAATTTCTTAATAATTTAAAATATAACCGCGAGGGAAAGCTAAAAGACCCCTTCGGAAAAATTTATGTTTACAATCCGCAGTCAGGTATGGTAAAATCGCAAACAGTAAAATATAAAGACTGGTAAAAAGGAGGAGTATATGCGTAGTAAAGGTTTTACATTAATAGAACTTGTTATGGTTATTGTAATACTCGGCATTTTAGCGGCGGTAGCATTGCCAAAATTTGTTGATCTTACAAACAATGCGGAGATCGCGGCTACGAAAGGGGGCCTAGGAGCCGTTCGTTCAGCGGTTGCTATCAAATATTCAAACCGTATCGCGAATAACAGCGGAACAGACTTCCCCACATTGACAGTAACCGATTTTTTGGGTGCTAAGTATCCTAGGAATGAATTTAATGAAAAAACAGATATAACATTTGTAGCGGCCCCGGTTGCGGGCACAAACACAACAAGCGCTACTTATGGCTGGTGGTATGTCACAGGCTCAGGTACGCAGGCGGGCCAGTGTGGCGCGTATTCAGATGGCACAGAGGACGTATCTCTCTGGTAGTTTTTTAAGAATTTGAATTTGAGTCTAAGGGGAATGGTTGGTTCAAGCCATTCCCCTTTTTACTAATTCTAAAAAATTAATCTATGATAAAATCTTTATACAAAAACAGAGATGTTATATTGGTCGCGTTACTATTTGTAGCGTTACTATGCATAGTTTTCAGAGAGGTGATCTTTACAGATTACATATTCGCGAGAAGGGATATAGCGAGGCTATACCTTCCGGTAAGAGAACTTGCCGTTGAAAGCATCAAGAGCCTTCAAGCGCCCTTGTGGAACCCTTATATATTCTGTGGTGCGCCGCTCCACGCCTCTATCCACCACGCGGTCTTTTATCCTTTGACGTTTATTTATTATATAGGTGACTTTGCCAAGGGCTTTAGTTTTTTTATAATTCTGCATATCTTTTTATGTGGAGTCTTTATGTATCTTTTTGCCCGCTCAATAGGAACATCTAAGCTAGGTGGAATATTGGCAGGGTTTAGTTTTATGTTCAGCGGTTACGTTATCTCGACTATATGCCTGACAACGGTTTTAAGTTCTATTACATGGTTTCCGCTAGTAATGCTTATTTTTATAAAAGCGCTAAAGAGCCGTGGCTATCTTGTTTCTATAGCCTTAGGCGCTGTACTTTCTCTTATGTTTCTTGGAGGAGACCCACCGGCATTTATTATTACAGGATTCTTATTATTTGGTGTAAGCGCGTATCTTCTTGCCGAGAGATTATTAACAGATAAGAAAATTGATCTCTTTATAATCTATAGCTTTCTTATCGCGATTGTAACTTTTTTTCTAATTACGGCATTTCAGACATTACCAGCGATAGAATATTATTCAATCACTGTAAGAAAGGCCATGGGGTGGCAGGAGGCATCGGCATGGAGCTTACCATATAATCACCTATTGAGTTTTATTATCCCATATTTTAATGAACCGGCGCTTTTTAGTGACAATCTTCTCGACGGACAAAAGTGGCTGGATAATTACTATCTCGGGATTATTACTATCCTGCTCGCGGGATTTGCGCTCTATTACAAGAGGCGCAAAAGGATCGTATGGTTTCTTTTTGCGATTGGAGTTTTTTCCATAGCAATATCATTGGGAAGGCATTTTATTCTTTTCCCGCTTCTTTTTAAGCTCGTACCGGGTTTTGACCTTATACGTTATCCCGTAAGATTTATCTTCATATTTACATTTGCCATCTGCGCGCTCTGCGGCATAGGCCTTGACTCGTTGAGGCAGATTATCGCCACATCCAGAGCAAGAAGAGCGGGTTCCATATTTCTGGTATTAGGTTTCTTATCGACGTTATTGATAATCGTGCTGATGACTATGCCCGCGAAGATAATAGCCTTTATTATGGGCCTCGCAAGAGACGCATTTCATTCGGACAGTTCATTCGTATATGCGGATATATTTAATCTGAGAAGAACCCTTCTTTATGTAAGCCTTTTTGGGGTATTTTTATTTCTCTGTTCGCGCACCAGGAGACGAAACCTTATCATTGTGCCGGTCTTTTTATTAATGGGTTTTGATCTACTCTTCACTAATATAGATTACAATTTTATCGAAAGGATAGAATATTTTAAGAGCCCAACTAAAAATATTAGCTATATTATGCGGGATGAATCGCATTTCCGGATTCTGCCCTCACCTTATTCTTACGATAAGTTTTCCATAATACGCGGGGAATCGTTGCATAAAGCGGTAGAGACATCAAAGGATCTACTCGCAAATAATCGCATGATGGAGTTTGATATATATGATGCATGGGGTTATGATTCGAGCAAACTAGATGGTAATAACGAGATAGCCAAACTTATCTATAGGTCCGAGACGCCGATTAATACAAACCTGCTTAATCTCTTGAGCATAAAATATATATCAAGCCATGATAGCCTCAACTGCTATGGCTACAAAAAAGTAAATAGTACAGGGCATGCGACGATCTACCTTAATGAGCGCCATCTACCAAAGGTCATGCTATTGAGAAAGTCTATCGTGTTTGATGATGACAGTAAGCTGCTTGATTATATGTCTACGCGCAAATTCAACCCTAAAAAGGAAATACTTTTTAGTAGAGAGGCGCAGTTCTCAGATATTACCTCTTCTAGTAGTGATATTAGTAAAAAAGAGCCGAGAGTCAGACAAGACGCTGTCGAGATAACAAAATATAATCCAAGAGAGGTTGAGATAGAGGTCTCCGCGAAGGCAAAGGCGTTCTTGTTGCTTAATGATACCTATTATCCGGGATGGAAGGCATATATAGACGGAGAAAAGGTGGAGATATACCGAGCAAACTTCTTTCTCCGCGGGATCAAGGTTCCTGCCGGAAAGCATAGCATCCTGTTTGTTTATGACCCGATAAGCTTTAAGATAGGCTCCGTGATTAGCGCAATAGGCATATTGATTATTATTATATATATACTAATAACGCATTTAAGGTTGACCAGAAAATAAATATTGAGTATAATAAATTTATAATTAAAAGAAGCCCATAATTTTATAACTATAGTCTCAAGGACAAGAATAAAAAGGGGTTATCTTGGTATTTTTCATATTCGCGGGCTGCATAGCGTTTTTATTTGGAATAATGTTTATATTGTTTCCTAAGTTGCTTGTAAGCATGACCGATTGGGCCAATACCGTTGCCACGGATATCGATGAAAAAGCGATAAGGTATCGAATAGGCCTTGGTATCTGCCTTCTTTTCAGCGCGGCTTTTTTTGGTTTATCGCTTATTGCACGAAGGTTATCCCCATATTAAAAGGTATGAATTAATTGCTTGATCTAACTAAAATAGAACAATCTATCAAAAAGGCATGTTCAAAATTTATGCCTTCTCCACCGATTCTTGGAGTCGAAACATCACAGAAATCTGTAAAAATAATTATCTTAAAGCAAGAATCAGACTCATCGGCATCATTGTTCAATTACTTTATTATGCCTATTAGCAAGGATGAAGGGTATGCAAGCCAAGATTTAGTATCCAAGGTAACCAACCTATTAAAGACTCTCCAGCTCTCCCATAATATTGAGGTAAAATTTGTAGCCTCAGGCTCAAAGATTGACAGTAAGAGGATATCTCTACCCTCTATGCCTGTTAGTGATATAGCGCAGGCCCTGAGGTGGCAGGCAAAAGATCATTTTTTATTTAATGTCGACGAATCGGTGTTGGACTTCGAGGTTTTAGAAAGCCATAAAAGGGCAACTGACACTGATGGCATCGAGGTGATCGCGAACATAGCGAATAATCATTTTGTAGATGAACGTATATCTTTCGCGGAAAAAGTCTTTAAAGAGAATTTTTCTCCCACGGTTCTTGCTCCGGTAGCGTATTGCCTACACAATCTTTATATGCTCGGTAAGCCAGAGCCTATGAATGATCCTATAGCTATTATAGACATAGGGAATTCCACTACAACTATCGCTATTATAAAGAACAATATAATAAGACTCGTAAGACAGGTTGGGATCTCAGGGCAGGATTTTACCCAATCAATGGCAGGAACCCTTGTGTCAGAGAGCGGCGAGATTGAGCTTTCGCTGGATCGAGCGGAATCGCTTAAGAAGGAGATAGGTATACCGGAGGAGTCAGAAGATGCGCTAAAGGACGGCTTATCAGCCAGACAGGTGAGCTCGATGATCAGGCCTGTTCTTGAGAGGCTGATTAATGATATAAGGCGTTCTTTTGAATACTATTCCAGTCAGTTTGGAGAAGGCAATGTAGTAAAGATAATATTGAGCGGTGGCACATCAAGGATGAAGAATATAAAATCTCATATATTTGCCATGCTTTCAATGCCGGTTGAATCGCTTAATGTGCCCGGGAATTTGCGATTGAAACTCAAGAATGAAATGGTAAATAATTTTAAAGAAGATTTTCCGGTTATTGCTCCTTGCATAGGCGCCGCTTTAGCCAATCCAGAGAAGATGAATCTTATGCCCGAGTTTTATAAAAGACAGGACATAAAGAAGATAGAGAAGATATCAATAAGGCTTGTCTTTATATTTATTACGTTGACGCTTCTGGCTTTTTATTTCTTCGATTTTGGTCACGAACAAGCCTTGCGTAAGGTTCTTAACGCTGAACAGCCACAGTGGCACAAACTACAGGAGGCGCAGGCGCTTTATTCACAGATAGCGCAGAAGAACACCATTATGAATCAGACATTAAAAAGGCAGGTGCCTCTATATTATATATTTAAATCATTAAGTAATCTTATGCCAAGAGAAACATGCCTGCGAGATATTATTATAAAAGAACACGCGACCAGCATGTACATGGAAGGCATTGTTTTTGAGACGAATGAGACAGCGGAGGTTACGTTAGCGAAGTTTATAAGGGTATTGGAGGATTCAGAATTTTTCCATAACGTAATGCTTGATTCGACAAAAGACATAGAGGTCTCAAAAAAACAGGCCTTGGAATTTCAGGTAAGCTGCAGCTTAGGAAAGACAAAGTGAGCAAACCAAAATTAAAAGATAAAAAGCAATATGTTGGCATGACTATCATGCTTGTTTTTATTATACTCTTTTCTGTTCTTGTTTATATTCCTCAACATCAGGAGGTAGCGCGGCTCAGAGGAGAGATTAATGATATAGAAAGCCAGATAGGTTTTGCAAACGCGATGCTTGGAGACATAGAGAAGTTAGGCCCTCTATTAGGTCAGATGCAGCAGGAGATGAAGCTTTTTGAGAAGAGGTTGCCCACAAAGAAACAGATATCATCTATAGTCTCAGAACTCTCAAGTTTAGCGCAGGCCTCCGGCCTTGAGGTGGTGAGCATAAGGCCCACACAATCTGTGCAGGCGCTTGATAATGATGGTAAGCCCATCAATATGGATAAGAGGCCGCTTGATAGCATAAAGATAGACCTTCAGTTACGTGCTTCATATAAGGCATTAGCGGAATATACCAGAAAGATACAGGATAGTCTTAATATACTTGCTAGCATAGATCATATCAAGATTAGTAAAAACATTGATACAGCAACTAGTCTGATGGTAGATCTGACACTTACTGTGTATGTGATAGGCGAGAGGTAATTTTCATGGGATCTGTTGATTTTAGGAACATGGATAACAAGACAAAGATTGAGATAGCCATTACTTCTGTTATGGCGCTTGCTCTTATTCTTGTTTTGATAAATAGTCTCAGGGTTATATTTAAATCAAAGAAGGTAAATGGGAGCGCCCCTTATATGTCCGCGGATGCGTTTAAAGAGATAGTAAAAAAAGATGCGATGGCTGCTAAAGATGTTAAGTCGGGTTCTGGTGTAGATAGATACCAGGAAGCGATGCAGTCAGCGGACGCTATTCCCTGGGGCAGGGACCCGTTTTCAGAAAAATCAGCGCTTGCCGGAGGAGATTTAGCGATATCTGAGATTAGGTTAGAAGGCATACTCTTTCATCATGGCAAAGAGCCTCGCGCGGTTATAAATGGTGAGATGGTTGGTGAGGGTGACAAGATAGGATCTTTCACTGTCAACAAGATAAGCAAGGACGCTGTTATATTAAATGACAATGGAAAAGACTATAAATTGCAACTATTGTAAGTATTATCTGTTTCTAACTGTATCAAGATTAGGATGTATCTATAACTATGGATTATCCAAAAATTTTACTTATAGACGGCAATAGAGAGGACAGAGACTCTGTATCTTCTTTTCTCGGCGGAGAAGGTTATCTTGTTGAATGCGCGGATAATGGACGCGAAGGCCTTGACAGGGCCAGGAAAGAGAAGTTTGATCTTGTAATTCTTGATCTGATCTTACCTGATATGAAAGGTGAGGAGATATGCGCCAGGCTTAAATCCAGGGGCAATAAGAGGGCCGTATCAGTGCTTGTATTAAGCGCGAAAGACGAGATAGATGAGATAGAGGAGCTCTTTCAAAAGGGCGTTGATGATTATATTGTAAAGCCACCGAGACTGTCGTATCTTATGAAAAGGGTGGAATTTAATATCTCAAATAAGCGTGTGAATAACTAACGCTTGAAGCAGGCATTCTTACTGCGATAAAGCAGGATATAAAATGTGAAGAACGGAATGCGTGCTACTTCATCTACAAGAATAAGAATACAGTAGATAATATAGCCCTTGAAAAGAAGCCCTATAGCAATGATTCAGATGATTCCAAAAGCAGGGTCGCCAAGATGTTGGTGGATTAGAGCGCAACAACCTTGCGCAAGTTGCAACGAAACTGTCCTGTACAGAGAAGTGGATGATAACATATAAGTGATTGCATGAGCTATGCTTTTAGTATATTAAGATGGCACAGGCATAATAGCAGCCTATTTTTTTGACATGTAGGGTGGTTTATGGTATACTTGCTCTACATATCCGTCATACGCGGTTGAAAGGAGATAATATTAACATGAGTGAAGAGAATAAGAGTGCAAAAAATACAGAAGAGAAGAAAGATAATAAAAAGGTAGAAGCTCCTAAGGAAAAGGTAGAGGTTAAGGTAGAGGTAAAGAAAGAGGCGCCTAAGGAAGAAGCAAAAACAGAACCTGAAGAAAAGGTAGAGGTTCCGCCGAAGGCGGATCAGCCTCAGTCGAAGGCTGATGAGCATACGGCTGAAAAGGTAGAAGAAAAAGCCGAAGCGCCTAAAGAAGAAGCTGCTAAGCCTGAAGCAGGAGAAAGCAAGGGAAAAAAACGCAAGAAGATAAACCTGATGACCTTAAGCGAGCTAGAGGCAAAGTTAAAGAGCGTAAAGGATAAGATGGGTAATCTGAAATCGCGGTATGCGCAACAGCTCCTTAAACAGAAAGATATCTTGAGCAAGTAAGGGATAAGAATAGGTATAGTCCATGGCTAATAAAAAGAAAAAAAATCCGTTTTATTTTCGTACGCATATTGAATTGCGCGAATCTACGGGTCTAAAGGCGCGTAACACGCGTGAACTTGTCAATGTTCTTAAAGATGTTTCAGGATCTGTTATTTATTACCATACGCACGTTTTTTTGCAGCAGCATCAGTTTCTTTCACCTGAACCACCGAATGCCTTTGCTTATTGGGTTAAGCATTTTCTTGGTGAGGACGTATTGGCGGAGCGCCTAAGTAGCATAGATATATACCAGTTTAGCACAATAAGGGCTTTAAGGGAAAAACTGATAGAGGTTATTGAAGGCCACCTTTTTAATGTAAAAGAGATACGTAATGCCCCTGTGGGTAAGGAATTTGATTTTACAAAATCCCGAAGTTTTGTACTTCCTACGTCTTATACAGCATATAATCTGGAGGAGATGGTTCAAGCGCTGAAAAAAGTTACTATACGTTCTATTGATTTTCACATCTTTAATGTGCGACTGAGGCTCGAGAAAGGCATAAATGACTTTTCCAATTGGATTGATACAAGCCTTGGATATCCGAAACTTGCTTCACAACTTGAGACCTTTGATCCGTATACGTACACATTGGAAGGTTTACGTCAAAATATAATAAATATAATAAGAAAAAGCCCTGAATGGAAGCGAGAGCATGGTAAAAAATAGAGCAAAAGCATTGAGACTAGATGATTATATCCCTATTGTAGGAGAAGACACTATAGATGAGCTTAAGCTCCTGGCGTCACGGCTTAAGGGTAAAAGGATACAACATATAAATTCTACTCGTGTAGGTGGTGGGGTAGCTGAGATGTTAACCTGTGTTATACCGCTTATGCGTGAGCTTGGAGTCGATATAGGTTGGGACGTGATAGATGGTAGCCCTGAATTTTACAATGTGACAAAAAAATTCCATAATGCGTTACATGGCCGTGCGGATGTAATCGTTGACAAAGATTTTGATATATACCTTGAAACTGCCAAAAAATACAACAAAGAGATGGAGATAACAGGGGATATCGTCTTTGTCCATGACCCGCAGCCCATAGCCCTTATTCAGAATAAGAGGAAGATGAAAGATACCAAATGGGTATGGAGGTGTCATGTGGACGTATCCTCTCCCAACGAAAGAGTATGGGACTTTTTAGCCACTTTTGTTGAGGGGTACAATGCTTCTATATTTTCAAGCCCGAAATTTACCAGGCCACTTAAGACCCCGCAGTTTTTGATATGTCCCGCGATAGACCCTTTGAGCGATAAGAATAAGCCGTTAGGTCAGCAAAAAATAGATAAGGTTCTGGCCAAATACGGCATAAGTAAGAATAAGCCTATAGTATCTCAGGTTTCCAGGTATGATTATTTAAAGGATCCCGTGGGCGTGGTAGAGGCTTTTAAGATGGTTAAAAAATACGTTGATGCCCAACTTGTACTCATTGGCAACAGCGCGGCAGATGATCCTGAAGGCGCTAAGGTCCTTAAAGAGGTAAAGCAAAAGGCAGAAGGCCTTGATGATGTCCATCTCTTGCTTATACCCCCGGAGCATAATGATATAGAGGTAAACGCCCTGCAGAGAGCGTCATCTGTTATTATCCAGAAGTCCCTTAAAGAGGGATTCGCGCTTACGGTTACTGAGGCCTTATGGAAAGAGAAGCCGGTTGTCGCCTCTGCCGTTGGGGGCATACCGCTGCAGATAAAGAATAAATATAGCGGACTTTTATGTCACAGCATAGAAGGCGCCGCGTTAAAGATGAGACAATTTTTGCATAATCCCGACTTCGCAAAAAGGCTTGCCCATAATGGTAAGATGCATATAAAACGTAACTTTCTTATAACGCGCCTTATGAGGGAGCACATGCTGCTTGCGCTCTCACTCTTTAACAAGGGCGATATAATATCACTATAATGCTCGAATCCCTTATCTCCTTTACAGAAGTCACTATAAAAGATATAACATTGTTCAGCTATCTGCTTATTTTCCTAGGTGGCGTACTTACCAGCCTTACCCCGTGTGTTTATCCGCTTATCCCTGTTACAATAGGATATATAGGAGCAAATTCAGCCGGTACAAAAGCCAGGGCCTTTCTTTTATCGTTATTTTATGTCTTAGGCATAGCCTTTGTCTATTCGTTTCTGGGAGCTGTCGCGGCATTAGGTGGTAGCGTATTCGGAGAGATATCCGCTAATCCTTGGACTTATCTTATCGTAGGAAATATATTTTTAATTCTCGGACTTTCAATGATGGATCTTTTTAATTTTTCTCTGCCGGGATTTCTAAGTTTTGGTAACAAGGCTTCAGCCAAAAAAGGCATATTGGGAGCTTTTTTAATAGGCATATCCGCGGGGTTTGTAATAGGCCCCTGTACAGCCCCTATACTCGGAGCTGTTCTTACGTATGTAGGTAGTAGGCAGAATGTTTTGTTGGGGGTAAGCCTTTTATTTACATATGCCCTAGGTATGGGGTTCATACTTTTATTAGTAGGTACATTTACAGGTTTGGCCGCGTCATTACCAAGATCAGGCAAATGGTTGAATATTATAAAGAAAATATTCGGCCTGATACTGATAGCCTGCGCTGAATACTTTATTATACAGGCAGGGGGAAGGTTCTAACAATGTATAGATTAATCTCTGCGACAACAAAATTTTTACTTATTATGATATTATGCTGTAGTTTTTTTTCGTTATCATGTTCTAGCAGCGTGGCAGAATCAGCAAGGACAAGCGCTGCTCAAGGCGAGAAGGCCCCTGATTTTACGCTTGAAGATCTAAATGGCAGTAGCATCTCACTTGCGGATTTTTATGGTAAAAAAAGTGTATTACTTATATGCACTACAACGTGGTGTCCCCACTGTGTAACTATTATCCCAGATCTAAAGGATATATATAGCAAGTATAATAGCAAAGGCCTTGAGGTAATCGCTATATATATTAATGAGCCGGAAAATAAGGTGAGAACATTTAAGCAGAAATATTCTCTCCCGTATACTATTTTGCTTGATCCTAACGGAGAAGCTGCCACGGTGTATAGAATAAGAGGCGTGCCAACGCTCATGCTAATAGACAGAAATGGTATAATCAAATACCGTGGGCATAATGTAACTACGGATATGATAGACAAGATAATTCAATAAGCTTGAAAAAACACTAAAAGAGGAGGATGAAATGGCAAATATAACCATTGATGAGGCGCTTTGTACAGGTTGTGGATTATGCGTAAGCATGTGTCCGGAGGGATTTGATATCGGTGATGATAATCTTGCTCATGTTAAAGATTGTGAATGTGACATGAACGAGGTAGCGTCGTCTTGCCCTGTAGAGGCGATAAAGGTAGGTTAAAAACTTAAAAAGGGGCGGTCTTATTTTTTAGTAGTTCTGTTCTAAAAATAAGACCGTCCCTTTTTTATTGCTAATAAAAAAGCTGTTTTGATCTCTTAAGACAGCTTTTTACTATTATTGTCGCTGTTATGATTTTGATTATACAGCCAGGAACAAATGGTAGAACCCCTAGGTATAATGCCTTTTCGATACCAAGACCCAATCCGAATGCCAGCCAACCCGCGCCAAAAGTAAATATTACTATTGAGCCAGCGATAAAAGCGGTTATTATAGATATTAGGCTGTCTTTTTTCTCCAGCATACGGCCTATTATGTAACTTGCGGCGATGAAACCTAATATATATCCGCCTGTGGGGCCTAAAAGGTGAAACATGCCATAACTTCCGGAAGTAAAGAATGGTATGCCAGCCGCTCCCAATGTAAGATATAGTATTTGTGAAATAGAGCCAAGGCGCTTGCCTAAAATAGCTCCGGATAGGAGAACAAATAGTGTCTGCATAGTTATTGGTACGGGTGTGTTTCTGAGAGGAATGTATATATAGGCGCCTAGCCATGTTAATAATGTAAAACTTGCCACCCCAAGCAGGCAGACTATCGCCTTGCGCTCTATCAGTTCTTTTTTAGCTATTGCAATGGTACGCATCGTCTCTCCTTTTTTAAGCGATGAAAATCCTCGAAACAGTTTCAATATTGTGTATTATTCCTTAAAATTGAATTTATGTCAATATTTTTCTTGCAATTTTCCCAGGTAGTGCTATAATTTTTGATACAGGTATAACTTTTAAAATGGGAGGTTTAGCAATATGGGTAAGATTATAAGTATTATAGGTGGAACAGTAGCGGTTGTCATAGGCCTAGTTCTCGCTCTTTTCGCATGGCGAGAAGCGTTTATTTTAGGCATTGAATTCTTAATTATGCTTGTGCTTATTCTTGGCGGCCTGATAGCTGTTGTAGCCGGTATATCTGAGATAAAGGATTCTCTCGCGGTGAAAAAAGAAGACGACGCTAAAGTAGAGGATAAAGAGGAGGAAAAAAAATAATAATTCTGCTTATGTTGAATGCAGATAGCAATATTAGGGGCAATCTTTAAATGAAGATTGCCCCCTTTTTTTTAGGAGGAATAATCTAAAAGTAAACGAATTGGCACCTTGACACAAGATTATATCTGTGTTAAAATTTTTTAATAAGGTGTAAAAGAAAGGGGGCAGGTATATGGATTGGACTTTTGTAATAATGGAATCGGTAAGAGAGATGCTTACAAGGGTAGGCGTTTTTATTCCTAAGTTGATAGGTCTTTTATTAATTCTTATCATAGGTTGGTTGGTGGCAAAGTTCATAGAGGCGTTTATTGTAAGGAGCCTGAAACTTGTAAGACTCGATACCTTAGCGGAAAAGTCAGGTACCAGTAATTTTCTCGCTAAAGGCGGCATAAAATATACTCTTTCAGAATTAATAGGTGTACTGGTATATTGGTTAGTAGTCCTTATGGTCTTTATCACTGCTTTAAACGCCATGCAATGGACAGTCGCGGCAGAAGTGCTAAACGTTATCGTAGGATATATACCTAATATAATAATATCAGTATTTATACTTGTGCTCGGTATGTTTGTTTCTACGCTTTTGAGCACCGTTATTAGAACCGCGGCAAGTAATGCCGGCATTACTCAGTCCAGGCTGCTAGGCCAGATAACTCAGATTGTAGTTATTGTATTCGCCTCAGTTATGGCACTGCAACAACTCAAGATAGAAACAGGGATTATATTGAATGTTATAAATATAGTTCTCGCGGCCACAGGTCTGGCATTAGGGCTTGCGTTTGGCTTGGGATGCAAAGATGCCGCAGGCAAATTTGTGGAAGAGTCAATAAGCAAAATGAAGAAGAAATAGTTTTGAGTAGCTGTAATAGAGATTGGAAAGCATTTTGCTGATATTATAGGGGCCCTTTTAGAAAAGGGCCCCTATTTTTCAGAAGTCCTGACAGGTGTTAGATGCGCGCGCAACTCAATTTAATGCTATATATTATTAAGTAATTAATCTTCGCTTAGAAAAGGTGCCAATATGGGCTTAAGGATACTTATATCTGCTTTATTTTTGTTCCTGGTTGCAGGTTGCCAATTCCCTTTGGAATTCAGTTCAGAGAGTGAGATAAGGCAGGAGGTACTGTCTCAAGATGCCTCTTTCGGAGATGTTCTAAAGAAAAAAGCGGAGTTAGATGAGAAGATAGCGGGCTTAAGATCAGATTTAAGCGGTAAAGAGAATGAGGCTAGGTCAAAGATACTCGCCCTCAAGAGGGGCCTTAGCCTGGAAAAAGAGACGATAGTTACAAAGATAAAAGAGCTTGATAGACAGTTTGACCCTTACAGGGTAGAGATGAGGCAAAAGGTTATGGAGCTTAGCGCGGAGCTGAAACTGAGAGAGGCCTCGCTTTCCGCTACAAATAAAATGATACTAAAGCTTGGTAAACTGGTTGAGCAGAATTCTGAATCAAAGGATATGGCAGAAGAGGTCTCCAAATGGCAGGAAAAGATAACTCATCAGTCCAATATAGCAGAGTCCCTGAGGGAGGAGATGACCCATCTTCGCAAGGAGATCCGCCTTGTCCAACTCAAATTAAAACTTATCCGGTAGTAAGCCCGATCAATCAATAATAATCCCTCAATTAGATGACGTTTTTAATGCCCACCAATTTCCACCTGTTTTTTCTTTGATTTTGTCATTATAGTATGGTATAAT
>CAZWMG010000008.1:0-70003 GCA_964634945.1 uncultured Planctomycetia bacterium | reverse complement strand
TGGAGCTTTATTTTTTAACTCCTATTTGTTGCACTTGTAATTACAATCTTCTAAATTTTTCGAAATTTGCAATTACTCATCTTTTTTGCGCATTCTCTTGCTTGTAACTGCTTATAAGCAACCTAATCCCCATCATCATTACGTTAAGCCACCACACTACCTTCCCTTTTGTATTTATCTTTACTAACCTTTGCAATATATATGAGGGCCTTAAATAATAACCCCAGAGCATGTCTCTCTGCATATCCACTAAGTCCTTAGAACTAAAATGTTTAGTCCTCCATGCAGGGAATGTACCATACATTGAGAACTTTTCCCAATCTTTTGTAAGAATTAATCCTCTCGCATTCATCTCTTTGTAAACCTCAGTGCCCGGATATGGCACTAATATGCCAACATAGGCTCTGTCGGGATTCAGCTCTTTTAATAACGCCTTTGTCATGATTACATCTTCTCGTTTCTCGTCAGGGTGCCCACCAACCATAAATGAGAGCTTGACAAACTCCAGATTAGCTTCTCTCGACCACTTTACAGCGTCTCTTACCTGCTTTAAGGTTATATTCTTCTTAAGCAAATCTAATACACGTTGGCTTCCTGATTCTATGCCAAAAAAAATCTCTCTACAACCTGCTTTTACCATATTAAAGATCATATCCCTATCAACGAAATCGACCCTTGTCTGACAGGACCACGATCTTACATTTAATATTTTAAATCCTCTTAGTATAAGATCAAGCCTTTTTCGATCCGATGTAAATGTATCATCTAAAATATCAAAATGGCTTATATTATATTTGCTCATACATTCTTCGACCTCTGATAACACAGAATCTGGGCTTCTATACCTTACTCTATTCTTATGAACTATATCAACCGCACAGAATATACATTTTCCCGGACAACCTCTAGAAGTGATTATCGAAGTTAAACGCTTTCCCTTTAAAGATAACTCTCTAAAGGGTTGAAGCCTATCATACATATTCCAATTTAAGAGATGCCTCGCAGGAAGAGGTAATTTGTCTAGATCCTCAATTAGCTCCGCGGCATTGTTTTGAACAACCTCTTCACCTTTCCTATAAGATATCCCATCAAGGCGGCTGTAATCCTCTTTTAGCTTGATACGTTTAACTAATGCGGAAAAAACCTCTTCCCCTTCCCCCATTACCGCAACATCAAAACCCTTAAATTCCTGTAGGGTCCTTTTGGGCAAAGCGCTGGGATGCCACCCCCCGACTGCAGTAATAATATGCGGAAATTTATCCTTTATAAACAACGCTATTCTATTTGCATTCGAAATTGTATTGGTGAAACAGGTAAAACCTATTACCAGGGGATCCGCATCTCTTATGCTATCTATGATTTCCTGTTTATTCAGGGGTTCAAATTCAAAATCGTAAATCGCAGCACTGAAACCTTGTATCTCTAAATTAGAAGCCAAATAGCATAGGCTAAGGGGTTGATGGAAAAAGACAAACCGATCTTCATGGTTACGGCCGCATTGAGATGACCTTATAAGGATTACATCGGATTTTATCATTTTATTCTTTTGCATACATTTGTTTTTCAAAAATAGAATTGTGCCTCTATGCTACATTATTCCGAAAGATATTAATATATTTTATTATACCAACGCGCAGGCCTCTTATTCCTGTAGGGTATAATCTAAAAAAAGCCATACAGCCTTCCCATGTCAGACTTATCAAGATATACAATCGCCCAAAAGGAAAATATATTATTCTTTTAATAATTGGCAGCAGGCAAGGAAATCTTACTGCTAACGAGAAAAATTTATGTAAATTTTCTATCGCGCGCTTCTCTCTTTCCGTTTTGAACCTTAAAGCTGATCTCCAGAATGAAGAAAATGGCTTATCAGATAACAGGCCTTCCTTTAACACAAAATCATAAATATCAGTTCCGGGATATGGCATGAATAATTTTGTATTACTGTAATCAACATTACACTGTATATTCAATTCCAATGTTTGAATATCTGATTCCAGCGACCCCTTGGGGATGCCTACCATATTAAGGCCCTCTAGCATAAGGCCTTCCTCTTTTATTATGCGTGCGGCTTTTATAATGGCGTCCTTGGCAGCGGTACGCTTCAAGATGGTTTTTCTTAGGTAACCATCAGCCGTTTCAATGCCCATGGATATTGTTCTACATCCAGCCTCTTTTAATCTTTTTACAATCTTACTATTTACCAGTTCTGCGCGTACATAACAAAAAAACGGCACATTAATCTCTTTTTTATATAAATCACAAAAATCATCAATCCATTTAGGCGATGAGATAAATAGGTCATCCTCGAATTTAATAAATGTTAAGCGTGTTGTCTTTTTAATCTCTCTTATCTCAGCTATCACATTTCCAGGGCTTCTTCTTCTTACTATCCTCTGCTCATTGCCATATAATCGATTATAGGCCGGTTGCGCACAATAACTGCATTCATATGGGCATCCTCTGCTGGTTATGATATGAATCTTGCCTTGTTCAAGGGAACCTGTTCTCGAAAAAATCTTCCTATCCGGAAATGGCAGTGTGTCGAGATCTTGTATAAGCGGCCTTAATGGATTCTTAAAAACATCTCCATTGCGCTTAACCCACAGATTCTCTATATCAGAAATCGATTCCTTGCGGCTCATCCTGTCAAATAATTCAGCCATAGCCAATTCACCTTCACCTCTGCATACACAATCAACGCCACTTTCATGGATTATTTCTGGCATCAGTGTAGGGTGGGGTCCTCCAAAAATTGAAAATATATTAAACTCTTTTTTTAGCCTTCCATTTAAAGAAAGATAAGAATCTAATAATAGAGTTGTCACACTATATGCTATAGCTTTAAAGCTCTTAGCCTCTATTTTCTTTCGAATCTCTTTATAACCAGCGGCAACCGCTTCAACATTGTGCCCTTTATCCTTCAAAAAACTTGAAAGATGCATAATGCCTAAATGCTCCAGGCCTATCTCCTTTACTACAAATAGTATGTTCATCTGGATAATATTAAACCTTCTAGCATATATTCACATCGCTTGTAGATGCTAAGACCTTGCAATAGCCGTCAAATTTTCCTTCTGCGTAACTATGCCACCAGGCGCTGCTACATCTTCTGTCCGCTCTATTTAAATCAAGGGTATAAGGTGTATAAAACATACAAAACTCTAGCGGTACATAATAACGTCCTGAAAAGAAAGGAACTTTTGTGCCGAATATATTCTGCACGGATAAGCCCTGCCCAAACAAAACCATTCTTGGGATAAGCCTGCCTAGGAAATACATTTTTGCCTTAAATGGGTTGCCTTTTACCATACCTTCAAATATATTGATATACTTATTCATCTTATCAGGGGGGAGGATATCACGCATCTTCTTTCCGTTCCTAGGAATAAAGATGTGCTGGTTAACATAACATTGTGATTTATTGCCAAAAATATAACGCAAGATATATATAATTTTTTGAAACATGTAAAATTCTTCTAGCGTCACCAGGCCTTTGGTTTGCTCAATAAAAATTTCTACCAACTCATCCATTGGCAGTTCATCCTTCCTTGCAAACCCTAATTTTCCTATATGGGAGTATCCTCTAATACTTAATTCGCGCACAAATCTGTTGTCCCGACTAAATTCCGTAATCTCCTGGATATATTTTTCAGTTAAGCCCGGCATTACAACGCCTATTATGCCTGTGCTTAATTGCGATTTCTTCAAATTAGATAAAACCCCTAACCTCTCTTCTAACAGGCCCTTCCCCATGCCCATCTTTTCATATACTGAGTCATCTGTCAGACTACTTATATTTAAATGTACTATATCTACGCCACTTTTTTTGAGTTTTTTGAGGTAATCTAAGTCTTTTAGTTTTATCCCATTTGTAAAAAACTCAACATGGTGCCCGGCTTTTTTAAAAAGTCTGATTATCTGAAAAATGTCTTCCCGCATTGTCGGCTCACCACCTAATATTGAGATAACCTTCCTGCTCTTAACTGTCTTGAGCATCCTCTCAATCTCATGCAATGACGGCTCTCCATATTTTTTATCCAACGAATCAGCATAACATATTGAACAACTCAAGTTACATTTTGAAGTTGGGTGTATAGTTAGGTTATGGAATGTGTCCTTGCCAAGCAAATGGCCTTGTGGAAACAAAGTATCATAAAGAGAACCTAATCCTTTATAGTACCAGGAGTATTTAGAAACAATACTCCTAAACCGTCCATGCTCCTGGCACTCCTTAACCATATATGCTGAACCGTTTTCATCTATAATATCGGCCTTAATAATTTTTTTACAGATCGGGCATATGCTATCTGTCTGTTCAATTATGTTATTCATGGCGTTTTCTTTTCCTAGATTTTCGAGATTTAAAAAATAATTGCTCGCAACATGCTAAAAACATGGTCTCTTCACAGCGGCTACGCAAACATTAAGGCAAAAAAGATCAGGGAACATCTTATGCAGCCTCATGCCTTTTACTATATTAGCAAGAAAATTTATCTTACAAAACGGCATCTTAACAAAACGATCAGGGAACCAATAATCTATCTTTGATAAAGAAAAACCCGAATCGATCAACAGCCGCTTAAGGAGTTTTGGGGGTATAATACGAATATGTTCACTAATGTTAGGCGCACTGCCTATCGACCTCTCTTGAGCGGTACAATCATCCAGGAGTCCTGTAAATAAAAAAATGAATCTATTTAAGATGAAGGATATGTTAGGTACCGAACATATAATCGTCCCTTCATCTTTTAGAACACGGTGAATTTCTTTTAATAGAGAGTCGGGATCAAAAATATGCTCCAGCACTTCTGTTAATAGAACAAAGTCAAATTGCTTTTCCTTAAAGGGTAATCTGTCTTCGATACTTCCGGCGATACAATTAATACCATTTTTAGAGGCTTCACATAAAGCTGATACAGATAGATCTATACCAACAACTTTGTTGCGATTTGCGGCTAGAGAACTGATTGGGGCACAACCACAACCGACATCTAAAATATTTTTTCCAGTGCAGGAGAAAAAAGTACTAATAACTCTTTTTTGATGAGACAAGATGGCATTACTCTGGTCATAGGTTCTTTGCCTCTTATAGTCGCTCCTTTGGTAATATGATCTTATATTAGCCATTAACGCACCTTGTGTTTTATAACACCCCTAAAAAGATATAACAACATTACAATAACAAACAACCCTTTATAATCTATGATTAAGTACTACGGCGTGACAGAAACCAAGTGTCTCTCCGTCATAAACATGCGCAATACCTCCCTTGAGCTCACCTAAATCTATGGTCTCCACAGTAGGCCAGCAAATTACTCGAAGATGCAAGCACTTGATAAAACGCGTCTTCCTTCTTCTTGTTTTATATGCGGCTGATAACATTTTTTTAGGGCCAAAACGCAAAATCAAAATAAACAGGAAATAGTATAGATCAATTGCTATTTTTGTAAACAAAGGCATGAATATAATTTTTCCCTTCACAATAAGATAACAAATTTTTAAGGACGCTCCATAAGGATAAAAATAAGAGACTGTGGATAAATAATTTTTTAACAAACCTTGAGACGTCGTATTTATAACATGTGAAAACAGTCTTAATAACTCAGACATGGAATAGCTCTCTACATCTTGATTAAATTTACCTACTTTTGCGGAAGTTCTGATTTTTAACCTGAACACGGCGTTATTTTTAGCGGCAAAATCAAATATTTTTTTAAGCTGGCCTTCATTTATGCCTTTATATAAAGTAACCGACAAGGTAATTGGTATATTTTCTTTTTCTAAATTCCTTAATGCGGCCATCTTATCTTTAAAAACGCGTTCTGGATGCTTTAGCGATTCGTAAGCCCTCCAGTCAAGCCCATCTAGAGAAAGTTCCACGTAATCAAGGCCCGCACTCTTAAGCATTTTAACATAGTTGATATCCACTAACCGTAATCCATTAGTAACTAATATCGACTTTTTTTTTCTTGCCCGTACATGCTGGATAATCTCTGGCAAATATGTACATAATGTAGGCTCCCCACCTGAAAGCGCTATATGGGGCCCTTTAAAATTAGAGATTATTTTTTTTACTGTTTCCGGGCTCAGATCTTTCTTTTCCCGGTGCGGCAGAAAACAGAACTCACAATTTAAGTTACATTTATAAGTTATTGGTATAACTAGCGCACAAAAATTCTTATCCTCAAACGGCCTATCCTTTAAATGCGCAAGTCTCTTATAGCAATCGATATCTGATTCTACGGTTGATTTAAATGTTCCGTGAATAGGGCATTTTTTTCCAGAAACACTTTCTCGTTAATAGCATAAACAGAAGCTTCTATCTCTTTATAGCATACGTTGCATAAGCTTTCTGTTTTTTGCTTTAACAATATTAAATTACCTCCACCCATATGATCTACCTTATCTAGTAACTTATGTTGATATTTACAACTATGTCATTATATTATATCTTAAAAAATCCAAGCATAAAGACATAAAACTTCATAGTAGACTAAAAAATTTATTTATGTCTATTTAAACATCTTAAAGCTTGGCGCTTTTTTAGAATTTGCTAACGTTATTTATCGGCATATTAGAATTAAATATATTGTTCTATTCCAGATTGTAAAGTTCAAGAAATATACCATCTTTGCTCATAGACAAATCTTGCCGGTGACTCGTTAAAAGACATTCTTTTACTTTAAAATAATTGTGGTTCCGATAATTCTTTCTCTCCCATGTGGAAGAAATAAGCCATATGCGTTTTGAGGACAAATAATCGGGGCTTATTTTCTGAAGATATTCTTTTTCGCTTTTAAACCACCTAATATATAATGCCTTACTTGCCTTAATAACTTCCCATTCGTTGAGTCCAAGCTCTGCGCTAATACTATCAAAACTATTTAAAATATAAGGATAAAAAAGTTGCCCTATGCCTATAATCTTTTTATTACTAATGTAAGGACTAAAATAATTAGTAGCAATGACTAACGACTGAGCATCTGTAGCCATAATAAAGTCATCGGGATTCAGATTGTTCTCAATATATTCCATTAGCCCCCGGTAATCTTTCTTATAATGAACCCCAACATAAAAATCGTTTCCATAAGAATTCGAAAGCATAAACCCTCGGTAATAATTTATAGCTGAGGAAATAATTAAAAACAAAACAATAACTGCCAATATCACTTGGCTAGATCTTCTCTTAATATTGCTCAATCCTTGTACTATCAAAAGATAATAAAGCGGGGAGAAAATAATAAGCTGCCTGTCTATATAAATAGGCATGAATAAAAAAGAAAGCGCGTATATTAGCGCAAGAGGTATAAAAAACAAGATTGGCAAAACTGCTGCATCATTCTTACTTTTCCGACAGCATGAATACGTACCATAAATGAGCAGCCCTAAAAAAAAGGTCGTGCCCAAATAATACTGCCATTTATAAGCCGAATAGCCAAAATTAAAAACTGAGAATGTCGTAAACACGGTCTTCAAGTTTGGTAAATAGAGCCAGAATTGGTTTTTTACAATGCATAAATTACTTCTAATAAGAAATACGCTGGGCAGAAATGAAATTACAATAACAGCAACTGAAACCATCCATAGCTTAAAGCATCGTCGGTATTCCTTATGCAGTACAACTATTCCTGTAACGATAAGCAGTATAGAAAAATAATAACTGGCATATAGGGCGAAAATAGCGAAAAGCGTGAAAAAAAACCAAAAAATTGGCTTGCTTTTTCTAATCGCCCTAACAAAAAAATACAATGTTAGAATCGCAAAGAAACAAGCCATCGAATATACCCTTGCCTCCTGAGCATACCATAGATAAAAAGGGCTGATAGCCATCATTAATAAAGCATACAAACTGCCCCTTTTATTTAAGAACAAACGAGCGAATAAATAGAATGCTACTAAGGAAAATGCGCTAAAAATAACTGATATGAACCTTAATGATTGGCCGCCTTCAAAAAAAAGGCTGTAAATAAATACAATCAAATAATAGAAAATCGAGGATGGATCTGAACTGCAATAATATGAAAAATGGTCAATAACTGAATCGTGTCCATGCAAATTAGTTATAAGATTAACAAGTTCTGCTGAAAAACGGTTGGATGCCAATTCATCAAACCACAATGGATATTGATCAATATTATAAATACGCAGAATAAATCCTACCGTGATAATAAAAAGTAAAAGTCCAAACGAAACTATATGCCCTCTCTGGTTGCTATAGTCATTGCTTTTGTAATCCGTTCTTATATTAGCCATAAAAACACCTTTAAATAATGATATTTATAATCTCTGATTAAGAATTACAGCATGACAAAAATTAATAACCTGTCCATCGTAAAAATGCGCGGTACCTGCTTTGAGCTCACCAAGGTCAACAGTCTCTAAAACCGGCCATTGGCATATTTGTAAATGAAGGCACCTCAAAAAACTCCCTTTTTTCCTCTTTAGTTTATACGCGATTGGTAATACATTTTTTAATCGAAATCGGACCATTAAAACAAACGATAAATAATAGAAAAAATTGATTACCTTTGCTGCGAAAGGAATCATTATAATCTTTCCTTTGAAAATAATGTAGTAAATCTTTAAAGGGACTCCGTGCGGGCTGAAATATGGAATATTAGGCGCATAACTGCTCAACAACTTTCCCGGCCTTATATTTATTGTATCTGAAAACATTTCTAGTAATTCCGACATAAAATAACTATCTATGCTTTGGTTAAATTTACCTACCTTAACAGATGTCCTGATTTTTAATCTGAAGACAGCGCTACTTTTAGCCGCAAGATCAAATACTTTTTGCAGCTCTTTCTCATTGATATTCCTATATATAGTAATAGATAGCATAGTCGGTATATTTTCTTTTTCCAGGTTTTTTAGAGCGGCTATCTTGCCCTTAACGATATCTTCTGGCTGTTTGGATGGTCCGTAAGCCTCAGGTCCAAACCCATCAAAGGAAAGTTCAACCTGATCGATACCAGCCTTTTTAAGTGCCTTTACATAATTTATGTCCCTTAACAATAGGCCATTGGTAACTAATATCGATTTTTTATCACTAGCATGTACATACTGAATAATTTCAGGCAGATAATCGCATAACGTAGGTTCTCCGCCCGAAAGCGCAATATAATAACCTTTAAAACCGGAAATTATGCCTTTTATTTTGTCAAAAGACATATCCTTTTTGTCCCGTTGCGGCAAAAAACAGAACTCGCAATTTAAATTGCACCTATACGTTATGGGCACGACAAGTACGTAAAAATTATTATCTTCCGTTCTTTTTTTAGTGTGCGCTAATTTTCTATAAAAATAGGTGTCTTTCTCTATTATGGATTTAGTTGTCCCATGGGCAAGGCACTCCTTTTCTAAAAATACCTTTCCATTGTCCTCATAAACAGAGGCGTCTATCTCATTATGGCATATATTGCATAGGCTTCTTGTCTTCTCTTTTATTAATATCATATTATCTTTGTGCATTAAACGTCGACCCCCTTATTATATTCTATAAGTTGTTCATAAAATGCTTTAAAAAATCCAGGCATAAATCCATAAGGCTTTTCGGATGAAATAACATATTTGTATAATATGGATTAGAGTGGGTGCAATAACATGACCTTTTCTTAATAGCACTTCTTATAATAGCGGCTTTTCTGCTAAACCATACTTTCCTGAAATCATATCCTGTCTCTTTCAAATTTCCCATTACCTCTGCCCTGGTGCAACATGGCCAAACATTGCCATAAGGTGATATCTGCGCTGAGATTATTCCGGCGCGGCATGGGACTTTGGTGCCTTTTTCAATCAGAAAATAATATCTTCTTCGCATCAATTGCTTTAAATACAGGATACCATCGTTCTTTTTTTCAAATTTCTTTTGATAATAGTTAACAGCGTCTCTGTAAGCTCCGGCAGTCGGAGTAATCTCAGCGAAAAGATTGCCTAATTCTTTTCGCGGTTCAGCTATTTCTATGGCATAGGTGTCAGGCTTAAGATTATTATATACTAAATCACATATAACAGGGATATTATTCACATTAAATTCGGAAATCACGGTATATACACCTACACTAAAATTATTATACCTATCTCGCAATTCTTGGAGTTTTCTATAGGTCTCTATCGTCTTTGTGAAAGCACCTCTAAAGCCTCTTATTTCATCCTGCTTCTCATTAATGCCGTCTAGTGATACGTTCATAATCAATCTGACCTTATTTTTTTTACATATTTCAAGAATCTCTTCCGTTTTTGCGTAAATCTTTTCAGGCAATATTCCACTCACCGGGATATTGATTATCGAGGGCCTGCAATATTTTACAGCGTACCCTATTATAGTAACAAGATCATTCCGTAAAAACTGATTTCCTCCACTTATTGTAATCCATACAGGCGAGCTTCCAATAGACTTAAGTATGCTCTCCCACTCCCCTAAATCAAGCTCTTGCTTGACTAAATCAGGATTATCAATATATATCTTCCATATATTGCATGTTCTGCATTTCGCATTACATCTATTTGTTACTGATAAGGTCAAATTTATTGGCATAACATCAAAGTGAAGCGGCAACCTAAATAAGCAACCAAATATCCAGTAATAAATTATTTTCAATATATTATTTTTGTACATACACATTTATAAAATTGCTGTTTATAAATACCTTTTAAACTTATACCACTCTATCGTTCTTTTTATACCTTCTTCAATAGGTATCGGCTTAAAATCGATTTCATTCTTTGCCCTAGAGGTATTGTAACTTCTACTTTCTGTAAAAAACTTGACCCTTGATTCTGTAAGCGCCGGATCTAATCTTAAAAAGCCAGATATCGGTTCAAGCGCCTTTGCTATATGCAAAGCTGACTTTTTAGATAACGATCTATTAATATGTCTAACATGTAAACACTCGGCTATAATGTTCGCAAACTCTTTTACCGTAACACGCCTATCACCCGCTATCAGATAAACCTTGCCTATGGTATCTGCATTGTCAAAGCACTTAAGCAAAGCCTTGACTAGATCGTCTATATAAGTAGGGTGCAGAAAACTTTGCCCGTTATCTATAAGAAAAAATACTCTATTCTGAATAACCTTAAACAATCCGAGCACATGCATGTCACCTGGGCCATAAAGAAACTCGGGCCTGAGAATGGTAACAGGAACTTTCATTTTGGTATAATAATAAGACGCTATCTCCTCTGCCTCTGCCTTGGTTCTTTCATACACATTTGATGGATTAAGTGGGTACATTTCATCCGCATTTTTAACATTAGGGCCCAGGACACCTGCGCTGCTTAAGTATATAAATTGCCCTATCTGTCCATTTTTCACACATGCCTGGAGAATGTTTCTGGTGCCTTCTGCGTTAACAGCATAATAATTAGCTCTTGGAACACCGTGCTTACCCAAAATACCCGCAAGATGAAAAACTACGTCAACATCTTTAAGAGATTTTTCTAAGGAGTGCTTGTCCCGCAAATCTCCATATAAATAACCAATATTGCCCAAGCCATTCAAGCGGGATATATCACTTGTTTTTCTGATAAACACATTTATTTTAATCTTAGGGCGATGTTCTAATAACGCTTTTACTAAATGACTTCCAACAAAACCAGTGGCCCCTGTTATTAAAATATTCGTGCCATTAAACGAACTCATTGAAGATAACCTAATGATTTTAATCTACTCCTGGTTCCTTCATCCATCACAATTTCATTTTTGCCTAAAATCGTATCTATTGTATCTAGATATTTGAGTAATTTTCTCTTTAAATCCAAGCACCTTTCTGGTTCTGTATAAGCGCAATCTACTAACTCCTCCGGGTCTTTTTTAAGATTGTAAAATTCAACACGTTCTATTTCTAATTTCGATGCCGGCAAAAACCAGCTACGCTTATCCAATACAAAAACTATTTTAAAATCCTGACTTCTTAATGATATACGCATATTTTTTTCTATGTCATGGCCCAGGCTGAATATTAAGCGCTCTCCTGGGCCTCTCCCACCTAAGAGTAGGGGCAAAAAACTGGATCCTTCTATATCCCAATATTTTTGTATATTGATTTGCAAAATATCCAAAACCGTAGGGAATATGTCTATCGCCTCAATATCAGAATCTATCTTTCTATTCTCTGCAGGCATATGAGGATACCTAAAAATTAATGGTATGCGTATAATCTGATCGTAAATATCGCCATGAGAGAAAGTATTGTGCTCCATCAAGTCTTCACCATGATCAGCAGTTAATATGATAATAGAATTAGAATACAAATTTAAATCTTTAAGCAATTTAAATAGCTCGCCTAGGCGCTGATCACAATTGCTTACATCTCCATCATACTGTGAAATAATATACTGAATATCAGCCTTATCTACTTTTAACTCACCTTTGTTAATCTTTCCCAGGCAGAGATAATTTAAAAACATCTCCCTATATATACCTTTATAGCCAACGTCCGCGTACAATCGGCTGAAAGGCTTTGGCGGCTCGTAAGGGTCATGGGTTGTATAGTGATGCAACATTAGAAAGAATGGTTTGTCCTTATTGTTCTTTAACCAATCAAACGCTAATCCATTGACTTCCTCTATTCTTCCCCAATAAGTTTCCTCATATATATCAAAGCCCTGATCTAATCCATATATTTTGCTTGTATACCCTCCTCCAACAAAGGCGACTGTTTTGTAACCATTTCTCTTTAATATTTCTGCCAATGTATTCTCTTCATTGCCCAATCTATGGTATTGTGTATATGCCCCATGCGCTAGAGGAGATTTAGATGTTAAGATGGAGGCGATAGAAGGCAGTGTATACCCTGCTTGACTAATAGCATTTGTAAAGAGTGCGCCTTCATGGGCTAACTTATCTATATTAGGACTGATTTCATTACCATATCCATAGCAGCCTAAGCGATCTGCGCGCAAACTATCGTTAATAATTAAAATGATATTTGGCCTTTCGTTATTTTGCTTCACAGGCAAAGCACATCCGATAATTTGAGCACACACTAGAACAATAACAAGAAACAGCTTTTTATGTTTTTTCATTTTCTACTTTCGCAATGCTACATAGCAAAATACAGCAGCAAAATTACAGGATTTCTAACAAAATACTTACGGGGCTACGTTATAACATATATCAAATGGGCATATTTTGACTTAACGGACTTCGGATAAAATGGTTCAAGCACGGAAATAATCTGCAAGATATTTAATAAAATGTTACAAAGTGTCCTACCAATACGGCCCTTAAGGGGGTTATCCTTAACGCCTGGCGGCCAAGGGGGGATATCCAGATAACCTATATCGCGATATTCGCAACCATTTAAAGCATTAAATTGGCCAACAAGCTCTTTACGAGTAATGCTATTCAAGCCTGAAGAAGCCTTATGGCTTCTATTATCACCATTAGGAACAAATAAAATTACATTCTTAGCTATTCTTTTTAAAGACCTTATATACTGGATCTGATCCTCCGAAGAAAGTCTCTGAAGAACCTCGCAGGAAAAAGCTAGGTCAAAATGCTTTTGCGTATAAATGTTTTCCAAATTATATAGATCACACAATCGAACAGATATCGCGTCTTTATGGATTTTTTCAAAGATCCCTCTAATCCCATTCAGCTTCTCAATTCGCTCGTCAACAACCTCACAGTTACAATCGTTTTCTTCACTTAATAAAATGAAATCAAGGCTATAGCCATATTTTTCAGGCAATCCCGCAACCAAGATATTGCTATTTTTTTTCTCATTAACAACTTTACTTAGCAGCCTGTATTTGACTAAGTATTCATAAGCAGTACCTACCCCCTCACGTTCCGTTATAGCTGCTTGATAAAATTTTCTTATATTCTTATTCATATTATAATATCTTCGTTTACCACAAGCGCATTTAGGTAGACAAATAAGATTCAAAAATAACTTTTAATTTAATACGCAAATCAGTTCTTATCTAAAAACAAAGACCATAGCGCATTGCTTCGCCAATGTGAATCTTGACTTTTTTTATAAGTAGCTACCACATACCCGTTAAAAATCTTCTTCTCTACTAGCTGGTAGGGGGCGCCTCTTTCTTTTGCCTGCCTCTCAAAAGACCTAATAAAATTTTCCTCACCGCTTATATCTGTATAGATACCTATGTCATGTCTAAAATAACCGGTATCGACCAAAACAAGTATATCATGGTCATCTTGCATTATCAAATTATCCGCGTAATAACTCACTCCAAGGCAATTTCCCCAGGTAGTGATATCTTTATCTGCAAGGGATTCGTTGATCTTTAAAAAATATCCATAAAATGGCGCTGTCGCAGAGTAGGCTTCTTTTGGGCTTAAAAAATAATAAAAAAATCCCGGCATAACCATTATATCTTCAAAAAATATCATAGTTCTCTTAGGCTCATAATCATGAGAGTTAATATAATAAGCCACGCTCTTGATATCAACTAAATGCTCATCAACATGAAACTTATATTTACCTGCGCTAAAAAGAGTAGCTAATACGAGAGGTGCTATCAATACAAGCTGGGCACTTTTTTTCAGCATAACAATAAAGATGCTATTGAACAAGACTGGTATAAACAAAATCGGCAAAACGTATCTTATGTTAATCGGGTCGATAAAAAATGCACACAAAAAAAGGTATATAAAAAATAACTCAGCAAGCAGTAAAAAAAATAGCCTTCTAATGTCCTTAAATTTCTTATAGCAATAGAAGTAACTTATCGGAAATAATATCGCATGGGCAAAAAATATCCTGTTACTACCTGAGAAGAGACTTACAAGCCTCTCATAAGGCGTGTTACTTGAGGTAGAGACTGATTCTAAGAAACAATCAACTCCAAAATTATGAACCCATGGGAGGAAGGCTATAAAAGGCATAAGAAAGCTACCAATGATATATGGTATAGTTTTTTTATCATTGCGCCTTAACGCGCAGGAATACAAGAACAGTCCCTCAACAATTATTACAACAAATGAGATATAAGATGTATAGACCATACAGCAGTTTACCAGTGAAATAAAAACAAGGTATTTAATTTTATGCTTTGATGTCAAAAACTGATAAACTAAAAAAAGTGACAAAACGCAAAGACCTGTTAGGAACAAATAACCTCGTAACATATAGCCATGAGAAAAATAAGCTGAATTAAATGCAACTAAAAACGCTGCAAGAACTCCCGATTCTCGCTTTCTGGAAATCTTCACTGTAAGCATATATACCAATATAATGGTTACTAAATAGAAAATTATTGATGGAAGACGAAGTATCAAATCATTTTTAATAGGCACCATCTGAATAAAAAAGCGAACAATCACCTCATAAAGAGGGGGGAAGCTATTCATATACCAGCGAGCGAAATCTTTTTGCAGGAAAAGTATTTCTTTCAGGGGCCTTTTAATCACTGCCCAACTGAAAAATTCATCTAACCACAGGCTTTCTGTTGCGGCATAAAAAATCTGGAGAACAAATGTTGCCAACAAAACCAATAACAAGGTCACATTTTTTTTACATATGTAAAAAAAATTACCTTTTTGTGTTCGCATAATCACTTGCCTCTCTTACATAAAATTTTTATTATATTCTCTGCCTAAACAATTCCTGAAGTTGAAAAGTTTTTTTACCCTACTAAACATCTTATTAGCTTTGTAATTATTGCTGATGAATTGCGTTGCTATCACTCAGAAACAACCTGAAAAAGATCTATATAGATGCCGTCTTTTTCTTTTGACAGCAATTTTTTATGTTTGCTAAGCATACTATTTCTAATATCCTTAGAATTTTTATTCAAATCGCCACGGAGATGCCAGGCCGAGGAGACTATCCACACGCGCGAAAAATTAGAAAATTCAAGCCCTTCTTTGACAGATGCTTCTACTCTTTCTTTTAACCACCACCCTGTAAGTTTCCTTGTTTTTAAAGCCATTGTATCCATTCCTAAAGACTGCATCATAGCTTTTGTACCTAAGCAACTCTCGGCTGCGTATGGATAGAACAAATAGCCAACGCTGATAACATTTTTTTGTATAATATGGCCTTGAAAATAAGCGCCTAAAATAACGAAAGATTGGATATCTGTCGCTACTATAGCGTCTCCTGCTTTCGATCTTTCCTCTATTAAATGCATCAAACTAGCATAACTCTTCTTAAGATGTATGCCCGGGTAAAAATCTTTATTACTTTCTGGAAAAGCCAGTATAAAGTTATTATAATAATTGATAAGTGAAATCGCCATAAATGTAAAGATCAACAAAGTAACGCCCTTCTTAAGCGCGCTATTTCTTATGCTTAATATGCCTTTTGCTATAAACATATAATAGAACGGGCAATACATAAGAAGTTGCCTATACAGATACAGTGGGGTTATATGCTTTGAAATAAAATAGGTCGCTGTTACTGGAAACAGGAAAAATAGTGACAGAATTATCGAATTATTCCTATTATCATGATAATAGGAATAGGCGCCATAAATATACAAGCTTAGAAAAATAACAGGGGCAGTGCATATCTGCCACATGGTCGATGAATACCCTAGAACAAAAACAGCAAATGTGCTTAACGTAACCCTTAACGATGGGGGCAAGACCCAAAATCCATCTTTTATATAAGTCCACTGAATCTTAAAAGTATAGAGCAAGGGGATAATTAATAGCAGAATCATAACGACTGCTATCGACCATCTTGTGTTATTTCGCTTATATTTACTGCATATAAACATAATGCCCATAGGCAAAAATAGAAATACTGAATAATAACTTGCGTAACAAGCACTTATACACGATAACATAAATAAAAATAAATATAATAACTTGTCTGTCTTCAGCGCTCGCACATAAAAATATACTGTTGAGATAGCCAAAAAAGAGACCATGGAATACACCCTCGCCTCTTGCGAATACCATATCTGCATAGGGCTTAATGCCATAAGCAAAAGTGCATAAATACTCGTCTTTTTATCGAAAAATTGGCGCGCCAATTTATAAAGCACCACAAGGCTGGAAACGCTAAAGACTACGGACAGTAACCTCAATGCTTTCGCCGCACCAAATAAAAAACTATAAACATAAATAACGAGATAATAGAATATGGAAGATGGATCGCACGCAATATACTGCATAAAAACATTGAGTATAGATGTTCGGCCTAATTTAACAAGCATGCTAACATTCTGATAGGAATAATAATTTGATGCCAGCTCATCAAACCATAAATCGTATTTATTGATATCATAAATACGTAAGATCAATGCTCCGAGAAATATTGAAATAAAGCCCGCTATCTTTAAGCGCTTTATATGTATACCTTTCATACTAAATACTCTTTATCCTTTTTTATACGTGTACCAGATAAACAACGCAGGCCTGTCTGTAAAATAGTACATAAAAAAAGCTGTCATACGGCTAACTACTTCCAGGATGCATAAGCAAAAAAATACTAAAAATAAACGGGGATTGCAAATAAGATAATTAGTAGCCGCTTTTATCGCTAATAAAAAACTCATGCTACCTACTGCGTATCCCGAACTTGATTTTACGTCAATATGCCCCCAATAAATTCTTACTCTCTGCATAATAATGTCCTTTATCTTCAAAGGGCATTTATTATATATGATTGCACTATTTGCATAGTAAAGCTTAAAACCTCTCTTTACAAAAAAAGCCTCTATACTTGCCTCATCAACAGCGGTGTCGCAGGGAATACTGTCCATTGTGTCTCTAAATGCAACAGCCTCACCTAATTTGGGGCTCTTCTTGTTAAATTGGTTATTGATCCCCCAAAGAACTCTATTTAGTGAAGATACAAATCCAATACTGTTAGATGCGGGCACAGCATGAGCACCCGTCATACCAATATCTTCCTGTTTAAAAGGCCTTATTAAGTAAGATAAGCAATTCTTATCCAACACAATATCCGAGCTAAGAATAACGCGGATATTACCACCTGCTCTCTTTAGAAAAAGGTTTATTGCCGCTGCCTTACCGTTGCGCCTTGCTTCCTCAAGCAAAACAAAATGTGGATTCTCTGCTACATAACGCTTAACCTTTTTTACGGAATCATCGGTACAACCACTCGCAATAAAAATAACCTCGCTGATATCGATATCTATCTGGATTAGTATGCTTTTTATCAGCTCGTCAATATTTTCCGATTCATTGTATATCGGCACGCCAATGCTTATTTTAGGTAAAAAAACATTTTTCATATACTCTGTTTATTTTTATTGTCTCATATCGAACCTGTGATTACAAAATGTACACCATATACAGGCAGAATATTCCCTGGAATACCTCTGTAGCTGAAAAAAGTGCTACCTTTTAAAAATAGTATACACTAAAATCAGAAAAAAAAGAAGACTAATATGGTGGTAATAGGCCATTGTAATATAGCTGCTCTGTCCCATTATCTACAACAGCAGCTAATCTACAATTGATGAAAATATTCATAATAGAAGATAGCGCTACACTCATAACCGCGTGGATTATTGCAAAAGAGGCTTGCCATCAAAATCACATTTATCAAGCCTATTCTGGCTTGAACCTGTGATCTTTAATACAGTAGGGGCTATATCGTATATTGAGGGGTTATTATTTTTTATCTTTCTGTTTGAAAGTATTACTCCTGGCACAAGAGCCGGATCGAAAAGATGCGAACCAGACCACTTTTGCAAGTTATCATCTACTACACCCTTTCCCTCTCCCCCAAAAGCTGTCTTCCATGACGCCCTGTATCCTTTATTAAAGCCTATGTATATATCAGGGCCTAAATCCGCGTATTTGCCGATAAATATATCTTTACCATCATATGCCTTGCTCACAATAGGTTGGTTATGTTTTGTATCTATCAATTGCTCTATCTTTTTACATATCTCTTCCTTAATCGCATCTGCTTCTGCCCCTTTTTCTACTATACCAAAACGTTCTCTTCCCTTTTGATTTATATAGATTGCGCCGTAACCTAGGGCGTAAGCTTTTGTCTTATCCCAATCTACATCAACTAAAGAATCTCTACCTATAATGCACCCATCTTTAAGGACTAAGTAACCGTTGTCTTTAAGCCAGGTATTTAGGTGTACTGCCCTTCTAAAATTGCCAAAGCCATGGTCAGATAAGACGATTAATGTATCATTAGGCTTTAATTGAGATATAACATCGCCTAAAACAGAGTCAAACTTCTTATACCATTTCTTTATCAAAGTTTTGTACCCATCAGGAGCTTTGCCCTCATAAAGAGAGTGCCCTATATCTATGTATCGCCAGTACATATGCTGAATTACATCCAACGATTCAAAATAACAAAACAACAAACCTTTCTTGAAATTAGACATTTCATAATTAAGCATGGATCGTTTTTCATTTAATATGTTTTTCACTTCATCCTGAAAAAGACTATCTGAAAGCCTACCCTGATTTAGCGCCCACATATCCATCGGCATCCCCTGAGTATGATAAAATCCTATTTCGCGGAAAAGTTCTTTGCTGTACCCCTTAGGATGCGAGATATCAAACAAGGGGCTTCTAGGATCGAAATTTATAGGGCTTATATATAGTTTGAATTCTGGTTCTATGGATATAAGACAGAATTTAAATATTCCCTTAGCCCTTTTAAACAGTCCGAGCTTAAATTCTACCTCGCACCAGTTGCTCCACTGTCCCTGCTCTAATTCTATGCTCTCGTTCTGGTACTCGATTAGCACTTTTTTTTCTTGTTCAAGCTTAACCCTAAATGGGACTTTTACATCATCGGGTCTCTTATTTATTAAAGCAACCTTAGGCCCTAGGAGATCCATAATCATGACGGGCGCTTTATCAACATGGAATACGCGGCCACCTAAATATATATTTCTTCTGATTGCCTCACTTGTATAAAATGTATATGTCTGTTGATGGCCCGATAGATCGGGGACGCCCATACCAGAAAGCATTTTACCCCTTATTTTACCGGGAGGAAAAGTAACAGGGCACGCTATTATAACACTGGGTATATTGGATTCTGACAGATACTGCCAGAAAGTTTTGCTCTTAAGTGTCCTTACGGGCTTACCATGTTCCATCTTAAAAAGAGATAGATAAAGCTTATATGTATCTGGATCCCTTAAAATAAAGTCAAAAATGCCGTTTTTGCCTGGATTTTGTCCTGTTGAAAAACCCGACCAGGCAACAGGAGATTGAGGGGGATTTGTTGTAGAGAGGCGGTGATAAGAGCCCTTCTCTCTTAATAGGTTAAAATTGGGAAGCTCTCCTTGATCCATCATAGGCTCTAATATTTCAGGGCTTACCGCATCAAGGCCTAAAATGATTATTCTTCCGCTAAAACTATGTTTCTGTCGGTTTTCAATTGTTACTTTTAATAATAATGCCGATAAAAAAAGTGTTGCTATTAATATAATTATCCAAATTACATATTTAGTGGATAGAGACATTGCGCGATTAATTCCTGTTACTTGTTTACGCTTATCCGCCATGAGGTTTTCTTTCGCGATTTAAACATTACATCAGAATTAAAAAGTTTTACCACATTCAATATTTTATTTTTTTATCAGGATAAAATTTGAGGAGGATATGACTATTAGCATCAATCGTAACATAAATTAGAAATGCAAAACAAGGCTTGGTTTTTCTTGGCCTATAACTTAGAATAAAACATCTATTTTAAAAAATAGCATTAGAACTTCAAAGTACAGCCGCCGCTTGCCGCGGTCTCACCTACCCACCTTCCTTCAATATTAATGGACATATTCTCAGGCGCCGTTATATCACAGCCTGTTAGAAATACAAACTTATCGTCGCTCTTCGCGCTTCCTATGTCATAAGTGGTATCAACAGTCGTAAATTTTACATCTGTCTTTGAATCCGCGTATGCGATGCCTAAATATGGCAATACAGAATAAGGTGTTGCTGAATTACCAGTATCATTATTAATAACAAACTCCATGCTCACGATACCCGCAATCTGCCACTCACTTACTTTAAATTCACTCGCGCTTATTGAGCGCTCTGAACCCTCTATATGCGCGCTTTTCACACCTGGGTCTGTATAAAGATATTGTCCGTCAAGGCTGAATCTGATTCTATGTTCTGGGATATCGTACAAGAGCGCTTTTCCGCCAACTCCGAAAGCAAAACCATCTTCTCCTCTCGCTTTTACCTGAATATTATTTTGGTTCCATGATGTCTTAAGGTGTGATGTACCAATTTTAATATACGGCTCAAACCTATCCGCTATAGTATAGCCGACACGAAAGAGGTATTTCTGTCCTTCTAATTCCGCGCTGGTTACGCTATTTTCTCCACTAAGATCCTTGTCAAATATCCAATCCGCGTCAAAACCAACCTTGATAGGGCCCATGCCGGATGCCTGCAAATTCGCGATACCTGGCCCATAAGGAATCTTAGGATCTGATGTATTGCCCGCAACTTGCGCAAAACAACTACCTGCATACAGAAGAACACAAGTTACTATAGCAATTCTCTTTAACATATCTTACTCCTTTTTTAAATAAATAAACCGACTTTTTATAGTCGGTGAAAATAAAGGGAATCAGTATGTGCAATTATTAAATATAAAACCTCGTCGATTCCATCTACCCCACCGAATTTTTACTGCCTATTTTTACTATATAAGAAAAATACTACCTTGTAAAGAGAAAAACCTCTCTTTAATTATTTTTTTACGGCGTTAAGTTTGTTTAAATCATCAATATTTTTCTGTTGCTTGTTTAACTTGTTAAGATCATTTGTTCTTTTCTGCTGCTTATTAAACTCGTTGATCTTGTTTATATTATCCAGAGACTTCTGGGCGTTGTTGAACTCATTTGTTTTTCGTATCTGGTCCACACGTTCCTGCGTTTGACGTAGTTGTTCTTCTTTTTCACTATCACTCATATCCTCCGGTGCCGTCTCACCCTGTTTTATATTTTCTTCTAAACTATATTTTGCCTTCTCCTGTGCGCTCTCTGAAGCGCTCTTTGCGGCTTGTTCTGCCATAGCGTTCGCATCTGATGATTTCAACTCCTCCATATCTTTCGCCAACTGCTTTTCAACGATAGCTTGAGCCTCAGTATGCGACAATTCTTTGATCTTCTTTTTATCTGTTTGGCTCTTGATAGGCCTGCTATTCTTTACTTGTTTTTCAGGTGCCTTAGCTTCCTTTGCAGGTTCAACCTTCTGTGCCTGGCCATCCTTATTAAACCACTTTTTCCAGAATTGCGCATACGCGCTGTTTACGCTACCTGCTAATATCAAACACACTATAATATAAAACAATAAATTTTTACGCATTCTATTAAATCTCCCTTTTCTATATATTACACTAACGGTCTCTCGGTATGCAAGTCAAAAATAACTTGCCTGCTATAATATTTTTTGCTATACTCAATGCTACTTTAAACACTGCTGCGAGGATGGCGGAATTGGCAGACGCGCTAGGTTGAGGGCCTAGTGGAGGCAACTCCATGGGGGTTCAACTCCCCCTCCTCGCACCATGAACCATTCGCCATGCACCCAAATGAAATGAGTGGTACATGGCTCAGATTCATGGCTTCGCCATATAGTTTTTTGAATGGTGAAATGCCCTGAACCCGAGTTACGAAGTAACGAGTGGTTTAGGGCAAGCCAGAAATTCACAGGGAGCTGAAGTGGGCTTTGCGCTGAACGAATACCTGCCGTAGGCAGGGCAGGCAGGGTGAGAAATAGCAGCCTGCTTCAATTAAGCTGCTATATAAAAAGGGGCATTATATGGAAAATACAAAATTGGTACTTTTGCGGCATGGTGAGAGCATCTGGAACAAAGAGAACCGTTTTACCGGATGGACAGACGTGGATCTCTCTGAAAAGGGCATATCTGAAGCCAAAGAATCGGGAGAGACATTAAAAAACGAAGGCTACACATTTGACATCGCCTTTACATCTGTATTAAAAAGAGCTATCCGAACTCTGTGGATAACTCTTGATAAGATGGATCTTATGTGGATACCTGTATACCGCTCATGGCGGCTTAATGAAAAACATTATGGAGCTCTTCAGGGACTGAATAAAGCTGAGACCGCTAAAAAATACGGCGAAGAGCAGGTCCTTCTATGGAGGCGCGCATATGATATACAGCCGCCTGCTATTGAGGCCACTGACCCGCGTCATCCTGCGAATGATCCGAGGTATAAGGAACTCGATAGTAGCGAGATACCGTCGACAGAGTGTCTAAAAGATACTGTAGAGCGGTTCCTGCCCTACTGGCACAATGAGATCGCTCCTGTATTAAAAACAGGTAAAAAAATATTGATAGCGGCCCACGGCAATAGCTTAAGGGCACTTGTAAAATATCTCGACAAAATCTCGGATGATGATATTGTTAAACTTAATATCCCTACGGGTATACCACTCGTATATGAACTTGACAAAGACTTGAATGCCATAAAACATTATTACCTTGGAGATCCTGAAAAGGTTAAAAAGGCGATGGATACTGTCGCTGCTCAGGGTAAATCCAAGAAATAATTAAAAAAAGGACAGACGCTTTTTATTAAGATATCTGCCCCCTTTTTTACGCAATACGAAATCATTTCTTCAAGCTATGGTTATGTCCTTATCCAAATAGACATCCTGAATTGCGTTAAGTAGTTCCACGCCTTCCTTCATGGGCTTCTGAAAGGCCTTCCTACCGGAAATCAAACCTGTGCCGCCGGCTCTTTTGTTTATAACAGCTGTCTTTACGGCTTGCTGGAGGTCGTTCTCTCCTGATGGCCCACCTGAATTAATAAGGCCGATCCTGCCCATGTAGCAGTTTGCCAACTGGTAACGAGTAAGATCTATCGGGTGGTCCGATGAGAGCTTATCATATACTAAGGGGCTTGTCTTGCCAAAATTAATCGCTATGTAACCTCCATTGTTTATCGGAAGCTTCTGTTTTATAATATCAGCTTCTATTGTGACGCCTAAGTGATTTGCCTGTCCTGTAAGATCAGCGGAGGCGTGATAATCCACACCATTACTTTTAAAGCCGTCGTTTCTTAAATAACACCAGAGGATTGTAAACATTCCAAGCTTATGCGCTTTCGCGAAGGCGGCTGATACCTCCTCTATCTGTCTTCGTGATTCTTCGGAGCCAAAATATATAGTAGCTCCTACAGCTACTGCCCCCATATCGCTGGCCTGTTCAACGGACGCGAACATTCGTTGGTCAAATGTATTAGGGTAACTCAGGAGCTCGTTATGATTCAATTTAAGGATAAAGGGTATCTTTTTAGCGTATTTAGCGGATACCATTCCCAAAACACCTAATGTCGAGGCAACACCGTTACACCCGCCTTCTATAGCAAGTTTTACAATGTTTTCAGGATCAAAATACAATGGGTTCGGCGCGAAAGAAGCGCCTGCTGAGTGTTCTATGCCTTGATCTACCGGCAATATAGATAGATAACCCGTGCCTTTTAACCTGCCATGATTGAACAGAAGCTGCATATTCCTTAAGACAGCTTTTGGCCTGTCTGATATAGAAAATATCCTTTCAATAAAATCCGGGCCCGGAAGATGCAAAAGATCCTTGGATATCGTATTGCAAGTATGCATCAGCAGATACTGCCCCTCTTCGCCTAATAGATCCACGATTTTCGCCATATTAATACCCTCCTTTTTTGTATAAGCGGTCAAGGCTTATATATTATAAGTTAATCTTAAGCTGGTTAAGATACTAGAAAGCTATTGTCAAACCCTAAAGCCACTAGCTTTATCATCTGTCACCGGTATCACCAGTAGCAACTTTTCCTGCTTGCTAAAACATTCCTTGCACAAGATATTTACCTTATTACCTGGTTTTGAATCACTATACCTGGCAACAATGCTTGCGGCAGTAGTCATTTTATCTTCACTGAAACGCCCTCTTCCTATGCCTATAGGGCCTGGCAGGTCGACTGTTTCAAAAAAATAATCTTTATCTCTGGCAAGGGACGATAACAGGCTATTCTGCTTCTCGTTGCGTCCCACAACAAGCTTAGCCTTAGGAGAAACTCTGAATACCCTGCCATTTTTTATGAGGTCCACATCATTTGCCTTGAAATCTTTTTCATATTTAATTATATCGCGCATCTTATCTGAAAAAATCTTATCCGCGAGAAGGCATCCACCGGCGGGGTTTGGAAACTCGTCAATACCAAACTTTTTAGCGAGAGCAAGTTGCGGCTTTCTTGATCTTCCCTCTATCGCTAAAAGTCTTTTCCTGTCTATCCATCCCCTCTGCTCAGGTATGCTTTCTTTGAAAAACTTAGCTGTTAAAGGCCTTACGATGATGCCTGATGCTCCGCTTTCCTTCTCTATCTTATCCAAAACAGATCGATGTTGCGACATCGGACGCTGTCCTAATACCTCACCCGTGATCAAAAAACTCGCTTTCTTTTTCTTCATATACTCTCTAGCTGTTTTTAAAATAAAGATCTTGCAATCTATGCATGGGTTCAGGTTTTTCCCGTAACCATGCTTAGGGTGCTTAACTACATTAAAATAATCCTTATTAACCTCCAGGATGCTTAATCTTGATTTTGCTTGAGACGCGGCCTTCTCAAGAATCGAGTGATTAAGCTTATCGTCGGACTTACCCCAAAATACAGTCTTAAGATAAAGCGCCTCGACATCTATGCCTTGGTCAGCGATCAACCTCGTAGCGAGTATGCTATCTAAGCCGCCTGAAAATAGCGATATCGCCTTCACGATACAGATCCTCTTAACACGTATTCCAATACAACATCCGCCTGCTTTGCCGCCGCTATGTTGACCTTTGGAGAAAGCGGTGGCGCCTTATCTATCCCCGTCTTTAGGTCTCCGACGAGAACAAGGTCTTCCTTTATTTTTTTAACGCGTATCTTATCCGAATCCCCAAACCCTGCTACGCCCGAAGCTGTAACTATAAGCTTTGCCTTATTTAAGATGCTCGATACAAGCATACTCTTCTCTTTTGCTTCATCAAGCGCCTCTACCACAATACTGCAATCAGCGAAAACTTTTGCTGCGTTTAAACGGGTTAGCCTTTGCTGGATAGCGTCTATCTCTATCTCAGGGTTTATTCTTTTCAGATTCACCTCTAAGGCATTCACCTTTGCTATGCCAATCTGGTCCAAAAAAAAGAACTGCCTGTTCAGGTTCGATTTCTCCACAACATCAAAATCTACTATCCTAAATTTAGTAAAACCGCTTCGTACAAGATTAGAAGCGCAGTTAGAGCCTATCCCCCCACAGCCGGCTATGCCTATTAAGGGGGCGCCCTTAATCGCGCCGTTGGTCTCTTTTTTTCTTTTTTTTGTTTTAATAAACATATTTTAAAAATTAATAGATTTCTACATTATTTGTGCTTAAGGGTGCCCCCTTTAGGAGTGTCCCCTGATTAGACCCAGTCTTTCAGAATCGGCTGATACCCTCGACTTAGTAAAAATTCTTTTATCTCTGCCACACTCCTTTTGTCGCTTGTAGAAAACTGCTCAGTAGCCTCTTCCGGTTTATTCAATGTATGGCCACCGACAACAGTGGTGGAGTTCGCTGATATCTTGGTAATGCCTAACGGTAGAATATTATCTCTCAGGCCCTGACCTTCTCTCGTCGAGAGGGTGATGCCTATTCTTGGTAAAAAAATCCTTAACGCCAGTATAAGCTGTGTTATGTCTCTATCTGAGACATCATATTGCGGGCTATACTCTTCTGTCTGGGGCCTTATCCGTGGTACCGATATAGCTATCTCCGCCTCTGGAAATTTATCCTGGAGATATTTCGCGTGTAAGCCGGCGAAAAAACCATCTTCTCGCCATTGGCCTAGGCCGAGCAAGGCTCCTACACTAACTGTTCTCATTTTCTTATTCAGGGCTCTTTCCGCTGAATCAAGACGGAAGGCATAATCTTTCTTAGGCCCTTTAAGATGAACCTTATCATAGATAGTCCTATTATATGTCTCTTGATATATTGTAAGTCCGTCTACGCCTTCTTCTATAAGCTCTCCATACTCATCTTCTGTTAATGGATAGATCTCTATGGATATAGAGCTAAAATATCTCTTTAGCACCTTTATAGAATCTTTTATGTATGAGAGGGGACTTTTTGATTTGGAGCTACCTGTAAGGATAAGTATATGCTTTAAGCCTGTATCCGCGATATATCGTGCCTCGATGTCAAGCTCGTCCATAGTAAGCTTTTTTCTGGGGCTTTTTCCATTTATATTAAATCCACAATAGATACAATTATTATCGCAGTAGTTAGATATATATATTGGCGTATATAACTGTATAGCCTTTCCAAAATTTCGCAAGGTAATCTTGTGAGCTTTTTTTGCCATCTCTTCAAGGCAACAAGAAGCAGCCGGAGAAAGAAGTGAAAGAAACTGCATCGAAGTCAATGTATCCTTGGAGAGAAGCTGTTCTATATCTTTCTTGAGCACAGAATCTATCCTCTTGCTCAATTCAGCGGATTCATATTTTTTAATCAAATTGATAAAACTCATAATTTAAGTGCTCTTTTATTTGACATCCCTTAAAAACCCTGTAAGGGGTGAGGATGAGTTTGCGGATTCGTTTGCAGCTATACCACTATTTAAATACGCCATTCTGCCCGCGCTAACCGCACAACTAAAAGCACCTGCCATAGCTATCGGATTATCCGCTGTAGCGATAGCTGTATTTACCAAAACAGCGTCACAGCCAAGCTCCATACATGCTGCCGCCTCAGACGGCCATCCAATACCGGCATCCACTATTACAGGAATATCTATCTCACTTACCATTATTCGTACAAGCTCTTCTGTCTTTAGCCCCCTGTTGCTTCCTATGGGAGAACCTAAGGGCATTACAGCGGCAGCTCCGGCTCCTACAAGGCGTTTTGCAATACTAAGATCAGGGCTCATATACGGAAGAACCGTAAAGCCTTCCTTTACCAGAATCTCTGTAGCCTTCAAGGTCTCTATATTGTCAGGCAAAAGATACTTGTTATCCGGTATAACTTCTATCTTGATCCAATCGCCACACCCCATTGCCTTTCCAAGCCGGGCCATTCTTATCGCTTCATCCGCGTCTCTTGCGCCTGATGTATTAATCATTATTACACAGCCTTCGGGCACATGATCCAGGATGTTCTCATCAACAGAACCCATATCAACCCTTCTTAGGGCAACTGTAACAACATCCGCATGAGCTGCTTCAAGCACCTTTCGCACAATAGCCTTATCTGGAAATTTTCCCGTGCCTATAAAAAGTCTGCTTTTTATGCTTTTACCGGCAATACGTAAAACATCTTCCATGTTATCCCCCTCCTACAAAGCTGACTATCTCTATGCTGTCATTTTCATTTAATGCAACCCTGGACCAGTCTTGCTTAAGAACAATCTTGCGGTTATGCTCCACTACTATTCTGTCTATTTTTAGCTTTTTAGCGTTAATAAGCTCTAAAAGGTTATCGCACTTGACGATATTCTCATCATCTCCGTTTATCCTTAATATCATGCTCTTATCTCTGTATTATATGAGTTGATCTTTTTCCTGAAACTATCTATCGCGCCGGCAACATCATCAGATCCGACAATAGCACGTATCGCTGCTATATTTTTTGCGCCCTTATCCAAGAGCAAACCAACGTTCTCTATATTAATCCCACCGATAAATATCACTGGCTTACTAGTGATGTCAAGCACCTCATCTATCTCATCTGCTCCTATGCAATAATCTTTTGTCTTTGTCGGAAATATCGGGCCAAAAGCTATATAATCAAAATCCTCAGAATTGGCTTTCCTGAATTCTTCTATCGAGTGTGTAGAGATACCTATTATCTTGCCCTGCCCTATTATATTTCGCGCGTTTAAAAGTGGGCACCTCTTAATATCTTCCTGCCCTAAATGAACACCATCCGCATTCAAATCTCTCGCTAAATACGGACTATCATTTACAATAAAGGTAGTATTAAATTCCCTACACAATGATAGCAAGTCTTTACCAAGCGTCAGCAAGTCTTTTTCAGACATACCTTTCTCGCGCATCTGTAGAATATCAACACCCGCGACAACTGCCTGTTTAGCTACATCTAAAATAGGCCTTCTGTTCGTGTATTCCGAACTTAAGACTAGATACAAATTATAGCTTCTTATATTATTCATTTTATCTCATTTTACCTAACTTTACATTTTGAGTATTGCACTTTTTTGTAAAGTTAGGCCTTTTTGGGTGCCTCAGGGTATATTGTCTTTAACAAAAATCGTTCTTGTTAACGCAAAAAACCCATGCCGAAAGCATGGGTAAGATATTATCCTCCCTGCGCTGGCATTATCCAGACCCGCTTTCTCGGTTATTGGTTTTTAATATTCGGTTATCGTTTGTGGCAACACAAATCTTTGCGATAACCTATCATCTGATACCGAACACCGAAAGCAGCGAGTCCACCTTGGCTTGAAAACAATATCTGCTATTGTAAAAAGTAAAGGTGGATCAGGTTCTATGGGTAATCTGCTATTAGCAGAACTCTCAGGCCCTATTATGGCCTCCCCTTCCTTTTCTCTGTTATTTAAACATATAGGACTATATAATGTCAATACAAAATAAGTGCGTAAGTTACTCGTACTTCTAAGCAAGTATAATCCTAACTTTACATTTTGAGTATTGCACTTTTTTGTAAAGTTAGGCCTTTTTAGATATCTTGGCCCAGGTATTACGCAAGGCCACTGTACGATTAAAGACGAGTCTTTCTTTTGATGAGTCTTTATCAATACAAAAATAGCCCTGCCTTTCAAATTGGTATGAATCGCCTGGCTTTGAATTTTTTAAACTCGGCTCTACATAAGCAGGGTAGATCGTTTGTAAAGAATCCGGATTTAGGTTTGATTTAAAGTCTTTGCCCTCAACCACATCATCAGGATTTGGTTTCAAAAATAGATGATTGTAAAGCCGTACCTCAGTTTTAAGCGCATGCGATGCTGACACCCAATGCAGAGTCGCCTTTACCTTACGGCCATCCTTCGCGTCGCCGCCGCGGGTTTCTGGATCATAGCTGCATCTAAGCTCCACTATATCGCCATTTGGATTTTTTATTACCTCCTCGCACTTGATAAAATATCCATAGCGTAAACGCACCTCTCTACCAGGGGCCAAGCGAAAGAACTTTTTCGAAGGAATTTCCTGAAAATCATCCTGCTCAATATATAATGTACGGGAAAAAGGTATCTTTCTTGTGCCGGCATTTTCATCCTCGGGATTATTAATAGCAATAAGTTCTTCTTCCTTCCCTTCCGGATAATTTGTGATTGTTACCTTAAGAGGCTTCAAAACTGCCATTGCGCGAGGGGCGCTTTTGTTCAACTCTTCACGCAGGCTATTCTCTAAAACCACAATATCTATAAGGCTATTTACTTTTGAAACACCTATCTCGGCGCAAAAGTTTCTTATTGAACTTGGTGTGTAACCCCGCCTTCTTAACCCTGATATAGTGGGCATACGAGGGTCGTCCCAGCCATTTACATATTTTCCCTTTACAAGTTCTATCAACTTGCGCTTGCTAAGAATAGTATAGCTTAAGTTTAAACGCGCAAACTCTATCTGCTGCGGATGGTAAACGTTTAGGGCATCGAGTATCCAGTCATACA
Organism: uncultured Planctomycetia bacterium; assembly: GCA_964634945.1. Lineage (GTDB taxonomy): Bacteria > Omnitrophota > Gorgyraeia > JABMRG01 > JABMRG01 > JAUVHV01. The sequence continues at coordinate 39,428 of CAZWMG010000008.1, read as the reverse complement.
ACGGGCGGTTATTCTCAAACTCCAATGTGCATGTGGAGTGAGTTATTTTCTCTATCGAATCCGATAAACAATGCGCAAAATCATACATAGGATAAATGCACCACTTGTTATCAGTCCTGTGGTGAGACTCTTTTTTTATCCGGTATATCGCCGGGTCTCGCATCGCAATATTAGGATGCGCCATATCTATCTTAGCGCGTAAGACCTTTGAGCCATCTTCAAACTCACCCTCTTTCATGCGCTTAAAAAGATCCAGGTTTTCTTCTATCGATCGGTTATGATAGGGACTTATCTTCCCCGGCGCTGTCAATGTGCCGCGATACTCTCGCATCTGTTCGGAATTAAGATCGCAGACATACGCCTTTTCAGCCCTGATAAGGCTAACGGCGAATTCATAAAGCTTATCAAAATAATCCGATGTATAAAAAATCCGGTCTTGCCAATCAAAGCCTAACCACTTAACATCCGCTTCAATTGATTTTACGTATTCAAGCTCTTCCTTGCTTGGATTAGTATCGTCAAAGCGAAGATTGCAAAGACCCTTGTACCAAGCGGCGAGACTGAAATTCAAACATATAGATTTAGCGTGTCCTATATGTAGATACCCGTTTGGTTCCGGCGGAAAACGCGTACAAACCTTGTCGCCATATTTGTCGGCCTTAAGGTCTTTGTCGATAATCTCTGTTATAAAATTCGATATTACATTCGGCTGTTTCATCTCTTTCCTTATAGAAAGGGGACACCCCTAACATTGAGTTTCACTGGTTTTTTGCTATTTTTTATAATGATATCCTTATTTATTTATATGTAATAAAGATATGCATTTTCATTAAATTTTATCTGTTTCCGTGCATAGGGGTGTCCCCTTTAGGACCGTCCCCCAGAGTTTATCAAGGTCATATTTTTCCGGCCTTGCTCTCTCTCCAACTTTAAAAAATTCATTGAGCCATGCCATTGGCTCAACCTTAGCCGCTGATCTTAGGTTGGGCCATTTTCCAACAACATTAATCTCTACGACATCCTTAAGCAGGTTAAACGCTAAAAGATGGGGCAATAGAAGCTGCTTCAAAAATCCATCCCCAAGAATCTTTCCTCCCGCTGTTATATTAAATACGCCATCAAATGTTATCTTCCCTAAAAAGTGCACATTTAAATTATCCGCGATAAAAAAAGCATGAACCACATTAAAACATTTATCCGCGATAAAGAATGTTACCTCTGCCTTTTTAAAAACCGGCATTTCAAAGTTTTTGTCAAATTCCTTCATGCCCTCTCCTACAGATGTAAAGAAAGGCGTCTTGCGAACATCGCAATTCCTTAACCTGATACTACCATACCCTTTTATTGTATCATAAGAGTTCTTTATTTTGCTTACAAAAGAGATGGATCCCGCTAATTGCCCTGTTGTGCTTTCCAATTGTGGGTGTATCTTTGAAAATTTATCCATATCAAGCCCATTAATATAAAGTTCCGCGCCTATTTTTTCCATGTTAGTCCGTATCTTGCCGCGTATATTGCCTTTATAGAAATGCGCCGATGGCATTTCACCTTCGAATATGCCATCTTTAGCTTTCATGTCAAAATGAAAAGAAACCGGCTGCAGCTTAAGGACGGAAAGGTCATCCACAATAACCGCAAGTTTTCCCTGCAGGCTATCCAATTCATCAGCCTCACCTTTTAAGCTGCCTGAAAAATTTATTCTGCCTAAAAGGTCTTCCCTGTCCATATTTAGAAGCCTTGAAAGTTCTTCAACATTTATATCGCCTCTAACAGTGAGGCTAAATACTGAATCCTTCAAGTCCTGCATATCCGCGTTTATGCTGACGAAGGAATCATCTTTTTTCAGGTCCCAATAAGCTGTGCCATATGTATATGTTGGAAGATTTAAACAGAAATCATGTTTCACATCAGCTATCGTACCGCTTAAGTCCAGTTTACGCTTATCGCCAAATATAAATTTGCCTGTCAAGGCTACGGGCTGGCCCTTTACAAAACCTGATATCTCCTGTATCCTAATCTGGTCATTCTCAATTATAATATAACATTTACCTTCATCAAGCAACCTATAATTACCTAGCAAAGATGAGACATCCTTTAGACGAGCCTCTATATGCGACTCTGCTCTATTTGCCGAATTACTGAAACATGTCAACTCATGGCCAACTACTATATCCGCGGTTATCGCGGCTTCTCCATAACTCAATATAGCCTTATCTATATGGTAGTTACCATCCAATGTCCAAACATTGTCAGCGTAAGAAAATGTCGTATCAAGTTTTGTTGTTTCGCATGTAACGCGCCATGGCTTGAGCGCTTCGTCTAGATAATATTCCCAATAGTCATTAATGTATGTAGTAGCGAGCCGCGCTTTTCCCTTTGCGGAATTTTTAACCGCGTCGTAGAACAATGTCAAGGAGATAGACTCTCTTGATCTGTCTTTGTCACTACCTGAAATAGTAACCCTATACATAGACTCAGCGTAGCGATTAAGCCGGACTTTTATATTATCGAATTCACGTTCAATGAAATTATCCTTCTTAAAATAATCCATATAAACCATATTGCATCTGGGTAAACGCATTTCACTTATAGTAATATCAAAACAGTCATCACCCTTTGTATTGTAAAGATCCTTTAGATGGTTAAAGTTCCAGGCGCCTTTAGCATCGCGGCCTACAGTAAGATCGGCCCCTATGATACGGAGCCTTTTTATATGTATCTTCTTCCATAATAATGGCAGAAAAGCGATATCAATATCAACAAGCCTTGCGCGCAAAAGATCTTTGCCTTGTAATGTCGTCGGGCTTTTGACTATTAGATCATGCAATACAAAACCTCTGAAGGGGTGAAAAGCTACCTCGCTAACAGAGATCTCCAAAGGCTTAAATAAATCAGAATTGATATACGTTCCTACTATAGGTGTTATTTTTTTAGGGACATATATATAATTTATGTAGGCAGAGAGCCCAAAATAAATCATTAAAGCTAAAACCATAAAAAAAGCAGGGTAGAATAAATATTTTTTACTTACTATTCTCAATGGTAATCTGTCCGATCAATCAGTCGCGGCTTCTTTAGAGGAGATAAGAGTCTCTGTAATTGTCATTTGTGCCCTCAAGGTCTCAGAATGTTCTTTTATTGGGGCCAGATAAAAGTTTCGCACTTTCAGGATCCTTGGTGACATTTCCAGCTGGTAAATAAAGTCCATAAGATACGCTATCTTGGACTCGCCCACTACCTCAACCGTATATTTTGTGTACGGGCCTGCCTTTTCCGTAGTTCCAAGTTTTACATCCTTTAAGGCAACCGAAGATTTTCTTGCTGTCTTTTCTATCTCCGCAAGGAGTCTCGATTTCTCTTCACCGTCAGAAGAAACCTGTTTCAGATTTTTCGTATATTTATTATGTTCTTTTATAATAAGCTTTTCTTCCGATAATAGATATAGGGATTTTTGCAACCGCTTTTCATGGATAAATATCTCTTTATTAAGTGTTTCTATTCTCTGCATAAGCGGCTTGATAACTATCTTATCAAAAAATACAGCCACTATAACAACGGCTGAGATATATAATACGTACTTCTCTCTCTTCGATAATTTTGAAAAAATATTTTTCATCGATCTTCTTCTTGTTCGCCTGATTGGCTGTTATCCAACAGGATTAACGCTTCCTCAAGACTATTATCTAAAGGGCAGATTATCTCAAATTCCGTCAGATCTTTGCCCTTTACGCTACGGGTCGTAACAAACTTTGTCTTAACATCCTGGAAATATTTTGACTCCTCCAATACGTTAACAAAAGTAAATATCTCTGACATAACCGGTGATGCCCCGCGAATAGTCAGGCGGTCCTTCCCATTAAAGCGAATTGATGTTAAATATATGTCCGGGGGAATAACCCTGTGTTTTTCAAAGATAAAATTAAGCATAAGGTTTCTGGTGCTACTGCGCATCTTTATGCCCTCTGTCTCATCTATCATATCATTTATTCTGCTGATCTTGTGCTGAACTTTGGAAACCTGCTGCTTTAATTCCCCTAGATACTGCTCTTTTGTATAGAGCCTACCTAAAAAAATACTTGAAGCTGTTGCCAGAATAAACGCTAAATAGATACCAAAAAGGTATAAGTCTCTGCCCTTCTCCCTTACCCCTTTCTCTATCTGCAGTTGCTGCGGTATAAGATTAATCCTTGCCCCGTCAGGATTAAGCCCTAAGCCAAAAAGACAGGAAAGAGAGACATCTTTTGTTATCTCGCCATATTCCTTAAGGCATTTATCTGTTAATGGGGCGTTCTCTATCTGAGGTATAATATCGACGGGCAGGCCAACTACAGCTTTTAGAACATCCTTGTTCAGGCTGCCGCTAAGCATTTTAGCCCCGGTTATAACGATCTTTGCGATCTCCTCGTTTATCATCTCACTATGATAAGCATATATAGAATGATTTATCTCCTCGATAAACTTCGCGTGCCATTTCTCAAGCGCTTCTATTGACTGCAAAAAACCTATGGATATATTTCTGTAATATATAACTTTCCCTTTTAAGACAACTATAAAATCACTCTTGTCATAATCTACGTCTATAAGAGCATATGGCTGGTCAGTAACCTCTTCCTTGGAGGCGACTTTGTACCAGGCAAACAATCCTTCGGAGCTTAAAGAGACCTTCTCCGTCTTAAGCCCTGCCTTTTCTAATGTTTTTAAGCTCGACCGAACAACATCCTGATGGACAATAACCAATATGATCCTGCTGTAACCTTCCGCGTTAGTACTGACTATCTCATAATCATAGATTATCTCGTCCTTTGTAAAAGGCGTCTGCTTGCCTATCTGCAGTTCGACCATATCTTTTACCTCCACAGGATTCACGGAAGGTAATTCGAGATTTTTAATAACTACAAGCTGATGCGGTATTGATACTGTTAAAAGATTTGGATTTATTTTTAGCTCTTTAAGTAGCGCTGTGATACGATCAGGGGCCTTATCGTCTGAGTCAGGTAGCATCTTCTCAACTACAATCCTAACTATCTTACTCTCTTTTCTTGACGGCTTAACCTGCACTATTTTAAGCCAATCGCCATCTATTTCCAAGACAGTCATAATCGGGTTTTTTCTTACAAATGATAACTTCATCTTATCCTGTTTTTTATTGGTAACACATGTTAAAACAAAACTTACTTATCACTCTCAGCATAACACTTGTCTGTCGTTCCACGTTTGTCATCATAAGGAGCGGCTTGAATCTCGATGAACAATCCAGCATCTTGCATCTAGTATCCAGTATCTAGCACTTTATCCTTGTACCTTTATTAGTACTCATGCCAATAAAGCGTCTTGGGGCTCTCATTAGGGACTATTTCTACCACGCTAACTACACTTCGCTTTATGCTATAATCACCTTTTTGAATAATACCTTCTGAGTTAATCCTAAAAATATTTGATTGTACTGTAAGCGCATTGCTAGAAACAAGGCTGTTTATCTCTTCCGCTTCCTCAGTAAACAATGACCCAATGTTTCTTATTTCCGCAACGGTATTAAAAACATTGTCATCTTCTGTCCCATCTATATCATCTTCACCTCTGCGAAATTGAACTATTCTCTCTGCAAGATCACTGCTTAGTCCCATCGCGTAAAACGTACGCCAATCTGCTGTGTTAATATTGACCTTGCCTTCGCCATAAACCGTGATTATATCAGAAAGCTTTAAAAAGATATCCGGAGTCACACCTTTTACCAGCAATAACTCTTCGGCAACCTGAAAATCGTCGTTCTTGCATGAATAGGGCAGTTCGAGCCCCTCGTAATATTCATTCTCTGCGCCACCGGGAGAGAGAATAACATCTCTATCCCTCCAATCAAGAATGGCGTTAGCAATATCAGAGACCTCTTCCGTCTCGGCTTCATCTGTACTCTCGATCATGTTTTTAAGTATCTGAAGCGGGGTCGTGTTTATATTTATCCTGCTATTCTCATCGACTAACCCATACATAACTACGTCTTCTGTTGACTCCTTGCCATCAATTTCATTTTCTAACTGGTAGCTAACCGTTACATATCCGTCACCGAGAGGTGCCTCTTTAAAAAAATCTTCACTATTTGACCACTCTTCATCCAAACTCGTACATTTAGGCGTCTCATCCATAACAAATCGGATAGTTGCCCTCTCTATGCCTGCCTTAGCTAGATAGTACATCTTTAGCCTATCCTGCATATGTGAGGCTAAGCGCAATTGGCCTGACACCTTATATCCGAGCCCGACAACAAAGATAGTTAGAAAACTCACCATCCAAAGAGTAAGGATCAATATACTCGCTGTCTTACTCCTAATTATCATATTGACCTTGTGCCTTTGTTTCGTCGTTCGTCGTGCATATAACGTTAAGATTTTTTGCAATACACATCACGTATCACGCAATACGAATTACTTGTAACCTTTCTTCTTGCATCCAGCATCCAGTATCTAGTATCCATCATCATCTACCCCATCTTCTTCTATTTGCTGTGTAACGCTACCTGCGTCCATTTTTTGCTCGCCCGTCCCCATTGGAATAAATACTGTTTTATTAAACTCATCATTCTTCATTACGTCTTTCTTAAAAGAGATTTTGACACTTAACGCCTGTGGCATGCTATCCTGTTCTTCCTTGTTCCAGTCTTCTTTCCACTTATATTCACCTGATAAGTTATCAAGATAGCAATAATTTATTTCTAATCCGCTAACGCCTTCTATCAGCACCTCGCCGTCACCTATCTCCTCTTCATTAAGGGCCTCAGGCAAGGTCCTAACTTCTTTGCAAAACGCGTCTTTTTTATTGTCATAAAAATACGCTATTCTTCCTACCTGAGAATATTCTGTAATCATATCCCCGTCTTGATCCTCTGTTGTCGGTATCAGGGCCGGAAACATAAAAAAATCTTCTTCACCCTCAAAAGCGATCATAGAGAATTCAAAGACATTTCTTATCTCACCGGTCATCTTTTCGGAGACAAGTCTTATCTTTCGCGCATAGTCTTTATTTTCGCTGCCCTTGCGCCAGGCGTTTATCCCATTTGCGAATATAGAATATAGCGCTACACCTACCAAAGAAACTATGGTTACGCTTACAAGGATCTCTATTAATGTAAACGCGTAATTCTTCTTTCGCGCAAAGTATGGCATGGAAACTTCAACAGGGTTATTCATCTATCTCTGCTAAAGCTCCTCATATATGTAGCGAGGGGGATAGCGCCTTTTCTCTTTCCCTCTTCCCATGACAATAAAGCATTGACCTCATTCAAGGTTTCGCCTCCCTCAGAGGCTTCCTCTGTATCAAACTCGACAGGGGTTACGTCAATCTCCCAATCACACTTGATATCATCAAGTTTAAATTTCTCATCCACCCCATTTTCAAAACCACTCCAGTCTCCTTTAGCCAGTATCTGCGCTTCTGCCATCTTATTACCGGCTAGCAAGGTCCCGGTTAGGTTATCTTCCGTTATACGTAATATATTTAGAGAATGCGCAAACGCCTGCAGTATCATAACGAGGGCGACTGATAAAATGGCTACGCTCAGCATTACTTCAATTAATGTGAAAGCCTTTCTCGTATTGCGTATTGCGCCCGCCTGTCGGTAAGGCAGGCCCGCCTTGCCGGCGACTTTGCGCAAAGTACATTGGCGAGGCAGGTATTGCGTATTGCGTGAAAAAACTCTTGCTGTTATGCACACAACAATATTACTTCTTCCAATTTGTAATATCATCTGTGCCTTCTACTCCATCCGGGCCTAACGAATACAAATCATAGTCCTTACCATGGGAAGATGGATATCTATATTTATACTCATTGCCCCAAGGGTCTATAGGATCATTTTTAGCGTAAGGGCCGTTCCAGCTCTTTAACCCGCCCGGGTTAGAGATAAGCGCCTGAATAGTAGTTGGGTATTTACCATTATCCAATTCGTAGAGATCTAATGCTAATGGTATATTAGAGGTAATATCCGCTTTGGCAATAGAAACCTTTGCCTGCTCCGTGCGGCCAACGAGTCTTGGCACTATCATGGCTGCTAACGCGCCAAGTATAACTACAACCAATAAAAGCTCGACTAAGGTAAAGGCCTTCTTTTTGCGATGGTTTAATAGCATCATATTATTCTCCTTTTCTATTTTCTTAGTTCACTCCAAAATTCAGCTGGAATATCGGTAAGAGCATGGCAAATACAATAAATCCGACTATAAGCCCTGTCACTAAGATTATCGCCGGCTCGAGCAGGGAGGTTATAATCTTAGTTGTCTTATCAACTTCCCTCTCATAAAATTTAGCTACATCCAATAACGCCTCTTCCAGATTGCCTCCTCTCTCACCTACGGCAAGCATATTAGTCATAAAACGCGGAAACCATTGTGACTTTTTCATGCTCTGCTCCAGACTCATTCCATCAATTATATTCTTATGCACTGTTTTCAACTCATTCTTAAAGACTTCGTTGCTCAAAGTTGGTATAGTTATCTTTATCGCCTGCAATATAGGTATACCATTAGCAAGAAGGAGGGCAAATGTGCGAGAAAACTCCGCTATTAACGTCTTCCTTATAAAATTTCCAATAAGTGGTAATTGAATCTTTAGTCTATCCAGAACAATCTTTTCATTCTTATTTTTTCCACTTCGCTTGACCATAAACATCATGCCCGCAACTGCCGCGAGTATCCAATACCAATAACTCCTAACCAGATTACTCATTGCCAGTAGCATCCTGGTTGGTAAAGGCATGGTTTGCCCCATTTCACCAAAGAGAGAGGTCATCCGTGGGATAACAAAAATAAATAAGGCAAATATAGTAACTATTCCGACTATTATGATAAAGATCGGATAAGCCAAAGCTGAAACTATTTTGGCCCTTGTCTCCTCTTCCTTGTTTCTAAACTCAGCCAGCCGCATAAGAGTCTTTTCAAGCACGCCTCCCGCTTCTCCGGACTCAATCATGTTGACATACAACAAAGGAAAAACTTTCGGATATCTACTGAGAGCATGGGATAATGTTTTCCCTTCTCTCACCTCAGCTTGGATATGCAATATTATTTTTCGTAAAGCCGGGCTCTCTATCTGCTCATGAAGGACCTCTATCGCCTCCAATATAGGCACTTTGGATTTAATCAAGCTGGCAAGTTGTTCTATAAATATAGTAAGGTCCTTAGAGCGGACCTTGCCCGGCAATAATGGCTGAATGGCCTTTTTATCCTTATCCTTTGCATCAGCATTCTTTTCAGGCGTCTCCTTGCCGGCAGGAACAACACTAATAGGCATATACCCCATCTGATTCAGCTTGTCTACCGCGGCTTCCTGGGTATCTGCCTCAATTGTTCCGTTAACAATCTCTTTTGGGCCTTTTTTTGCTTCGTAATTAAATTTTGTCATTTTTTATCGCGCTAAAGTATTTTATATAATACAAATTATTTTTCTGACTTTTCCACTAGAACTGAAAGCTCGTTACCTTCCATTCGCGCAATCCCTTTTTTAATGCGGATAGAATCGGAATTATCTATTTGGATTGTCCCCTCTTTCAGGCAAGCTATTATCGGCTGGTGGAAATCCATTATAGAGAGCTCGCCTTCTTCACCGGGCAATATAACGCACGAAGCCATGCCTTTTAAGATAGTGGCCGTGGTCTTTGTATCAAGAATAGATATAGGGAACATGACTTTTTTCTTATTCCTCAATCTGTGTAATTCTTATTACCTCGTCAGGCGTTGTAGTGCCCTCAATAACTCTTTCCCATCCAGCCAATCGAAGAGTCTTCATACCTTGCTTTACCGCTTCATCTCGTATGATATCCGTAGATACTTTTTTCAATATCAATTCTTTTATAGCCTTGTTAACTACCAATATCTCATATATGGCTGTCCTGTCTCTAAAACCATTAAAGTTGCATGCCTCGCAGCCTTTACCCCTGTAAAAATGGATATCAGATTCCTTGAGGTCAACAAACTTTTTATATAGCTTAGGATTTTTACGATAAAACGGGCGAAACTCCGCTATCTCCCGGACTATCTGTTTTCTGATCTCGTCTCCTATTGATGTGTCCTCTTCCTTGCAATCAGGACAGATGACTCTTAAGAGCCTTTGCGCGATAAAACCTCTCACAGAGGATGTTATCAAAAACGGCTCAACCCCCATATCAAGCAATCTTGTTACGCCGCCCGCGGCGTCATTAGTATGTACCGTAGAAAAGATCAAGTGACCCGTCAAGGCAATCCTGATAGCTAATTCCGCTGTTTCAAAGTCTCTTACCTCTCCAACCATCATGACATCAGGGTCATGCCTTAATACGCTTCTTAAACCGGCAGCGAAAGTAAGCCCAATCTCAGGCATAGCCTGAATCTGCGTTATCCCTTCAAGTTCATATTCTATAGGATCCTCTAATGTAATTATCTTGTTCTCTGTGCTTTTTATCTTATTAAGACATGCGTATAATGTAGTAGTCTTTCCACTTCCTGTGGGCCCTGTAGCAAAAATTATACCGTGCGGTTTGTATATAAGCGATTCCAGCACCTTTAATTCTGCATCTTGCAGCCCAAGGCCCTTTAAGCTAAAAAGCATCTTTGTAGGCAGTATCCTTATTACCAGCCCCTCGCCATAGCGTGTAGGTATAATCGATATTCTTAAGTCAAGTTCCATATCTCCTATCTTTACTACAGCGCGGCCGTCCTGGGGGAGACGACGCTCTACGATGTTCAGGTTAGACATTATCTTAATACGAGATATAATCGCCGGAAAAAATCGCACCATATCTTCTGATGTATTAGCCGGATAAAGTATCCCATCAATACGATATCGCAGGCTCAGCTTGTTTCTAAAAAGGTCTAAATGGATATCAGTAGCTCTCTTCTGGTAAGCCTCAACTATTACCTGATTTACTAATTTAACTACTGACGCGTCTCCTGCCATCTTCTCTATATCTGTTACTTCTTTATCCGTATCTACAGCTACACTCTCTCTTGGCGCCGCGGCGATAATCTTTTCTATGGTCTCCGCGCCAACTCCATAATATTTTTCTATCGCCTTTATCAAATCGCTCTCCGTTGCCAAGACAGGGACAGCCTCGCATCCTAAAAACTTTTCTACATCATTTAAGGAGCTTAAGGGATCAAAAGTAGCTACAGTAAGTTTTCCATCGGACAAACTAATAGGCATTATCTTGTAATGCCACGCGAACTTAGGCGGCAACTTCTTTATAGCTTCAGTGTCAATATCAACATCCTGCAATTTAATAAACGGAATATTGAGTTGCTCGGAGAGCACCAATAAAAATTGATCCTCAGCCATGTAGCCCATTCTGTTTAAAGTCTGGCCTAACAATTCGCCTGTTTTGTGCTGCTCCTGTAAAACTAGTTGTAGTTGTTCAGCCGTGATAAGTTTTTTACTAACAAGCATCTCTCCGACTTTTATCGCCATTGTTTGCCTCTCTCTTTTTCGTATTGTGTATTGTGTATTGTGTTGTGCTTAATTCGTATTGCGTATATCGTATTGTGTATTGCGTTAAAAATTTTACATGATGCGCAATACCTGTCTCGCCAATAGGCAGGCGCACAACGCATAACGAATTATAATGCTCCTATCATGTATAGGTCTTCGGGTAATTTTTTATCCATTTCACCGGATATTATCTTCTCGCAGCCGATTAAAGTTTCTTCCAAAGACACATACTCTCCACTCTTACCTGTATAAAGTTCCGCGGTAAAAAATGGCTGGGTAAGAAAATTTTGCATTCTCCGCGCCCTTTCAAACAATATTCTATCTTCCTTTGAAAGTTCTTCTACTCCGACGATAGAAACTATCCTTCTTAATTCTTCATATTTATTAAGAATCCTTAGGACATCCTGCGCAACATTAAAATGCCTCTTGCCTATAATTATCGGATCCAAATAAGAACTGGAGGATAGCAAGGGATCAATAGCAGGGTGAAAACCCATCTGCACATATTCACGAGAAAGAATAAGTATGGACTCTAAATAGCTAAATATGCAGACAACCGCCGGATCTGTTAAATCGTCACTCGGAACATAAACCGCCTCAATAGCCGTAATAGCCGCGTTACTTCCCGAACGAATCCTCTCCTGAAATTCACTCATCTCTGAAGTTAAAGTGGGTTGATAACCTGTTTCAGAAGGGATTCTGCCCAACAAGGTAGATAGCTCGCTTCCTGCCTGTGCAAATCTATAAACACTATCAATAAAGAATAAAACATCTTCGTTTTTCTCTTGAAAATATTCCGCCAAGGTAACGCCGGTATGGGCGACCTCAAATCTCGCACCGGGAGATTCGTTCATCTGCCCATAGACCAGGATCGATCTGCTTAATATATCCTGCTTTAACATCTCATTATAAAGCTCGTTACCCTCTCTGACTCTCTCTCCGGCTCCCGTAAAAACACAAAAACCTTTTTGCTTTCTAATAATGTTGTGCATAAGCTCCAGCATCAATACGCTCTTGCCAAGAGCCGCGCCGCCTAATATTCCTGTTTTTGCTCCTTTTACCAATGGGAAGAGAAGATCGATTACTTTTACTCCTGTCTCCATTACCTCGAAACGCATCTCTCTGGCCTTATCTATATTCAAGCTAGCGCTCTCTCTCCTGCGCACAGGCCTCTTCAATTTCGTGTCTATAGGGCCCTTTTTATCTATTGGCTCACCTAATACATTTAATATCCTTGAGCATACCTTTTCTCCTACAGGGGTATTAATCATAGAACCTGTGTTGGAAACTTCGGCGTTTTTCTGTAAACCAAAGATGGATGTTAATGGTATACATTTAACGACATTGCTGATAACATTAGCCTTTTCGCTCACATACTCTACCACTTCCAGCACTACTCTCTGGCCGTTGTAAGTCGTTGTCTCTAAGATATCATAGATAGCGGCCTTTAGGGGGCTAGGTTCAAACCTTACGATAACTATAGGCCCCTGGACCGCGATAACCTTGCCTTTTTGTACCTTTTTCGCTTCTTCCTTCTTCACTCTTGCTCCTTATGCCTAGCATCTTGCATCCAGAATCTAGTATCTAGAATCACGCTACCGCTTCTTGCTCCAAGGCAAGTCTAGCCGCAAAAATTTCTCTTATATTCTTATCACTAATTTCATGTATAAGACGAAAATATTGAGAACGCAATTTCTTGTTCATCTGTTTAATCTCATGCGTACTGCCTTCCAAGTGCATAACGCGCGTTGCCCACTCGGAAAGTTTACTTTCCCAAAAAATCCCGTATAAGGTATAATTTATCCATATCTTTATCAAGCGTTCTGCTATCTTTGCTAAAGTTGGTTCAATAATAATACTGCCTTCCTCATGCTTCTGTCCAGACTTTGTGCCTGCCTGGAATAAAAATCTGCACGGAAAAAGCTGATAGGTTTGTACTTTCCAAACAGCAAATGATATAAAGTGTGGATATATTATAGTGGTTCTACAAAACTTCTTATCCAGAATACCCTTAAGAACACAATCTGCCAGCTTATCCGCCTCTTTGTATTCTACTTCGTCTGTGATACCTTCAAAAGCGGTAAAATTTCTGCCTGACTCCTCTATATATCTGATGCCCTGCTTGCCAACAACGATCAATTCATCATCTTTTGAGGATTGTTCTAAAGCTGTATTGACCACAGATACATTGAGCTTTCCCAAAAAACCCAGATCAGATGTTATAAGCACCAAGGCCTGTGGCAAAGAAGAATCATCCAATAAAAGATGGCGCAAACCTGTAGTATCTACCATACTAAAAAATCTCTGGAGATAATCCAGAAATTCATCAAAACTTTTCTTTTCCTTCTGGAGACGATAAAATTCGGAAGAGGCAACACCTTTTAAGACATTGATTATATCACCTATGTCCTGATTAAAAATCAATTCCTTGCGTAACATATTTAATTTAAACATAGTTTAAATTCTCATTTATGACAAATTTTTTCCCGTTTGCTTAAAACTCACAGGCCCTACTCTTTACAAGCCACTGGTTTCAGTAAAAAATTTCTGGAATGCCTCGTCCAATAAAATCTTTATCTCTTCTGTCAATGCTTTCTGGCTGGCAAGCTTTCCTATCAGATCAGGATACTCCTTTAATATATACGCATATATACCATTCTTAAATTTATCTCTTTTTGCCTCATCTAATATTTCGGGAATGCCTTTATCAAAAGCATAAAAAACAATGATTATCTCCTCTATTGTCAGCGGGCTTGATTTATCCTGGCCAAGAAGGAATGTTAAGGTCTCTCCTTTTTTTATCTTTAATTCTACTTCCTGAGAAAGCTTGGTTCTTATGCGCGTTAAACCTGCCAGCTCCTTGTACCGGGCATATTCTGCTTTTAACTGTCCTGATACTTCTCTTATGGCCTCACACTGGACCTTGCTGCCTATTCTTGAGACAGAAAGGCCTAAATCGATAGCTGGTTTAAATCCGTCGTAAAAAAGCCCCGTATCTAAATATATCTGTCCATCGGTCATTGAAATAAGGTTTGATGGAATAATGCCTGTAACATCGCCTTCCTGCGTTTCTACTATCGGCAAAAATGTCATTGAACCGCCGCCGTTATCCTGATTAAGTTTTGCCGCTCTCTCCATCAACTGGGAATGAAGATAAAATATATCCCCTGGATACGCTTCTCTTCCCGGGCACCTCTCCAAAAGAAGTGATAACTGACGATAGACCCATGCATGCCTGGTAAGATTATCAAAGACCAGTAAAACATCTCTACCCTGGTACATAAAATGCTCTCCTAATGTAGTAGCGGTATAAGGAGCGATGTATTGTTCCGCGGGAGAATCAGAGGCAAGGGCACTGACAACAATACTATACTCCAGAACTCCGTCTCTATGCATCTGCTGAATAAGTTTTAAAAACGGCGAAAAGCTTCCTCCTATCCAGCAAAATATGCAAACCACATCCTTGCCCTTCTGATTTAGAATCGTATCCAATGCCAATGTAGTCTTTCCTGTAACCCTGTCGCCGATAATAAGCTCCCTCTGGCCTTTACCCAGGGGGATAACCGTGTCAATAGTCTTTATCCCGGTAAGCATGGACTCATCAATGGGGGTCCTATCCATTACACCCGGCGCATCTCTGAAAACAGGGCGAAAATCACTCTCCTCGATCTTGCCTTTTCCATCTGTTGGCCTGGCAAAGGCATTTACAGCACGGCCTATAAAATTATTGCCGACAGGGATTTCAAAAACTCCCGGCTCAGCATAAACAGTTCCATCAATATTCAGCTTTGTCTCATCACCTAAAACCAGCGCGGAAACTTCATCTCCTTCAAAACCAATTATCATACCAAGCAGGTTTGAGCCTAATTCAATAAGCTGACCATTTATGCATGATGGTAGGCCGCCTATCTTGACGATACCTTTTCTGATCTCACGTATCGTACCGGTATCCTTTATATCTAAAGATGCTATTTTCAAGTTATTCATCAACCTTCTTCCCCTTTGCCAGAAATCAGCCTGTCACATGTGTCATTCCCCTACTCCCCGCTTTCGCGGGGACAAGCTTTACAGAGGTAAGTCTACTCCGTGTCATTCCCCTGTTTCACAGGGGCAAGCCTACACCGTGTCATTCCTGCGAAAGCAGGAATCCACTATCCAACTACTTCATTATACAAATCTTTCCATTCAGAATTATTTTTCTGAATCAAATCAATTTTCCATTGTCGCTTCCATTTCTTCATCTGCTTCTCTCTAATTATTGCACTCTCAACATCATTTGTTTCTTCGTAAAATACCAATCGTTTTATATTATATTTTTTTGTAAAGCCTTCTACTAAACCTTCTTTATGTTCATATATTCTTCTAATCAAGTTATTAGTAACGCCAATATACAGTGTTCCATTTTTGTTGCTTGCCAGCATGTAAACATAGTACTGTTTCATCTTATTTCCGAATTCCTGCTGGAGCTTATCCCGTGCCTATGGATTCCTGCTTTCGCAGGAATGACATGCACGGGGGGGCAGGCGCGCGACGCATAACGAATTACAACGTCTTCGCTTTTTCTTTTAAAATTGGTAAAATTTTCTTAAGCTTGTTTTTTATAGAACCGTCTATTACAAACCCGCCTATTTTTACTACCAGTCCCCCTATGATCTCTTTGTCTATCCTTTCAATCAACTCTATGTCGCGCTTAATCTTAGAGGACAATATCTCTTTCATTTTTTTTCTTTGGCCATCACTTAAGGCATAGGCACAGACAATTTCTGCTTTGTCACCTTCTGCTTTTATCTTATCCTCCTGAAGCTTTTTTATATCGTCAATTAACTCGTCAATAAGCTTCAGATGCAAATCCTTCTGATTTTGTTCTGTAAATATATAACCTATGATATCAGTCGCCAAATATACCGACTTTTGCTGCATCTCTGAGGTAAGCTCAACTTTCTTTCTCTGGCAATCTCTTGTCGCGTCGTTAACCATTCTTTGAGCTTCTTGTCTGGCACTGCTAAATATGCCTTCTCTATCTTTTTCTGCGTCTGCCCGTGCTTGCTTTTTTATTTCGTCAGCCTGTTGCTGGCCTTCTTCGATCTTTCTCTTAACCTCTCTTTTCGCGCGCTCTAATTCCTCTTTTAGCGCTTTCTCCTTTTCAAGATTCTGCTGATTCAACTGCTGCAGCCTTTTTAAAGCATGGCCTATGTGGGTAGAGAGCAGCCATCTCAAGAAAAGAATAATAAAGATAAACGTAACTAACTGTATTAGTATCAACTGCCAAATCGGCATTATTTTAGCTCCTTGCTTTTAAATAAGTTCTAAATCCTAATATCTAAATCCTAAACAAATTCAAAATTCTAATTTTCCAAATTCAAAACTTTGTTTTGAACATTTAAATTTTGGTTATTCGATATTGTTTAGAATTTAGGATTTAGAGTTTAGAATTTATATTTTATCCTCCAAATAAATTATAAACAATAAGCAGGCCCATGATAGCTATAGTCTCCGCAAACATAAAAGCCAGAATCATAGAGAGCAGGATCTTTGGCGCTGCGGAAGGATTTCTGCCTAAGGCTCTTACGCTGGCATAACCAACCAGCGCTATGACTCCTGACGGGCCTAATGTACTTATTAACATCACTAAGATAATACTAAATATCTTCATCGATCCAGATTCTTATCATAGACACACATCCTGTCTTTTCCCAATCGTTTTGCGCGATAAAGCGCCTTGTCCGCATACGAAATCAAATCCTTTTTTACCTGAGCGTCATCTGGGAAGGTACTAAGCCCAAGACTAATCGTGACCGGCGATTGTTTCCTTACCCCTTCAATTAGTCTTTGCCCCGCGATCTGCGCCTGCTGGTTGGGCGTTTGCGGCATAATCACGGTAAACTCCTCCCCTCCATATCTAAAGACTACATCATCGTCTCTTGTAAGAGTCACTAATAACTGGGCAACATTATGCAGGACCTTGTCCCCTTCTACGTGCCCATTGGTATCATTATATTTTTTAAAATCATCAACATCTATCATAAACAAGGAGAAGGCCTGCGGAAACCGTCTTATGTGGTTTACATGCCACTCCAGGACCTCATGAAAATGACGGTGATTATAGACCCTTGTTAGTCCGTCTAACATGGACATGTCCTGATAATACTTCTTTCGTCCTGCCTGTATCAGCAAACATGTATTTTCTATAGATCGCCTTAATACTAATTTGAGTTCTTCCAAGTTCAGAGGCTTTAAAACGTACGCGTAAGCACCTGCTTTGAGCGCCTGAACAGCTGAATCAGCAAAAGAATAAGCCGTAAGAACAATTACGTTAGTACGGGAATCTATTTTTTTAGCCTTTTGTATAAATTCAACACCATCCATATCCGCTATGCGTAATTCACTTATAACGGCTATAAAATAGATATCCTTGATCAGATTAAGCGCTTCTTTTCCTGTAGTTACCCTCCAGAGCTTATACTTCTTGTCACTAAATGCCGCGGTCAAGACATTGAATGTACTATCTTCATCTTCTATCACCAACATATTAAATTCTTCGCCCATCTGCCCTATCTCCTCTTTATCTTTTGCACTTATCCCTTGTACCTTTATTTCGTTATGCGTCGTGCGTTGCGCGCCTGCCTGCCGGCAGGCAGGTATAGCATTAAGATTTTTCGCAATACGCATCACTCAATACACAATACAAATTACTTGTATCTAGTATCCAGCATCTAGTATCTAACCTGTCACACTCTCTACCCATGCCCGCTCTAATGCTTCCAAATTCTCAAACTTATACGTACGCAATAACGCCTCTTGCCATCCTTCCCCGTCTCGAAGACGGTGGCAGAATAAAACAAATTTTCGCTTGCCAAATTTCTCTATTAAAAACTCCATTATACTGGCTGACTCGCTATAAAAAAGAGCCGGCGAAATCTCATCATAGCCTCTAATACTCGAGAGCTCGCTTAATGGTATAAAGTTCTTTTCCTTTACAAGCATCTTGGCGGTTAGCAGGTATTTCTCTCTATCCTTCTCCTGTAATGTCGCTACGCCTTCGTCTATCCATAGAGGCAGGCTCTTATCGGTTCCTATGGCTTCTCTAAATATTATGTGCCCCATCTCATGAGGAAGCGTATAATCTAGGAACTCTTCCTTCCCCGCATAAGTAGATATCTCCTTCTTGGTAACGTGTACTCGTCCTGTTGACCAGGGCTCCGCGTCCGTTGCCTCCTGATATCGCTCTTGAGTAGGATATAGATAAACCTTACAGCGTTTCTCCCATGTCCAAAAGTTAAACCTGTTAAAGCCTAAATAATTAATAATGCTCTTGTAATAATGCTCCGCGCTTCTGGTTACCTTGCTAGCGTATGCTGTCGGTACTTCACTATAATATACAATAAAATGTTTACTCTTCCTGACGCTATGCTCTTCATCCTGCGCGCAAAGGCTTTTACCAGGAGATAAAATAACGAAAGATAGCATAATAACTAAGATTGCCGTTATCTTAGCCCTATACCTTAAGCTTACTTGCTTTAAAACAGGCAGACTTGCCCGTGATATACCTGCGGATAAGCAGGATAAGCCGATTTTATATATAATATCATCTCCTGTGTAAAATTTTATCATATACGAAATTCTAAATCAACCACTAAATCCTAATTCAGCCACTAAATTAACGCTTAACTTTACATTTTGTTTACATTTTGTGCATTGCAGAATTTGTCAACTTAACGCTTAAGTTTACATTTTGTGCATTGCAGAATTTGTCAACTTAAGCGTCTTGTATATCGCTTGTCTGGATATGCCCAGCATTTGGCCTATAACCTTTATTGTATAGCCTCTTGCCTTCAGTTGCTCAATCAAATTCTTGCGCGCTGTAAAGCTCTCAGGAGTAGACAACCTTCCCATCTGCCTTAATTGCAACACCGCTTCCTCTAATTTCTCATCTTCTAAAAAACCTGGGGCATCTCTGCCTGTACGCTTTACTAAAGCCGGAAAAAACTCCATTGCCCTTGTTTTAAAAGATTCCAATGCCCTGATATCTACCCTAACCTCTTCTGTTTTTACCTTTTCTGAGCTACGCAATAATGCAGAATAGATCTTTCGCGCGTTTGCCAAATCCTCATCCAGGCTCTCTAGAATGAATTTATAGTTAACAAATGTCTTTTTATTAAAAGCGGATGAATATAACGCGCAGGATGACCAGCGGTAATCCTCAGGCCGATTAACCAGCCTTGCCTTAACAGCATTTATGTGTATATACAAAGATATGGCCAAAAGATAACTATCGCTAAAACAGAGGGCCTGCCTGAATGAGCCGCAGAATAAATGGCCTTTCCTGTTATATTTATTATTGTAAAACTTAGCATAGCTCTCAAACAGGCTTTTCATCGCCAAAGAGAGATTGTCGTCTGATAATTGAAGCAAGATGTGTAAGTGGTTGGGGAGAAAGGCAAAAGAAAAAATATCGATTTTATACTTCTCTGCTACTGCCTTGAGAAGGTGCAGCATGTACAAATAATCTGAGTCTTCTGAAAATAATTTTTCCTTTCCTGCGGCATGCTGGGTAATATGACATATCGCGTCGGGAAAACTGATCTTATTCCTGGCGCGAAATAACCTGCTAATCTTGCCTTTTCTAATCAGGTCAGAAACATCCATGCACTATTTTCCTATTTGTAAAGTTAAGCGCTAACTTTACATTTTGAGTATTGCACTATTTTGTAAAGTTAGAAGCTAATTTTCTTATCACCTTGCTCAGCTTTGCGCTTGGCTCCTTCTACCGCAGCCTGACGATTCCATATGACAAAGAATATAAATGAGAGAACGCCTAACGCAACAACCATGGCTACAATGAGCCGCCATGTGGCCTTAACGTGAATCTTTTCTGAGCCTGAACCTTTATCTTCCTGCAGCTCTTCGACCATCTTCTCTAATTTTGCCAGAGAGGCCGTAGTCTCATCAAGCGTATTCATATTGCTTCTATAGGCGCCTATATGCGCACGGGGATTGGCATTTAAGGCCTTTTCCTGCCTATTCATAATCTCTTCCGCCTTGCTTTCAATATCTTTTTGCAACGTAACCGCCATATTAAAATAGGCTGTACCTTTAAGCCTTTCGGCTAGATCCGCTGCCTGGCGGGTAAGATCATCTATTTCTGCCTTTGATATCACCCATACATCTTTTATCTCTATCTCACGGCTTATACTCTCTCCCGGTTTAAGCTTGTATTTCTGATGCACAAAATAAAGGCCTTTCTCAATATCATAGTCTATCTTTAAATCCCCCAAATCGATAACATCGTCCGCAGATGCCTCTTTTGGCAGATAGGCCTTAAGTTGGGCTGTCTGCGTCTTTGTCTTGGAAGGATTTACCACCAAGGCCTTTAAGGTAATGCCGCATTCCGCCTCCTGCGCTAAGAATGAAAATATAATTACCATTAAAGCTGTTAATATCCATCTTTTTTTCATATCGACCCCCCTGGTCTTTACTTATTATATATTATTTTAAGGGTAAATGTGCAAATATTCTTAAATTTACAAAATGGTGCTTACTTACCGACAGGTAGGTAATGCCCGAAATGTAAACTTAAGAATCTGCCTTGCACTTTGCACTTGTTCATTACTCCTGTTCTTGATCCTGCGCCGGGGCCTCTTCCAGATCCTGTTCTTGATCCTGCGCCGGGGCCTCTTCCAGATCCTGTTCTTGATCCTGTTCTAATGTATGGTCCTGTTCTTCATATTCTTCTTCACCTTGGTATGCGTATTCATCGTCTGATTCTAACCAGCTCTTCATAATAGGCGTATCATCTGTCTTTTCTAAGATATCCTGGCTAAGTTCAACTAATGCCTTGATCTCTAGTGCCTTATTCTTGATGTAATCTGTATCCACAGACTGTTCTTCACTAAGGTCATACATCTTTTCTATCTTGATGCCCTGGCCCTCATTTATCTCTTTGAGCTTCTGCGTTGCAACCTCTAACTGCTTATAGATAACATCACTAGCATCTGTCGCCAGGTCTGTTGTCTTCTCTTTTAACGCGGAAAGTTTGTCAATGGTACTGACCATCTGACTGACGTATGTATTAATATCCGCTACCCTCACGCTTAATCCTCCTAATTCATCTGTATCGATACCTTGCAAGGTAGCTGTAGCAGTAGTTAGCGAGCCTGAGATATCCTCTAAGTCTGTTGAGATAACCTGTACATTCATACCGTCAAGGGTGCCTGTGGTCTCTTCTTTGCAGACAACAGTATGTTCACCAAGCCCCCATATAAATTTAACCTCGTATTCATATACCCCTGAAATTCCGGGTATCGTCTCTGTCATCAGCTCGCTCTCTATCCGTTCATCATGGGTCGGATCATATACGCTTATTACAGGGGCGAGCCCTGTATTTGTCTGGTATCTTATAACCATAGTGTCGTTGTTACGAATAGCGCTCTGCCGATTTAATATGCTTGAAGCGCCCTCTAACTTTGACCTCGCCGCTAATACCTCTTCTGTCGCGGCAACGCTTGAAGCCAGATTAGAACCTATGGTAGTTATAGCGGTCTGGTTAGCGGCGGTGCCGGATGCTACAGCGGCCTGGGTAGCGGCTGTGCCTGTTGCTACAGCGGCCTGGGTAGCGGCGGTGCCTGTTGCTACAGCGGCCTGGGTAGCGGCGGTGCCCGTTGCAATGGCTGATTGCGTAGAAGCGGTTTGGGCAACAATAACTGCCTGGGTAGCGGCAGCCTGATCAGATACTGATTGCGTAACCCCTGTTACCTCAGCCTTGATATCATCGGTCATGATTTCAATGCCTTCAGTTACGGCCTTTAGACTCTGGCTTACAGTAAGAGCAAATGTCGTGCCGCCCTCATAAAGCCTGCCTGTTCCGTCAAGGCCGCCATAATTTATCTTACAACTGGCAAAGTATGTCTTTCCCTCGACTAGTGCCGGTGTGCCTCCACTGCTAACGTTACTGACAACTTTGTAATATAGGCCTGATGTCGTATTCGTTAAGCTAGGCGGTGTAAGGCTTATAGCGCTTAGCCATTGAGAAGTCGCATCGTCATAAATTTCAATAGTAGCAGGGCCCAGCTTATTTACGTCATCATTAAGTATCATCTTGCCGCGCTTTTCAATCCAGAGACGCAGAGTAAGCCTATCGGTAGTCTCATCATAGGTAATACCGCTCTTTACATTATAATCTGCCGTAGCCTCTGCTAAGGATGATACTATAACTGTCCAGCTTATATCGTTATCATATGTTCCATCGAGTGCATCGGCAGCCACTCCAGCTATCTTCTCTGTGCTGTGTGCCATATATTGTTCTTTTTCGAATGACAATGTATATGTGCCATAAGGCAACTCAAACTCAAACGGGCTGTTTCCGGTCATTGGGAATCCTTCACTAGACATTGTAACACCAGCGTCTGAGAGAAGATCAAACGCAAGCTCCGTAAGGGCTGCACCACTCGTATAATCATTGACATTGACTGTTACTGAATATTTCTCCGCGACAGTTACAGAACTAGATGCCGGTGTTGGCGTTACCCCGTCTGATTCGCCTGTAATCTCTACTATACCTGGATAGCTTGAACATGTAACAGCAAAATTCCTGAAGGTCGCGACACCTGATGACGCGGCAACTACTGCTGTAGCAGAATCCGCCAATGTCCCACCCGATGCACTGATAGTCACATCAGCGTCACTTGAGGCGATATTACCATAAGCATCAGTGACATTTACAGTAAATTCCTTCCATGGCGCATTGGCCACGGCGACTGTTCCGGGTTCGGTACCCCATAGAAGGTCTGATGCTGTACCACCTGAAACCGTAACCTGAAGAGCGTCAGCTAATGCGGTAACCAGTGTCCCGTCTCCTGCTCTTACAGAAACTGTTTCTGCTTTATAAAGCTTCATGGTAATAGTCGATGAGTTAACTCCATCGACAAACGTAATTATCGTATTGTCAGCAAAATCAATATCCGCACCGCTAAATGAAGTGCACGTAGGGTTATTTCCATTTGTTGACACATTAGCTCCGCTAAAGACTAATGCCTTATCACCCGTATAATCCTTATCCTTGTTGCCATTAGCATCTACGGCTGTCAGGGTAAGCGTATTTGAAGTCCCCGCAAGCATTGTAGCGTCACCTGTAACCGTAAAATTAGTAGCCACAACAGCTACCTCAGGCTCTGTGCTAAGAGGTGAGGTTGTAGGGAATTGCGAGCTCAAATTATGTAAAACTATATAAGTATCGGCATCAACGCTAAAACCGATTACCTTGCCATCAGCTCCTGCCGGCAATGTGGGTTTTAGATATACCTTCAATGTAAATGTCTTATGACTGCCATTGCTTATAGAATAAATAATACTTGATCCACTTCCAAATACAAGCATTGTCTCTTCAACAATAGCTAATATCTGTGTTGTGCCGTCTGTTATATACGCGCCCTGGATATAGTCTGTCCAGCTTTCAGCTGTGTTATTCGCCGACTGAGTAATAACTATCTGTTTTACCTTTGTAGCATACCCATCTGTCCCGCCGTCAGTAACCTTAAAATCAAAGACGTCTGTTAACTCAAGCACGTTATCAGACAAGGATGAGATAGATGAAGGCTCTGATAGTGCCCCTGCTGATATAGTAGCCTCATCAGCGGTTGAGAAGGCTATTAATGAAGAATAGATATTATTCAGCTCATATCCGGATATTGAGGCTCTTATATAGATATTCTCAGGATAGTTATAGGTTACTTCGCTAAAGTCCGCCGCGCCTGAT
This sequence comes from uncultured Planctomycetia bacterium, assembly GCA_964634945.1. Classification (GTDB taxonomy): domain Bacteria; phylum Omnitrophota; class Gorgyraeia; order JABMRG01; family JABMRG01; genus JAUVHV01. The sequence continues at coordinate 15,229 of CAZWMG010000008.1, read as the reverse complement.
GACAGCGCTAAACTCAATGACGCGGCACTTAAGGTGCCGTTTGCAACAGGTGTAAATGTGCCGGTTGTTGTTGATGCTGCCAAAGAGATATTTCCTTCTGCTGATATTACATCATTACCATACGCATCAGATATTGCTACATGCGGCTGTTGAGCCAGGGCTTGAGTAGTAATACATGTAGCTGAAGGCTGCTGCGTATATCGGATCTTATTAACCTCTCCTCCTGCAACAACTACTGTATTGGATGCCTCATTAGTTCCGCTTAGACCAACAACACTTGGAGTTATTGTAGTATTCTGAGCGCGGTATAAAGTAGCGATTAAGGTATTCACTGAATGCCCAGCGCTAAATGAAATAGGATTTGTAAATGTATCTGTTCCGCTTAAGGGGCCGTTAGCTTCGCCGCTTAGAGTCCATGTGACAGTCTTGTCTGTCTGAGCATATGCAGTGGCGCCATTCGCGCCATCGCATACATTTGCATAGATATCAACAACATCAATGGTGGTCTCTAATGTAAATTCACTACCTGCTATCTGCGGAGTAGGCAGATTAGCGGCGAATTTTAGGTGGTCGTGCGCGCCGTGGCGCACAACAAATTCAAGGTCACTATCAGAAGCTGTTGTAACAGCACCTGCTGTAGCCTTTATTGCAACTTCCTCTGCCTTATAAGGCTTTAGAGTGGTTGTGGCAACGCCTGATGAGAATGTAAGTGTAGTTGAACTGCCAACAGCTATATCATTTGAATCCTTATCAGAACATGTTGGAGCTTGAGCAGATGGAGAGACTGCAACGCCTGAGAATATTACATTTATATCACCATTATAATTGGTCTTTACGTTATCATGGACATCATACGCTGTTACGGTAATCTCACGGCTTCCTCCGACAACCATAGCCGATGTTGAACCTGTAACCTTAAAGCTATGTATGCCACCCGGTATAACACTGATACCGGAATTATTATTATCGGTATTCAGTCCTGCCTGTCCGCTCGTTACAGATACCGTAACTGTCGGAACGCCAACCAGCGTGTCCTTGTAATAGAAAGTAGCGCTATGGGTATCAATGCTTAACAATATACTATCATCTACGAGAAGGCTTTCACCGAGCGAGTCGCTATAAAAGCTTGATGTAGCGCTTGCGCTACTCGACGCACCAATTGTGGTGGCGCTTGTTACGCCGCTTAAATTATCATATGTATCCTTTATATATATTGAAAAGCTTTCTGATACGCCTCCTGCCGCTACGGAACTAGGGCCTGAAAGTATTATTTTATTAGGCGTCTCAGGAAGAGCGGTCGCTGTGAAATCAACACTAAACGCTCCAACACTAGCGCGCACAACATAACTGCCTATCTTCGTGCCAAGGGTAAGGGTGGCCGTCGCCTGGCCATTTGAATTGGTTGTAGCGCTTGACGCTGACAATGACTGTCCGGTAGCCCCATCAGGAAAACTTATAATCTCAAAATCAATATCCACGTTAGGAACAGGTATATCGCCGGAGGCTGTATGTTCCACAACAAAAGGATTAAGATCCTCTGCAACCTTTTTGTCAACCTGATTATTGCCGCTTGCTATATTTAGTCCTGTAGGCTCTAAAGCTGTCGCGGTATAAGTCAATGGAGACCCTGTTATGCTACCGCAAGTTGCGGTAATCAAATAGTCTCCCGCTACATTGCCCAGAGTAAAGAGAACAGATGCCAAGCCGTCATCGTCAGTGTCATCCTGCGGCTGGCTCAGGCTCTGGCCGCTTGCTCCATTAGGGGCTGTATCTACCGCAAATTCAACAACCTCACCCGTGGCAGGGTTTGCATAAGCATCAGATACAGTAGCTATAAACTCCTGTGATAATACCGCGTTTATCGCGCCGGACTGGTTGTTACCGCTTGTAAGAACTATACTATCACCCTGTGCAGCTACAGTAGTAACATTTAGCGCGTATGTTTCATAAGATAGGTGATTCTGGTCCTGGGCTGATAGAGTACCTGTCTCTTTTGCGTAAGCAGTAAGAGTCGTTGTCGCTGAGACACCTGCTGTAAAACTAATGGTCTTGTTGTTTCCAAATACAGTAGCGTCTGTCTTAGGTTTATAGACTCCTATCTGGTTCAGGCCTGAGAACTTAAATGTCTGGTTACCTATATAATCCTCATCTACGTTCTTATTAACATCAACACCGCGAAGCTTTATATCATTACCAATACCTGCTGTTAATTCAACATCTTCATTTCCGGCAGCCGTTACAGCCTCTATATAAGAGATTGTAACATCTATGGTCCCTGTAACCGGAGTTACGCTTGCGGAATCGGATGCCATTTGAGACGATAACCCGCTATCTACTCCTATCAATGTCTCATCAACATCAAAGATATATGTATCATCCTCTGTTGCTGTAAGTTTTCCGTCTTTCATATAAATATAAACTGTAAATTCTTCGGATGTGTTATCAGCTAAGCTGTAAAGGTCAGCGTTAGAATCGCCATCCGGAAGAGTGCCGAATGTTATATAATCATTTGCTATAGCCTCACCTGTAACAGTGGTGATTTGGGTCTCGCCTATATACAGGCCTGCCCAGGTTATGTCAGTAGCGGCGCTTGCGCCTGTGCCTGATATGGCTACCTTTATCCTGTCTATCAAGGTTGGGGTATCATCTACTCCCGCGTCTGTAATCTTAAACTTCAATACAGTAAAGCTATGGTCTATATCATCATTAGTCGGTACAAGATCAAAATCAGGCGCTGGCGTTGCCGCCGCATCAACCGTAGAAGTTGATGATACTGATAGCGCTATCTGCTGTGAAAAGTCCGCGTCAATACCTGCGGTTTCGGCATACAGATATATAGAACCTGGCAAACTGTATTCCAGGTTGCTGAATTCCGCTTGTCCATCAGTAGCTGATAAAGGATTGGATGCTGCTGACAATGTACCGCTTGCATCCATATATACCTCATTTGAACTCGAGTCATACAGAGTTATCGCGTCTGTATCAGCTGTCTGGTTACCATAAACATCCTGTATCACAACTATAGGCTGTGTATCCAATGGATAATTTATCTTTCCTGTCGCGGACGGCTCTTGCGTAAATACTACCTTGTTCTTTGTTTCAGGATTTACTGTTATAGAATTAGACTCTGTTGTCTGGCCCGTTAATCCCGCAGCTTCTGTTGAAGGAGTTACGGTTGTATCCTGCGCCCTGTATAGAATAGTACTTAAAGAGGTGGTGGACGCACCATTGGCAAAGGCTACATTGGTAGTAAACGAGTCTGTTCCATTATCATCCGGGGCATCAGAGGCGCCACTTAGCGCGTAACTGATTGTGATAGTCTCTGCATAGGCAGAGGCGCCATAGTCATTATTTAATAAATTACCATATGTATCCAATGCCTTGATAGCCGGCAGAGTAAATACAGCGCCTGCTTTCTGAGGAGTTGTGATATCTGTTGTAAATGCTATCTTATTCGAAGCAGCATGTTTAACATTTAGACTATCTGTATCATAGATACCACCTGTAGCTGAGCGGCTATAATCAAATGCAATATCACTTAGAGACGGGGTAGCTGTTACATCACTCGTTGCCATCTCAATATAGTATTGAATATACCTATCTGTGTCTGTTACTCCGGTTGCATCTGATATATCCTGACCACTTGTAAGCTCTGAACAGCTCGCCCAATCAGTTGCTCCGCTCATTGCTGAATCATCAGAAGTGCGGGCCTTGATAGTCAAGGTAGTATCAGCTGGAACAACGCCATTCCAGGAAGCAGTGCTAAATGTTTCATTTGATGCGCTATCCATGATACGTGATGCAAATGTGCCGGAAGAAGAATAGCCTGAAATATCAGTAATGACAATTCCAAAATTCCAATCAGCAACGTAGGCATAAATACCGTAAATATAAACTGCCCTGGCACTACCCGGAGTTTCCGTAATGCCCACCAAGACTGGTAAGGCTGGGTTAGAGATATCGATAATCTGTAAACCGTTTGCATCATCTGCCACATAAGCATTGTTACCAGAGACATAAACGCCTCTGCCATAGCCAGAAGTATCGTACGCTCCAGTTAATGTCGGCAAAGAAGGCGTGGAAACATCGATAATATGCAAACCTGCGCCATTAAAAACTACATAAGCATAATTGCCGGAGGCATAAACACCGTGGGCCTCATCATTAATATTATACGACCCAACAGCACTCGGCAAAGATGGATCAGTAATATCAACAATCTGTAAACCACTAGAGCTATTATCGGCCACGTAAGCGTAATCACCTAAAACATAAACATCTCTGGCAAAACCAGGAGTATCATATGTTCCAGTTAGGGTTGGCGACGACAAATCAGAAATATCAATCACCTGTAAACCACTATAACCATCAGCAACATAGGCGTAGTTGCCAGATAGATAGACCTTTTGTGCGTCACCGGGAGTATCACAGGTCCCAGTCCTTGTTGGCGATGCTGGGCTGGAAACATCTATGATTTGGAGGCCATTTGAACCATCCGCTACATAGGCATAATCGGATAAAACATAAACACCATGGGCGTCACTAGACGTATCATATGTTCCAGTTAAAACTGGTGAAGAAGGTGTAGAGATATCAATAATTTTCAGGCCATGTCCCGCATCCGCTACATAGACATAATCACCTAGAGCACATACGTCCCAGGCATTACTGGAAGTATCATAAGATGTAATGATAGAAGGTGGCGTCAAATCTGTCATATCCTTGATGCGCAAACCACTTGTACCATCAGCTACATAGACATAATCATTAGCAACGAAAACACCTCGGGGATAATTTGAATCAGTTTTTACTAATGTAGCTACAAAAGGAGAAGATGGGGTTGAAATATCTACTATTTTTACATCTCTATAATAATCGGAAACATAGAGATAATCACCTGAAATATATAGGCTGTTAGGCTCACCGGTAGTATTAACAGTTGCGACTAGGCTTGGCAAAGAAGGATTAGAGATGTCAATAACTACCAAGTCATCTTGATAATCACCCACATAAGCGTAGTTTCCGGAAACATAAACACAAGTTGCCTTATTAGCAGTATCATAAGTTCCTACAATGGTAGGTAAAGCAGGATTTGAAATATCTATAATTTGAAGTCCGCTTGTATCGTCTGCAACATAAGCATAGTTACCGGAGGTACAGACATCTGCTGCACGAGTACTATCACATGTTCCTGCCAAACTTGGTGAAGAAGGTGTAGAGATATCAACAATTTGAAGTCCACTACCCCAGTCAGCTACATAGGCATAATCACCAAGAACATGAACATTTACTGGCATACCGGACGTGTCGTATCTCCCAGTCAAGGTTGGTGAAGAGGGGGTGGAGATGTCAATAATTTCAAGGGCAATCTGATTAGTAACATAAGCGTAGTCGCCGGAGACGTAAACACCACGAGCATTACCAACAGTACCATACGTCCCAGTTAGAGTTGGCAAATCTGGATTAGAGATATTAATAATTTTTAAGCCACTCGTATCATCAGCCACATAAGCGTAGTTTCCGGAAACATAAACGCCTCTAGCAGTTCCTGGGGTATCATATATTCCATCTGTTGCATAAACCACCCCACAACGGTTCTTCGCTAAAAGGGCCAATTCAGCACTAGAACCTGAGCCTGAAACCGCAATACCAGATGCTGTGCCATCTCCAAAATCTGTACTACTACTATCTCCTACATCATATACAGCGCCGGAATTGATCTCTGAAATAGTATTAGTAAATGTACCCATCAACTCATCATAATACCAGAAATCAGATTCTGATGTGCCATCAGCAACATCTATGCTTGTAACCGCGCTTCCTCCGGAAACAACATCATAGAACCCAACATTCTGTCCTTGTGATGTAGTATATAGATAGAATGTCTCAGCTCCCTGATCATTTAAATTACTAAACTCATCATAACGAGTGACAGTATAGGCCGCTCTTGCTCCTCCTGCTGTAATATCATCAGGAGCATTAAGCGTTACACTTGCTGTAGCTGCTGATACAATAGTTGACGCTGAAACATCTGTTTTTTCATCAATAATGTTTCCGTCAGAACGAATAGTCTTTATTTGGTATGTCCCTGTTATGCCGGAAGTATTGGAATTCTTAATGTTGGTTAAGGTTAAACTTTCTGATGCAACCGGCTGCTCACTACCGCCGCTGCGGGTAATAGTTATCACCTGTCCTGATACGGTTACTGTTAATGAGCCGTCCATTGTTGATGATGAAGCGGTATCTCCTACCGCGCTTACGTCAAATTCTACTGGGAATGTTACCTCTATGCTGCCATCCGCGGGGATAGGGTTAATAGAAGTAAACGAGACAACCACAGTTCCTGTTACGCCGGCTACAAGGCTTACAGGCTCAACATCGGCAGTAACAATAGAGGCTGTCTGGATAGTAAAATTATTATCAGAGGTATCACTTATTATTCTTTTTGCTTCATTATCATCCGCAAACTGTATGCTTACGCTGTCTAAAACAGGCGTGTAATCTGCTGTTGTAAGATAGGCCTTGTATCTTAAATAACGCTTAGCATCTAACGCGGATGGGATAGATTCCCCTGAAGAGGTAAAATAAGTTCCGGCTGTGCCGTCCGGGCCTAAATAATCGGTCCAGGTGATGTTGTCGTCACTGCCCGCTATTCGGAACTTTATCTCACCGCCCGCGGATAAATCCGCTATCCAGCTTAAGACGCCTAAAGTAGAATTGCCATTGGTATCCAAAACATCGGAAATAAAATAACCTGAAGGCACCTGGCCCAAACGGCCAACACTGCCCTCGGCTGAAGTAAAAATAACATCAGGCCCTGTCATTTGAAGATCTTGAGACTGGGAATAACTCCAGCCATCACCTGCGCCGCCTGTATACTGATCCGCAAAGGCAAGCCAGATACCTGTAATGGCTACTCCTACTGTCAAAATCACTGTTATTATCAGTCGCTTATTCATTTTTAACCTCTCATCTACTGGTTAGCCGGTTAACCTGTTAGCCGGTTTACCTGTTAGACCGATCTTCTGTACTCATATAACTTCTGCTAAAAATTAAATTCTCCATTACTTTTTCGCGCAACCTATAAGTATTTCCCCAGTTAGCGTGGGCGACCCAAGCCCTTATAGATTGAGAAATTTTATTTATATTAATTTTCTGCCTGCAAAAATCTCTCTGCATCTTTACGGCTCTTTTTTTAAAAAACATTATATTGCTTTTTCGCAATTTACGTAAATATTTAAAAATCCGGAAACCACAGAAATCTACACCCAAGTTTATGGGTAATACCGATGATTTTTTGGGGTGCAAATTAAGCTTTAAAAAGCTTTCTAAGAATTGGTTAATTTTTTCTTTAGCTTGATGTAAATGCTGTTTATTTTCGCTAAATATCAGGAAATCATCCATATAGCGAAGATAACACTTATCACCTAAGTCAAACTTCACAAAATAGTCCAGCTCATTAAGATAAAGATTAGCAAAAAACTGGCTTGTCAGGTTACCTATAGGAATGCCTGTTAAGCCATTAACAGTTAATGCTGAATTAATAATAAGCTCTGCCAGCCACATCACTTTTTTATCCCTAATCTTTCGGGAAAGAATAGAAAGTAAAACCCCATGGTTAATAGATGAAAAGTATTTGCTTATATCACACTGTAAAACATATTTGTTTTTCTTTATAAATTCCTGACACCTGCTCATAGCTTTATGCGTTCCTTTTCCAACACGGCAAGCGTAAGAGTCAAATATAAAAGTCCTGTCAAATAACGGCTCTATAGTATTACAAAAGGCATGATGCACGACCCTGTCTCTGTAAGGCGCGGCAGAAATTAGCCTGCGCTTAGGGTCATTAACATAAAAATGCCTATATCGGCCGGGCCTGTAGGCCTGGTTCTTAAGCTCATCCTGCAATTTTAGGATTTCGCTTTCTAATCCAAAGTTGAACTCACTAACATTGTGTTTCATCTTCTTGCCCTTCTGCGCCTGTTTTGCGGCGCGCAGTAAGTTTTCAAAACTCGTAATCTTTTCAAATAAATGCTTGTAAGTTTTCATTTTATCTTCTTGTCACATTCTGAGCGCTTTTTCCCTTGTCATTCTGAACGAAGTAAAGAATCCAGTATTTAGATTCTTCGGCCTTACGGGCTCAGAATGACAACGTTGTTTCCCGCTCTTGACAAGGAGTGCTGGCCGGGCGGAACCCATAATTGTTGTTCCGATTCGTGTTCGTGTTGCCAGCGTTGTTACGGTCCGACACGCGCAAGTTCGTAGCATCGTTGTTCCAGCTACCACCGCGGATGCCCGGCTTTTTTCGACCTTGCGCCCATCCTTAAACATTCTTAAATCAAGGACGTTTTTTCTTTTTCCTGCGCAAGGTTCGCTGATTTCCGCTACTACCTGCGCAAGGTACTCCGATGTTTTTGGCTTAGGTTTCTGAGCCGGGAAACAAGGCCTGGACTCCTTATCAAAAGCGCCTCTCTCTGAATCCGTAAACTCAGAGACTCCGGCGTAATTCACTCTTAATCCAACCGCCTGCCATTTTACCAATCTCATTAATACTTCTCGCGCCAAACTCATAGCTTCTGAGAGGGGTATAGCGCATATCGCGGCTGATTCGCCATAAAAACCGTAATTTTTCAAGTTTAAGGTTAACATCTCTTAACACCTTCCTTTTTTCCTTAGAATATACTGCTTCAATCAAAAGCTCCAGACAATCAAGCAACGTTGTTTCAATCCTGTCTCCCAGCAAGAACCTTTGGTCTTTGGGAAATTTTGCCAATTTCGGTAAAACCCAAAGAATAAAATCATAGGTCTTACTTACTATAGGCGTTGTCTGACTCATACGAGCTTTTTCCAAAGCGTAAAAAATTCAAAGAACAAAGTGTAACTCATCAAGGAGTCCTGGCCGGGCGGAACCCAAAATGGTGGCTCCGAGTCGCGTACGCGCTGCCAGCGCCGCCACGGCCCGACACGCGCAAGTGCGTAGCAACGCTGTACCAGCTACCACCGCGGATGCCCTTACCTGATGCCGCGTCCGGCCAACTTATAGGCCAGGTAAGGGTACCATTTCCATCAGAGGGCACTGATAAATGCTCACAGTTTATCAGGTGCTCCCAGAGGCTTCCGCTTAAGTCTGTAACGCCATAAACCGAGGCTCCTGCCTGGGCGTCTGTGCGGGTTATATCACCTGACAGGTAATGGCCCACATCAGTAGGGCCTGCTGATGTATTATTATAACAGGCGTAGTACTGGCTGATTGTCGCCTCATCAAACGTATAAGTAGTAGAAGAGGGGGCGGTCTCTCCCCATGGATAAACATTGGTACTGCTTGTACTGCCGCCTCTGCCTGCCTTTTCAAACTCCATCTCTGTTAAAGGCCTTAACCCGCACCAGGATGCATATGCCCTGCAGTCATCCCAGGATAGGTAATTTTGGCCCCTGGCAGGCCTGCCTGCTGAGTACCTTGAGCCATAATCATTGCCTGAAGTATAAGAGACTGACTGCCTGGAACTGTCGTAATTATCTGTATATCTTGAGCCGGCATCTGAGGCTGAAAGCATATTAAGGTAATCCGCGTACTGGCCTTGCGAGACCTCATATTTGGCGATGTAAAACGCGGAATAACCATTGGGCCAGCCTGCGGCGGCGCCTGTGGGGATATCAGAGGCAGAGGTAACTGTTACCTGTGACCCTGCGCCGTAGTTATTAAAGGTAGAACCGCCTATGCCCGCTAAATTATACACAAACGAACCTGCGGGGATATAAACCATTTCAACAGCATCAAGACGCACCCTTACATTAGATGAAACTGTTATATCATCCGCGCCGTAGTTCCATTTTACGGTTTGGTCTTCGCCGATATTAACAAATGCCCCTTTTCCATCAGAAGTGGGCGTAACAGCGCCGCCTGTAGTCAAGGTAGCGTGGTGCCAACCGGTTGTTTCAGAGTCCACGTCCACCACCCAGTATTTAACAAATATCCATGCCCTGTCATAAAAATCCGCGCCGTTACCGTCTGTATCGGAAAAAGAGTTTTGCCATGTAATGTCAAATTTCACCTCTACAGTAGAGTTTTCCACATCCTGGTTCTGCAACACCGTATTACTCACGCTTATGTTGTTGGCGTTTGCTATTGCAGTCGATAGTCCATAGTCAACAGTCCATAGTATGGCAATAGTCAATAGCAAGATACGAATAAGTTTTCTCATTTTGGTTGCCTCCTTTTTTAGTCCAAAGTCGATAGTCAATAGTCGATAGTCAACAGCCTATGAACTAAAAACTATCCCAGTGAGTTACGCAATCCTTGTAACATTTTAACTATCTCTTCTGCGTCGCTATAAAACATATTAAAATCTTCTTCGCTTATAATCTTTCTTTTTCTGCCTACAAAAAGGCAGGGTACCACCTCAATTGCTGATCTTATCGCATAACCAATAAACTGTTGAAATCCTTTGTTACTCTGTCCAGTTGAACCTTCTGCTACATTTAAGGCTATAGAATCCGCCGCTCTTTTAATCTGGCTTGTTAGAATATATAATTCCTCTTTAGGGAATTTTCTGCTTAATCCATGAATATCAGCGGTAAAATCAACCGCTTTTTGCCAGACTTGTAATTTCTCAAACTTAAACATCTTCTTTTCTCCTGTTCTTATCAACTATTGACCGTCAACTATGGACTATGGACTACTCCAATACCAGATCCGCGCTCTGCGCGTAATCCCATCCATCACCTGTTCCGCCAATAAACAAGGCGGAAGAAGCAGGTTTAATTTCAATATGATTGCTGTCAGTTATATAAGTTGCCCCTGTATTATATATATCCAGTTCCAGATTATCCGATGATGAAACAGCGCTAAGATTATTGAAAGCAAGCCCTGAAACAACAATAGCGTCTCCGGCAGTAAAGTCCGAGATTACATCCAGCACTAAAACCTTGTCAGAAGACTCGTAACTGACTTCTGTAGATACCTTGCCCGCGGCGCTGCCTGTAATAACAGCTGTAGTATGCGCTGTATTCCATGTCATGCCAAAAGCAGAAGGTATCCTTATTCTTATATCATTAGCCGCGGTAATGACCCCTGTATTATCCGTAATAGTCATAGGAGAAAAACTTAAGACATAATCTTCTAATTGAAGGGCTCCGTTGCTTCCACTGCCTGAAACAGTAAGGCTTGAAGCGGTTCCGGCATCAAAATCAGCATCAGAGGTATTGTTCAATTCCTGATAAAAAACATTCTGTATCCTGACTTTTAGCTCTGACCCGGCTTCCGCGGGTACTGTCCATGTATAGGTACCGTCATTTGCTTCTGAGGAAGAGATGGTATCTGGGTAAGCTGTCCCTGAATTTGTGGAAAAATACAAGCTTAAGTCATCTGATACCGCGCCTTCCGATGACCATGTAATATTATATGAGTCACCTACGGACATTGTTATGCCTGAAGCTGAAGGCGTTAACAAAGTCAGGGTCGGGATGGCTATGGTAAAATCAATATCCGATGTGTCATAAACAGCGGAACAATCAGTGTCATGCAATTTTATCCTCACATTACTGCTTAAATCGGAAGCTGTTGTCCAATCATAGGAATTAGCTCCCGCGGAATTTGCTACTGTGGTTATGGTATTAGGATAGGTTTCGCCGGAATTGGTTGAATAAGTGATGGTAACACTTGTTGTATCGCCCCCAGCTGTCCAGGCTATTGTTTGAGAAGTACCTGCCTTAAATGAGTGTGTGGTACCGGGGTCAGGAGATGTTAGGGTTAATGTGCTTGCTCCTACTTCAATGTCTGTTGTATCTGCTGTGGTTGTGGTGTTACCCGCGTTATCAGTAGCTAATAATGATACAGCGTGTGTTCCTGTGGTTGAGGTATTGTCTATATCATATGATGCTGTCCAGGTGTCTGAGGAGTCTGTCATGGATACTGCTGCTCCTCCACCAAGTGCAGAGAAATCACAGGTTACTGTTGAGATGGTATCTGTGTTGTTATCGCCTGAAGCTGTGTCATCCCACTCTGCTGTGACAGTGTCACCTGCAAGGTAAACGCCTCCTGTGCCTGAGCCGGTTGATGTAATAGATATATTACCATCTGTTAATACAGGTACTATGTTATCTACTGTTAAGTCTGTGGTGTCTGCTGTGGTCTTTGTGCTTGTGCCGTCTGTAGCTGTAACAGCTACTGTGGCTGTTGCTGTATCTACTGTACCTGCTGTTATATCATAACTTGCGGTCCATATATCATCATCAGCTGTAGCGTCACCTCCATTGGTACCATCATCATACATTGTTACTGTTTCGCCGCCTTCCATTGATGAGAAATCACATGTCACGCCTGTCACATCATCATTATCAGTACCTGCGCCGTCTCCTGTCGCTACTGTATTATCCCAGGTTACTGTTACAGTATCACCTATTATATAAGGGCCTGCGCCTGTGGTTACGTCTATATTGCTTGCTGATACAGCTATTGGGTTTAAGATGGCAAAGTTCTCATCTGAAGTATCGATAGTGCCGCTAAAATAACTCTTCCATTTCACACCAAAAGAAGTAGGAACTGTAATCCTGATATCATTAGCAGCTGTAACAGCCCCTCCCGCAGAATCGGTTATGGTAATATCAGCTGCGGCGGTTTTGTAATCGCTCACCTTGAATATCTGGTTTTGGGCGCTTGAGATAACCACTACTGGCCCGTCGATATCAAGCTCCGCGGATTCAGCTGCGGACCAGCCGTCACCTGTACCGCCGGTATATTGGTCGGCAAAGACAGGCCAGATGCCTGTAATGGCTGCTGCTGCCGTCAAGATTACTGTTATTATCAGTCGCTTATTCATCGTTTACCTCGTCTCTTCGTCCCTCGTCCCTCGTCCCTCGTAAACACCGCTTCCTGCCAAATAAAAACCAAAGCGTAAAAAATTCAAAGAACAAAGTGTAACTCATCAAGGAGTCCTGGCCGGGCGGAACCCAAAATGGTGGCTCCGAGTCGCGTACGCGCTGCCAGCGCCGCCACGGCCCGACACGCGCAAGTGCGTAGCAACGCTGTACCAGCTACCACCGCGGATGCCCTTACCTGATGCCGCGTCCGGCCAACTTATAGGCCAGGTAAGGGTACCATTTCCATCAGAGGGCACTGATAAATGCTCACAGTTTATCAGGTGCTCCCAGAGGCTTCCGCTTAAGTCTGTAACGCCATAAACCGAGGCTCCTGCCTGGGCGTCTGTGCGGGTTATATCACCTGACAGGTAATGGCCCACATCAGTAGGGCCTGCTGATGTATTATTATAACAGGCGTAGTACTGGCTGATTGTCGCCTCATCAAACGTATAAGTAGTAGAAGAGGGGGCGGTCTCTCCCCATGGATAAACATTGGTACTGCTTGTACTGCCGCCTCTGCCTGCCTTTTCAAACTCCATCTCTGTTAAAGGCCTTAACCCGCACCAGGATGCATATGCCCTGCAGTCATCCCAGGATAGGTAATTTTGGCCCCTGGCAGGCCTGCCTGCTGAGTACCTTGAGCCATAATCATTGCCTGAAGTATAAGAGACTGACTGCCTGGAACTGTCGTAATTATCTGTATATCTTGAGCCGGCATCTGAGGCTGAAAGCATATTAAGGTAATCCGCGTACTGGCCTTGCGAGACCTCATATTTGGCGATGTAAAACGCGGAATAACCATTGGGCCAGCCTGCGGCGGCGCCTGTGGGGATATCAGAGGCAGAGGTAACTGTTACCTGTGACCCTGCGCCGTAGTTATTAAAGGTAGAACCGCCTATGCCCGCTAAATTATACACAAACGAACCTGCGGGGATATAAACCATTTCAACAGCACAGACCTTAACCTTTACCGTATTCTGAGGGTCCACACTGTCAGTGACATATGACCATTTGATAACCTGGTCCGCGCCTGTTGAGCTGAACGCGCCCATGCCGTCAGAAGTGGGCGTAACAGCGCCGCCTGTAGTCAAGGTAGCGTGGTGCCAGCCGGTTGTTTCAGAGTCTGAACCTACTACCCAGTATTTGACGAACACCCAGATACGGTCATAAAAAGCCGCGCTGTTGTCGTCTGTGCCTGAAAAGGTATTGTCCTGGGTTAAGGTAAACTTCACCTCTATTGTACCTTCGCCTAAATCCTTATTTTGCAGGCTGACACCGGAAACAGCCACGTTGTTAGCAAATACCGGCACAGTTAAAAACCCGCAGGCCATAGCCAATAGTAAGATTAATATAAGTTTTCTCATTTTAATCACCCCTTTTTCAGTTAAAAACTTTCGCTCTCAAAAGAATCCCATCCGTCACCGGTTCCGCCAATATACGGATACCCTGACTCTCCAACAACCTTAATAGTCTTATCATCCAAGGCATAAGCTATGCCTGAATTATATATATCCAGCTCAAGATTATCAGCATCTGATATGCTGAATTCGGTAAAATACAGGCCTGAAATAACTAAATCATCACCTGTCACAAAATCAGTCAATACATCCAAAACCAGTGTTTTGTCATCACTTTCATAAGAAGAAGCGCTTGCCGATACCTTATCTGCCGCTGAACCTGAAAGGCTGATTGAAGCTGCACCTGAAGCATCCGTGCCTCTTACCTTAACCTGGCTGGAAACATCAAATGGCAATGTCCAAGAGTAGGAACCTGTTGTCCCGCTGTTAGGCGCGGCGGCTGCTATTAAATTGGGGTAGGTTGAGCCTCCATCAGTAGAGTATTCCAATTTTACATGTGTTACGTCTCCGTCTGCTTCCCAGGTAATGTCGTGTGAAGAATTGGCATACCACTGCTCAGTACCGTTAGGTGATGTAATTGTAATTTCAGGAACCGCAATAGTAAAATTTACGTCGGATAGAGCATATACAGCAGATTGAGCAGCATCTGTAATCTTTATCCTAACGGTTGTAGATAGGTCATATGGTATAGTCCAGTCATATGAATTAGAGCCTGTTGATGAGTCTTCAGTTGATATTGTATTAGGATATGTAGAGCCTGAGTCAGTTGAATAGGTTATTATAACTGATGATGTATCACCTGCTGCACTCCATCCTATAGATTGTGTTGCTCCTACTCTTAATGAGTGTGTAGCATCAGGATCAGGTGAAGTTAGTGTTAATGAACCTGCTCCTACCTCTATATCTGTTGTATCTGATGTAGTTGTGGTATTACCCGCGTTATCAGTAGCTGTTAGGTCTACTGTCCAGGTACCTGTGTTTGAAGTAGTGGCTATATCGTAAGAACCTGTCCA
>CAZWMG010000007.1:71147-87198 GCA_964634945.1 uncultured Planctomycetia bacterium | reverse complement strand
GCAGGCGCTAAGAAGGTTATTATTTCAGCTCCGGGAAAAGGTGATATCGCTACATTCGTTCTTGGTGTAAATGAGGACAAATATGACGCGTCTAAGGATAATATAGTATCAAACGCGTCATGCACTACAAACTGTATAGCGCCTGTTGTAAAGGTTCTGATGGATAACTTTGGGATAAAGAAGGGCCTGATGACTACAATACACTCTTATACAAACGATCAGTCCATATTAGATCTTCCGCATAGCGACCTTCGTCGCGCGCGCGCAGCCGCATTATCAATGATCCCGACTACTACAGGCGCTGCCAAGGCGGTAGGACTTGTTATGCCTGAACTTAAGGGTAAGCTTGACGGACTTGCTATAAGGGTGCCTACTCCTACGGTCTCTATCGTTGATGTTGTTATGCAGATGGAAAAGGAAGTAACAAAGGAAGAGGTCAATAAGGCGCTAAAAGACGCCGCGGATAATAAGCTGAAAGGCATATTAGGCGTAAGTGATGAGCCTCTTGTATCGATAGACTATAAAAAATGTCCATTATCTTCTATAGTTGACGCGGAGCAGACATTCTGTATAGGCGATATGGTAAAGGTTCTATCATGGTATGATAATGAATGGGGTTATAGCTGCAGGGTGGTTGACCTTATAAAATATATGTCAAAATAGCTGCTTTGCGCAGCTATTTTATTACGTAATGGAATTTTTCAAATTCCTTTACTACAAAATAAGACAAGGGTGCGCATGAATAAGAAATCAGTAAAAGATGTTGATATTGCGGGTAAACGCGTTCTCATGCGGGTTGATTTTAATGTACCGCTTGATAAACAGCAGAATATCACGGATGACAACAGGATAAGGGCGGCGCTACCAACTATTAAGTATATTCTTGACCAGAACGCTAAACTTATACTTATCAGTCATCTGGGTAGGCCAAAAGGAGAGGTAAAATACGAATTCAGCCTTAAACCGGTTGCTTTACACCTCAGCGCTCTTCTCGGAAAACCTGTAAGAATGCTTGAGGATTGCATAGGCCCGGGGGTAGAAAAGGCTGTCTCTTCTATGTCAGATTCAGATGTTATTTTGCTCGAGAATCTAAGATTTCATAAGGAAGAGACGGACAATGATCCCGGCTTCGCTAAAAGCTTAAGCCTTTTTGGGGACGTATTTGTAAATGACGCCTTTGGCACATGTCACAGGGCGCATGCCTCAACAGAGGGTGTTACGCATTATCTCGAATCAGTATCGGGTTTTCTTGTTGAAAAAGAGATAGAATATTTTCAGAGAATACTTACCCATCCGGAGAAGCCGTTTGTTTTTCTTTTAGGCGGCGCGAAGGTTTCTGATAAGATACCTGTTATTGAGAATATGATGGAAAAGGCAGATACAATAATCATAGCGGGCGCCATGGCATATACCTTTATGAAGGTAGAGGGCGTTGATATTGGTTCATCACGTTTTGAGTCAGGCATGGATGAGACCGTAAAGACGATACTTGATAAGGCAAAGGCCAAGGGTATCGATATAGTGCTGCCTGCGGATCATGTTGTTACTGATAATATTGAAACAGCTGTTCATATACAGACATCGGAAGGCAAGGAGATACCGGAAGGCTGGATAGGGGTAGATATTGGACGTAAAAGCATTGAGCTCTTTAGGGGCATCTTATCTAAGGCGATGACTATTGTCTGGAACGGGCCTGTCGGGATCTTTGAAAATGATAGATTCGCTAATGGGACAAAGGCGCTTGCGGAGATTATAGCAAGCTCAAAAGCTACATCTGTAATAGGTGGCGGTGATACAGCGGCAGCGGTTGCCAAGTTTGGTGTTGCTGATAAGATGTCACATATTTCAACCGGTGGCGGAGCCTCTCTTGAATATCTTGAGGGCAAAACCCTTCCCGGCATAGCGGCATTGAGTGATAAGTAAATATTAAATATACCTGTATTGTGTATATCGTATCGTGTATAATGTTATAATAAATCACAAAATAATATACGCAATGCCTGCCTGCCGGCAGGCAGGCCTGCCTGTCGGCAGGCAGGCGCATAACACAATACGAGATACTAAAAAGACGAGGAATCATGAGAAGACCAATTATTGCGGGTAACTGGAAGATGAACAGCACTATAAAAGAAGCGGTTGAATTGATTAACGGCTTGAAGCGTGAGCTCTCCGATGTCAATGCGGTCGATATAGTAGTGGGCCCGCCGTTTACAGCTTTATCCGATGCGAATGAGCTTACTATGGATTCAAATATCAGGCTCTGCGCTCAGAATGTCTATTGGCAGGAAAACGGCGCTTTCACCGGTGAGATTTCGACTACCATGCTTAAAGACGCGGGATGCTCTTATGTAATAGTCGGTCATTCAGAGAGAAGGCAGTATTTTAATGAGACAAATGAAACGGTTAATAAGAGGCTTAAAGCGGCTTTGGCAGAGGGCTTAAAGGTTATTGTATGCGTAGGCGAGGTATTAGAGGAGCGTGAAACTAATAAGACCTTTGATGTTATAAAGGATCAGGTGCAAGGCTCGTTGCAAGGGCTTTCAAAGACTGATATGGATAACGTTGTTCTTGCCTATGAGCCTGTCTGGGCCATAGGAACCGGAAAGACAGCATCGCCTGAGCAGGCACAGGAAGTTCATCAACACATTAGACAGCTTTTAGTAGATATATTCGACAGGGAAACGGCAGCTGAGGTTAGGATTCAATATGGCGGAAGCGTTAAGCCTGATAATATAAAAGAGTTGATGCAAAAGCAAGATGTAGACGGCGCGCTTGTTGGAGGCGCTAGTCTGAAGATAAGCTCATTTAGTGATATAGTGAAAGGAGCGGTGTAATAGTATGTATACATTAGTGCTCATATTACATGTAATTGTTTCTCTGATCTTGATCGCGGTTATTCTTTTTCAGGCAGGAAAAGGCGGAGGCCTTGCCGATACATTTGGCGGAGGCGGAGGCGGAGGTTCGCAGACTACCATCTTTGGACAGAAGGCATCGGATTTTCTGACTAAAGCAACAGAAGTTGCTGCGGTTCTATTTTTGTGTACCTCATTGTCACTGGCTTTTTTATCCAGTAAGCGAAAGGCCTCTATCATGGAAAATGTTAAGATCGCGCCAACTGCGGGGAAATCTCAGAAAGGCGAGATGGCTGCAAAGGAAGAGACGCGTCCTGTGACCGAAGAGGAAAGAAAAGATTTTTCAGGTAAGTAATCAAGAATGGTTCTTAAAGGTGTTATGGGGATAATATATAAAAATCATATAAGGCCGCTGTATATCACAGCGGCCTTATTATTTGTTCTTACTCTATCCGGATGTGGCAGAAGGGTTATGCCTGTTATTGATTACGCCAAAGCAGGCGCCCCAGCATATGGCGATACTATTATAGCGGCTTCTATCGGGGATGCCACAACACTTATTCCTATTGTGGCCGCAGACTCTGCCTCGCATGATATATGCGGCCTTGTCTATAACGGCCTTATCAGGTATGACAAGGATTTAAATATTGTCGGTGAACTTGCCCTAAACTGGGATATAAAGGAAGAGGGGCGTGTCATTATATTTAATCTGCATAGAGATGTTAAATGGCACGATGGGGCCCCTTTTACAGCGGAGGATGTCAAGTTTACATATGAGAAGCTGATAGACCCTGACGTAAGAACCCCCTATAGCGGTGATTTCTTAAAGATAGAATCTTTGGAAATAATAGATCCATATAAAATAAAGGTTACCTATAGCCAGCCTTTTTCCCCGGCGCTTTCATCCTGGGGCATGTGGATCATGCCAAAACATATTTTAGAACATGAGGACCTGAACAAGACAAGTGTTGGACGTAGCCCCATAGGCACGGGCCCGTATAAGTTTTTAAGCTGGAAGAGCGGACAGCGTATAGATCTAATAGCGAACGATGAATATTTTAAAGGCCGCCCTTATATTGATCGATATGTATATAAGATTATTCCCGATACCGCTACTATGTTTTTAGAGTTACAGGCTAGAGCCTTGGATACCATGGCTCTTACGCCTTTGCAATATCGCAGGCAGACAAGAGGTGACTCTTTTAAAGCGTCTTATAATAAATTCAAGTACCCATCATTTGGATATGCCTATCTTGGGTATAACCTTCTCAATGATAAATTTAAAGACAAAATAGTGCGCCAGGCATTAAACTATGCCGTTAACAAGGAAGCGCTTATTTTTGGCGTCTTAATGGGCCTCGGAAGGGTCTGTACAGGTCCATTTGTTCCGGAATCATGGGCATATGATAAGGAACTTAAGTCTTCCGACTACGATCCATTAAAGGCAAAAGATATGCTTGCTCAGGCAGGCTGGAGTGATACAGATGGTGATGGTATTATTGAGAAGGATGGTGAGATATTTGAGTTTACTATACTTACAAATCAGGGCAATGATTTAAGAAAGCGCGCGGCTGAGATAATACAGCATCAACTTGGGGCCATCGGCATAAAGGTAAAGATAAAGGTAGTTGAGTGGAGCGTTTTTTTAACGGAATTTGTTAACAAGAAGCGCTTTGAAGCGGTACTTATGGGTTGGGGATTATCTCGTGATCCTGATTGTTTTGATATCTGGCATTCATCAAAGGCCGGTCAAGGGGAATTTAATTTTATAAGCTACAAAAACGCCCGGGTAGATAGTCTACTCGTTTCCGGCAGGCGCGTTTTCGACCAGGAAGCCCGTGCCGGGATATATCACGAGATACAGAGAATCCTTTATGATGAACAACCTTATATGTTCTTATGGGTAGCGGATAACCTACCGGTAGTCCATAAAAGATTTAAGAATGTCTTACCCGCGCCGGCGGGAATAGGTTATAATTTTATTAAATGGTATGTACCAAAGGATCAGCAGAAATATAAACAATAACAATTGTGCGGTTATAGGTTTTTGGTTTTAGGTTATCGCCGAACACCGAACCCCGAACACCGAGCTATGAAACACTACATCATAAAACGTCTTGTAAGCATGATCCCAATGCTCATAGGTATATCCATAATATCATTCTGCGTGATACACCTTGCCCCGGGAAACCCGGTTGATTCTGTGACGACATTAAATCCAAAGGTCTCATTTGAGGCAAGAGAGAAGCTTGTTATCCAGTATGGATTGGACAAGCCGTTATATATACAGTATTTCAGCTGGCTTAAAAAAATCACGACATTCGATTTTGGTAGATCATATATTGATGGGCAGAAAGTTATAAATAAGATCGCAAGCCGTATACCGATAACTCTTCTGATAAACATATTATCAATATCTATTGTACTGCTTATAGCGATACCGATAGGCGTAATAAGCGCCGTAAGAGAAGGTTCCTTTTGTGACCGTTTTTTAACGGTCTTTGTTTTTGTAGGGTTTGCAATTCCGGGATTCTGGCTTGCTCTTATGCTCATGTCATTTTTTGGCATAACCCTGGGCTGGCTCCCTATTCAGGGCATCACATCATTTGATTTTAATAGCTTATCAACATTTGATAAATTCCTTGATATCGGAAGACATCTTATCATGCCGGTCTTTGTATCGTGCTTTGGTTCCTTAGCGGCAATGAGCAGATACATGAGAAGCAGCATGCTTGAGGTCCTGCATAAAGATTACATAAAGACAGCGCGAGCGAAAGGGCTTTCAGAGCATAGGGTCGTATATAAACACGCCTTAAAGAACGCTCTTTTACCTATTATTACGATACTTGGCCTTTCCGTGCCCGGTCTTATAGGAGGTAGTGTTATAGTCGAGTCTGTATTCGGCATTCCGGGTATGGGCAGGCTTTTTTTTGAATCAGTAATGGGAAGAGATTACCCTGTGATAATGGCGGTACTTGTAATAGGTGCCCTCTTAACGCTTATGGGTAATTTCTTGGCGGATATATCGTATTTATTTGTAGACCCCAGGATAAGATATGAGAAATAGTTCTATATCTGCCTCGTCGCTTGGAAGGAGCTTTACGTGGTTCTATTTTCTGCATTCTATGTTGTCTAAAAATAAGCTAGCGCTTTCCGGCGTGCTTGTTGTAGGGGGATTGACTATTATGGCTATATTCGCGCCACTAATAGCGCCTTTTAATCCTCTTACTATAAATATAGAAGATGCCTTACTATCCCCATCAAGTACGCATATCTTTGGAACAGACCATCTTGGCAGGGATCTTTTTAGCAGGATCGTCTTTGGGTCAAGGATATCCTTATCAATCGGTTTCGTCGCTGTCGGGATATCAGTATTAATAGGCCTATTAGTAGGTTCTGTGGCAGGTTATTATGGCAGAAGGATAGATACAGCGCTGATGAGGTTTGTTGATATTATGCTATGCTTCCCATCATTTTTTCTCATCTTAGCTGTTATCGCGATACTAGAGCCGAATATAATGAATATCATGGTAGTAATAGGTATAACCAGTTGGATGAGTGTGGCGCGGTTAATAAGAGCGGAGGTGCTAAGTTTAAAAGAGCGTGAGTTTATTCTCGCGTCAAAGGCTATAGGTGCTAGTGATTTAAGGATAATAGTGCGGCATCTTATACCAAATGCGATAGCCCCTGTTTTGGTTAGCGCTGTCTTAGGTGTCGCGGCCGCGGTCTTATTGGAATCATCATTGAGTTTTTTAGGTTTGGGAGTTCAGCCACCAACGCCAAGTTGGGGCAATATATTAATGGAGGGGAAGGCGTCCTTAGGCGTATGCTGGTGGCTTATGTTTTTTCCGGGTTTTTTTATCCTGATAACTGTTTTAGGCTATAACCTTTTAGGCGAAGGGTTAAGAGAGTATTTTAACCCTAAGAAAAAGATATGATAAGCATAAATGATCTGACAGTAGAGTATTATAGGGATGACTTGTCCCATAGTTTAGTTGGGCCTATCTCAGTAAAGGGTGATGAAGCTTGTGTTAAGGGAAGAGCTGTCGATGATGTGCGCTTGAAGATCCCAAAAGGAGCTATCTTTGCCCTTGTAGGAGAATCCGGTTGCGGAAAGACTACGCTTGGACTCGCTATTACAGGGCTCATAAGCCAGAGAGAAGGCAGGATAAGCGCGGGCTCTGTTGTTCTTGATAATAAGAATATACTAAAGTCATCGCAAAGGCAACTTCAGGATATACGAGGGAAGCAGATCTCGTATATATTTCAGGAGCCTGCCTCATCATTGAATCCGGTCCTTACCATAGGTGAGCAGATAGATGAGGCGTTAATTGTTCATGAGATAACAACAGAAAAAGATGCAAAGCCGGTTGCGATAGCATCTTTGCAAAAAGCGCAAATCGATGATCCTGAGCGTGTATATCATTCATACCCATATCAGCTTTCAGGCGGGATGAAACAGCGCGCAATGATAGCTATGGCAATATCAACAGGTCCAAAGTTGTTAATCGCTGATGAGCCTACAACAGCCCTAGATACAGATACAGAGAATGAGATACTTAAGCTGCTTCTTAAGTTGCGCGACGAGTTATCACTATCCGTGTTATTAATAACGCATGATATGCGTATTGTCCAAAGAGTAGCGGACCAGGTTGCTGTTATGTATAGAGGAAAGATAGTTGAGGTAGGTATCGCACAGAAAATATTAAGGGCTCCTAAACATGAATATACCAAGCTATTACTTTCTTCAATGCCTGAAAGATTAAAACTATGATAGAAGTGGCTAACGTTACAAAGGATTTTGGCGCGGTAAAGGCACTTGGTAATGTAAGTTTTAATATCGATTACGGCGAGAGTGTCGGTATTGTTGGCAGGTCAGGATGCGGAAAGACCACCCTTGCGAAGATAGTATGCCATCTCATAGAACCGACAAGTGGGAACATCTTTTATAGGGGGGAAGATATCTCCCTGCTTAAGAGGCGCGATCTTAAAAAATTCAGGCAGAAGGTTCAGATAGTTTTTCAGGATCCTTTAGCAAGCCTAGACCCTAAGATTATAATAAGAGATACCCTTCTTGAGCCTATCATTATCCATAAGATTGTCCTGAAAAAGCATTATAGAGAACATGTTAGGGCGCTTGTCAAAAAAGTGGGCCTGGATTATGATATCCTGGAGAGGTTCCCGCATCAGCTTTCAGGTGGTCAGCGCCAGCGCGTAAATATCGCCAGGGCCCTGGCAGCACAACCAAAGCTTCTTATATGCGATGAGCCGGTATCGAGCCTTGACCTGCCTGTTCAGGCGCACATACTAAAGCTCTTTGCGAGATTAAGGAGAGAAGAAAACCTCGCGCTTCTTTTTATCTCTCATGACCCTTATGTAATAAAAGCTATTTCAGATAGGGTAATAAAGCTTTAAAAACATTACAAAGGTGAGAAGCAAGGGCCTTTTCATTTTATATAGCCAGTTTTAGAGATGGTTTACGCAGAAACGTTCGCAAACCCCAGCGAGGTTTGCTCACTCCACTTTCTTGCTTGCTCTTTGCCAATACGCAGTATCGGGCAAAACCGTGCGCGCTCGCGAGAAAAAGGTTCTGCTCGAAACCACCCTAAAACCGATAGTATCGAGTAAATTGTCTTATGCCAACATGAAGCAATTTTTGTTTGCACAATCCCGCCTTTTATTATATAATACTACAATTATAATCAAGACCGGTTCTTGAGCACGAGTACTCGTGCTCAAGAACCGGTCTTGAAAGACTTAAAGGATTTTTCATTGAAGACAATAATACGAAAAGCGGATATCAAGGATGTTCCAAAGATCCAGGCTCTTATAACGGATTTCGCGAAAAAGGATCTTATGCTACAGCGCTCCTTGATAGATCTTTATGAGAATATCAGGGATTATTATATTGCGAAAAAAGGAAAGGCATTAATCGGATGCTGCGCGCTTCATATCTGTTGGAAAGACCTAGCCGAGGTAAAGGCGCTTGCTGTCTCTGAAGACACGCATGGAAAAGGTATCGGTAAGCGATTAGTTAAGGAGGCACTTAAAGAGGCAAAGACATTGAGCATAAAAAAAGTGTTCTGCCTTACCTATGTACCCGGTTTTTTTAAAGCATTAGGTTTTAAGAAGATAGATAGAAAATTGCTTCCTCATAAGATATGGACAGAGTGTTTGCAATGCCCTAAATTCCCGGATTGTGATGAGCAGGCAATGATGCTTAAGCTATAAATCAGGATTAAGTGCTAAGCTTGATCCTCGAAAAAAAGGTTAAAAAATGCAACGAACAATTACTGAAAAGATACTCGCGGCACATTGCGGAAAGAGAGAAGTCAAGCCGGGTGAGTTTATAAACGCGAAAGTAGATCTCTGCCTTGGCAATGATGTTACAGCGCCTTTATCCATTCATGAGCTTGAGAAGTCAGGCGTAAAGAAGGTATGGGATAAGAATAGAGTAGCTCTTGTGCCGGATCATTTTACGCCGAATAAAGATGCCTTGAGCGCTAATCACTGTAAGGTATTAAAAGAGTTCTCGAAGAAGCACAAGATAAAGCATTATTTTGAGCAAGGCCGTGTCGGTGTTGAGCACGCGCTCCTGCCTGAGAAGGGCCTTGTTGGCCCCGGCGACTTGGTTATCGGAGCGGATTCTCATACCTGTACATACGGTGCTTTAGGCGCGTTTTCAACGGGCGTCGGTTCAACAGACCTGGCAGCTGTTATGGCGACAGGCCTTTGCTGGTTTAATGTTCCTGAATCCATAAAATTTATATACAAAGGCAAGCCTTCAAAATGGACAGGCGGTAAAGATATAGTACTATTTACAATCGGCCGTATAGGTGTAGATGGAGCGCATTATAAGGCCATGGAATTTACAGGCCCGGTCATAGATAAACTTCCCATGGATGACAGATTTGCTATGTGCAATATGGCTATTGAAGCAGGTGGTAAAAACGGCATAATCGCACCTGATAAGATAACGCGTGATTATATAAAGACAACAACAGGTAAGCGCTATGCGCAGTATGCAAAACGTATAAAGAGCCTTTATTCGGATAAGGGCGCGGAATATGCCGATATACATGAATGGGATATCTCAAATATTGAGCCTCAGGTTGCGTGTCCCCATCTTCCCAGTAATGTTAAGGGCGTAAGCGCCTTAAAGAATGTTTCCATTGATCAGTCTGTAATAGGATCCTGCACCAATGGCAGGATATCCGATTTTCGAATAGCAGCCAAGATCTTGAAAGGTAAAAAGGTCAATTCACGCGTTAGATTGATAATCATACCCGCTACGCAGAAGATATATCTACAGGCTTTAGAAGAAGGGTTATTGGAGATATTTACAAAAGCGGGCGCGGCTATTGAGACACCGACATGCGGGCCATGTTTGGGGGGCCACGCGGGAATATTAGCCGAAGGCGAGGTCGCGATAGCGACAACAAACAGGAATTTTGTCGGTAGGATGGGGCATCCTAAGTCTTTTGTATATCTTTCAAACCCGGCGGTAGCGGCAGCAAGCGCT
The DNA here is from genome assembly GCA_964634945.1 of uncultured Planctomycetia bacterium. Taxonomy (GTDB): domain Bacteria; phylum Omnitrophota; class Gorgyraeia; order JABMRG01; family JABMRG01; genus JAUVHV01. The sequence goes on along the minus strand of CAZWMG010000007.1, from coordinate 76,824 downwards.
ATTAAAGGTAGGATAACAAGCCCGGAGCGGGCGTAGGATATTTTCATAAGAGTAAAAACCACTAACAAGGCAGAGATAAAACTATGAGATTAAAAGGTAAAGTTTTTAAGTTTGGTGATAATATAAACACAGATGAGATTATTCCCGCGCGTTACCTCAATACGATAGAGCCCGGTATACTTGGGAACCATTGCATGGAGGATGCGGATCCTGAATTCGCTAAAAAGGTCAAAAAAGGGGATATTATAGTAGCGGGCAGAAATTTTGGTTGCGGATCTTCAAGGGAGCACGCGCCTATATCTATCAAGGCATGTGGTATATCATGCGTTATCGCCGAAAGCTTCGCGAGGATATTTTATCGTAACGCGATAAATATAGGGCTTCCGATATTGGAAAATACAGAGGTACCTCAAGATATAAAAGACGGTGATATTATAGAAATAGACCTTTCCAAGGGAAGGATACACGATGAGACCAGAGGAAATGAGTATAATACGCAGGCCTTTCCTGAATTTATGCAAAGAATAGTTAAGGCAGGCGGACTTATGAATCATATCAAGAAGCGCTAAATAATAATTTTTTATAAACACGTAATATGAAAGGATGATATCAGCATGTACAAAATAGCGGTAATACCCGGTGATGGAACAGGTCCTGAAGTTGTTAACGAGGGTTTAAAGGTATTAAAGGCAGCATCAGAGAAATTTAATTTTCAATTTGAGACAAAGAGTTTCGATTGGGGTGGCGATAGATACCTAAAGACGGGTGAGACCGTACCTGAAGGCGGGCTCGAGGAACTTAAAAAGTTTGATGTAGTTTTTTTAGGCGCTATAGGACATCCCGGTGTTAATCCCGGTATTTTGGAAAAAGGCATATTACTAAAGACGAGATTTGACCTAGAGCAATATATAAACCTCCGCCCTGTAAAATTATATCCGGGGGTTGAGACGCCGATAAAGGGCAAAGGCCCTGATGATATAGACTTTGTTGTTGTTCGTGAAAACACAGAAGGCCTTTATAAAGGCATGGGAGAGTTTCAGAACAAGGGTACAAAGGATGAAGTGGCTATACAGGTCTCTTACAATACGCGTAAAGGTGTCGAGCGCTGCATAAGGTACGCATTCGAATTTACAAGAAAACGTAATAAGAGAAAGACCCTTATGCTATGCGGCAAGACTAATGTCTTAACATACGCGTGGGATCTTTGGGAAAGAACTTTTAACGAGGTGGCTAAGGAGTACCCTGATATAAAGACAGAATATGCCCATGTTGACGCGACATGTATGTGGTTTGTCAAAAACCCCGAGTGGTTTGATGTTATTGTGACCGATAATATGTTTGGAGATATAATAACGGATTTAGGGGCTATGATACAGGGTGGTATGGGTATCGCCGCGGGTGGAAATATAAACCCCGATGGCGTATCCATGTTTGAACCTATAGGCGGTTCCGCGCCAAAATATACAGGCAAGGGCGTTATAAATCCATTAGCGGCGATCGGAGCTGTGCAGATGCTCCTTACAGAGATAGGCGAAGATGCCGCGGCAAAGGCGGTAGAGAGCGCTATAATGTATGTAACGGCAAATAAGCTGAAGGCTCTTTCAGCCGGAAAGATGGGCTATTCAACGTCAGAGGTTGGCGATTTGGTAGTTGAAAATCTTTGATAGGTTACAAAGGTTACAAAAGTTGCAAACGTTACAAAGGTTGCAAAAATAGAGATTTTATAACCTTTTAACTTTTAAACCTTTTAATTTTTATAACTAAAAAGGCTATATCCATGAAAAGATATAATATTGCGGTAGTAGGTGCCACAGGTGTTGTCGGCTCACAGATGCTTGAAACTCTGGCAAAGAGGAATTTTCCCGTTAATAAGATACGCCCTCTTGCGTCAAAGAGATCTGTCGGGAAAAAGATAAACTTTAAAGGCAAAAAGGTTAAGGTGGAGCTTCTCGCGGAGGATGCTTTCTCCGGGATAGATATCGTCTTATCAAGCGCGGGGGCATCATTAAGTAAGTGCTTTTTACCTGCCGCTGTTAAGGCAGGAGCGGTATGCATAGATAATACATCCGCGTATAGGATGGATTATAAGGTTCCTTTGGTAGTGCCTGAGGTGAATCCTGAAGATATCTTCAAACATAATGGTATAATAGCGAATCCGAATTGTTCGACTATCCAAATGGTTGTCGCTCTTAAGCCTTTACATGATTACGCTAAGATAAAGAGGATAGTAGTATCTACCTATCAGGCGGTATCAGGCGCGGGAAATCCGGCGCTTTCACAATTGGAAGAAGAGATGGCCCTTATTGGTCCAAAACGTTGCGGAAGATTACCGGGTAAATATAAACCAAGTAAATTTCCATACAGAATAGCGCATAATCTTATTCCTCATATAGATGTATTTCTCGGTAACGGCTATACCAAGGAAGAGATGAAGATGGTTAATGAGACCAGGAAGATATTTCATGATAAGTCTATCGGAATAACAGCGACATGCGTAAGGGTGCCTGTCTTTGTTTCGCATTCAGAGGCTGTTAATATCGAGACTAAGAAAACCCTTACTCCTGTTAAGGCAAGGCAGATACTTAGAAAGAGTCCCGGCGTTAAGGTAGTGGATAATCTTGAAAAATTGGAATACCCGATGCCTGTGGACGCAACCGGCAGTTATGATACATATGTCGGCAGAATAAGAAAAGATGAGAGCATAAGAAATGGCCTAAATTTATGGATCGTCTCCGATAATCTATTAAAAGGCGCGGCGTTAAACGCGGTGCAGATAGCAGAGTTGCTTATTAAAAAGTTATAAGATGTAATATCAAAAAAAGAGCAGGTTCCCATGAAAAATATAAAAATAGAAATAGAATATGATGGAACCAATTACAATGGCTGGCAGATACAACATAGAAAGCCCGATAGCATAAGAACAGAGAAGACGATACAGGGTGTAATAGAGAGAGTCTTAAGCGGGATATTACAGGAAGAGATTAAGGTAAGCGGTTCAGGCAGAACCGACAGTGGTGTACATGCTGTCGGGCAGGTCGCGAATTTCAAAACAAAATCTAAGATGCCCATGGCTGTTATGCAAAGGGCGCTTAATTCACTTCTGCCAAAAGATATAGTCATAGTAGATATTGAAGAAGCAGGTTTAAATTTCCATGCCCGGTTTGACGCCCTCTCAAAGACCTATCGTTATCAGATACTTAATCGCGCTTATTCTACATCATTTGACAGGTTGTACCAACTTCACGTTCCTTATAAGCTTGACGCAAAACTCATGGCTCGTGAGGCGCGTGCGTTAATCGGCAGGAAAGATTTTAAATCGTTTCAGGCAGCAGACAAAAAAGAGCGTAATTCCGTAAGAAACATAAAGCGGCTTTCTGTGCGAAAAGACGGCACGATAATAAATATCGATATAGAAGCCAATGGTTTTTTGTACAATATGGTACGAAATATTGTCGGTACTTTGATTGAGGTGGGAAGAGGAAAATTTGATCCCGGAAGTATGCGCAGGATACTGTTGGCAAGAGACAGGACAAAAGCAGGCCCGACAGCTCCGGCTAAAGGCCTTTCTCTTATGCGCGTAAAGTACAGAAGTATTAAGTGATAATCATTTAGAATTAAGCATTAGGTATTAAGTTAGCGAATGTGCTAAGCAAAGCGCTGAAAAAACTCATTACCTACAACTTACAACTGAATATTATGGCAAGGCAGGAAAAGAGACAGAGGTGGGGTTCAAAGATAGGTATTATACTTGCGGTTGCGGGAAGCGCGGTAGGGTTAGGTAATTTTCTACGTTTTCCTGTACAGGCTGCCCAAAACGGCGGCGGCGCATTTATGATACCTTATTTTTTATCATTTCTTTTGTTAGGCATACCTCTTATGTGGATCGAGTGGACAGCCGGAAGATTTGGTGGTGGCTTTGAACACTCGACAGCACCGGGCATATTTAACAGCATGTGGCAGAAAAACCGCTTTATTAAATATTTCGGTATTATCGGTATCTTTGGGCCCATGATAATTTTTATATATTACAGTTATATCGAGTCATGGTGTCTCGCTTACAGTGTTTTTTCAATCATCGGAAAGTATAAAGGCGTTGCCACACAATCCGGTATGACCAATTTCTTGCAGGGGTTTCAGGGGCTAGTCAAGAACGACCATTTTAATGGCCTCTGGGTTGCGTATATTTTCTTTGTCATAACATTTGTCCTAAATATGACAGTTGTTTATTATGGTATTAGAGGCGGAATTGAGAAACTTTGCAAGGTCGCTATGCCTATTCTCTTTTTCTTCGCGGCTATTATCGCCATAAGAGTGCTTACTCTTGGCAGCCCTGATCTTTCAAGGCCTTCCTGGAGCGCGTTAAACGGCTTGGGATTTTTGTGGAATCCCGATTTTTCCGCTCTAAAGGATGCGAAGGTATGGCTTGCCGCCGCGGGACAGATGTTTTTTACATTGAGTGTCGGTATAGGCGTGATACTTACCTATTCAAGCTATCTCAAAAAAGCAGATGATGTCGTACTTTCCGGCCTTTCGGCGGCAAGTACAAATGAGTTTGCGGAGGTTATCTTAGGTGGTTCCATTATCATACCCGCGGCATTCGCGTTCTTCGGGCCACAAGGCGTGGTTGAAGTAGCAAGGCAGGGGGCCTTTAATTTAAGTTTTGTAACAATGCCCGTTATCCTGCAACAGCTTCCAATGGCGGCAATATTTGGTTTTCTTTGGTTTGGTATGTTATTTTTAGCAGGGGTTACATCATCTATATCTCTTGCGCAGCCCGCGATAGCGTTTTTAGAAGATGAATTTGCTATCAATAGAAAGAGGGCGACCTGGATATTTGGTATTATTACTTTTATATTGTGCCAGCCCGCGATATTTTTACTAGGTAGAGGTGTTGTAGATGAACTTGATTTTTGGGGCGGGACATTCTGCCTTGTGCTTTTTGCTACTGTTGAGGTAATAGTATTCGCGTGGATATTCGGTATAGATAAGGCCTGGGACGAGATGCACCATGGGGCGATGATGCGAATACCTAAGGTCTATAAATTCATAATTAAATATGTTACGCCAATCTTTCTGCTTTTAATACTAGGTTTTTGGTTTATGCAGGATGGCATTCCGGTTATCTTAATGAAGAATATTGATCCATCGATTAAGCCTTTTATATTTGGCACACGTATAGCATTGATTGCTATCTTTATGCTTCTATGTATATTAGTTAAGATAGCCTGGAAAAAACGCAAGGGAAGAATTCTTACTTAATAGAGCAGACTTATGAAGATATCTGGATGGATATTTATGGTTATCTCCTGGGGTTTTATTATCGCTCTTGGTATATTTTGCTACAATAGGGTCTTCAGGCAGAAGGATAGCGATTTGTAAGATCCCTGCAGGTCGTATCTTCAGGATGTAATTTTTGCATATGTTTTACTCTCACTGCCCTGAACCACTCGCTCCGTTCGGGTACAGGGCAAGCTGTTCGCATAAATCATTCACTTGTGTCATTCTGGGTGATAGCGAAGAATCCAAATGCTGGATCCTTCAGATGCTCCTGCTTGTCGCATCTTCAGGATGTAATTTTTGCATATAACTTACGCTTGCTTTGCTCGCGTAAATCATTCACTCGTGTCATTCTGGGTGATAGCGAAGAATCCAAATGCTGGATCCTTCAGATGCTCCT
>CAZWMG010000007.1:0-71047 GCA_964634945.1 uncultured Planctomycetia bacterium | reverse complement strand
CATCTTCAGGATGTAATTTTTGCATATAACTTACGCTTGCTTTGCTCGCGTAAATTATGCAAAAATAACACTTGACATAATATATATATTTATGCTAAAATCCACGTTCTTTAAGGAGAAGTATAATCATGAAGACATATATGGCAAAAAATAATGAGATAGACCAAAAATGGTTTATGGTTGACGCTACAAACAAGGTTCTCGGAAGGCTCGCAACTCGCATAGCTATCCTTTTGCGCGGAAAGCATAAGCCGGAGTATACTCCTCACGTTGATTGCGGTGATGGAGTTATTGTTATAAATGCAAGCAAGATAAGAGTTACCGGCAAGAAGATGCAGGATAAAGAGTATGTTACGTATTCAGGATATCCTGGTGGCCGCCGTGTACGAAAGATGGACGCTATGATGGAAACCCAGCCTGATAAGATAATGCGCCAGGCAGTTAAGAGGATGATACCTGATACGCCTTTAGGAAGGCAGATGCTAAAGAAATTAAAAGTATATGCTAATGCCGAGCATTCACACAAGGCACAGAAGCCGCATGAATTAAAAAATATAATCAAAGGGGAATGAATTAGATGGTAGATGAGGCTATATATAAAGCAACAGGACGCCGTAAAGAGGCAGCAGCTCGTGTAATATTGAAACCTGGTAGTGGCGCTGTTACGGTTAATAAGAGATCCTTAGAAGATTATTTTCCAAGAGAGACACTCCGCATGATTATACAGCAACCGTTTGAGGTCTGCGAGCTTGTAGGAAAATATGACGCGGTAGTACTTGTAAATGGTGGTGGTACATCTGCGCAGGCAGGAGCGGTTCGCCATGGGATCTCAAGGGCTCTTGTAGAATTTGATGAAAACCTTAAGTCTAAGCTTAAAAAGGCAGGTTTTATGACAAGAGACCCTCGTATGAGAGAGCGTAAGAAGTATGGCCAAAAGGGTGCTAGAAGGAGGTTCCAGTTCTCTAAACGCTAATATATTGAATTTGGCCCTTTCTCTGGTTTTAAGGGTCAAATGGGCAATGTAAGCCTATACTTTGTTGATCCCGCCCTCCCAGGTTGAAGGAAGTAAGCGGGGATTATTTTATCGATTGACAAGATAGGCTTTTTTGTTTTATAATCATAAACTATATACTATAAATAAGTATAGGTGCAGTTAAAGATATTCTAGGAGCCGGATATGGTAAATATAGCGGTTTGCGGAGCAACAGGTTACACAGGTTACGAGATAATAAAGATATTATTGAGGCACCCAAAGGCGGATATCAGGGTGTTGACAGCAAAGCTTGATAAGCCTACGAAGATATCAGATGAATTCCCGGATCTTAAAGGTAAGATTGACCTTATCTGTGAAGAGCTTGTAATAAGCCATATCCTGAAGAAGAAGGTAGATATTATTTTTTTAGCGCTTCCCCATAGAGTATCCATGGAGTATGCGGCTAAGTTTATTGATAAAGGCAAGATAGTTATCGATCTGAGCGCGGATTTTAGATTAAAAGACGTAAAAATTTATGAAAAATACTATGGGCAGAAGCACATATATAAAGATTACCTAAAGAGCAGTGTTTATGGTCTTCCGGAGCTATATAAAGACAGCATAAAAAGGACAAGATTTGTAGCGAATCCAGGATGCTATCCCACAGGCTCTATACTTGCCTTGGCCCCATTGCTTGCGAGAAATAAGGCTGCTAAAGATACGATTATACTTGACGCAAAGAGTGGTACAACAGGCGCCGGAAGAAAAGCGGCGCTTGGGCTTATCTTTGGAGAGGTCGCTGAGAACTTAAAGGCTTATAAGGTGGGCGTTCATCAACATGCGCCTGAGATAGAACAGGAGCTTAGCAAGATAGCCGGTAAAAAAGTAGATATGCTTTTTACGCCACACCTGGTGCCTATTAGAAGGGGCATACTAACAACGGCATATGTAGCATTAAAAAAGAGATCCGATCTTTCATCATTGCTCAGGCTCTATAAGTCATTTTATAAAGATGCGCCATTTGTAAGGATATATGATGAAGGCCTTCTCCCACAGGTACATGATGTGGCAAATACAAATTGCTGCTGTATAGGTATCACGCTCTCTTCTGATAACAAAAGAGCTGTCATAGTTAGCGCGATAGACAATTTACTAAAAGGGGCAAGCGGACAGGCTGTACAGAATATGAATATCGCATGCGGTTTCCCTGAAACAATGGGCCTAGAGTAAATGAAGAAGATTAGAGGTGGTATTACAGCGCCTAAAGGTTTTTTCCAGGCAGGTATCCATTCCGGAATAAAAAAGAGAAATTTGGATCTTGCGCTTATATTATCCGAGGTTCCCGCAATAGCATGCGGTCTTTTTACGTCAAACAGTTTTAAGGCAGCCCCGGTAGTATTGAGCAGAAGATATCTTAAGATGAAGGCCCACAAGGCGGTTATTATAAATTCAGGAAACGCGAACTGCCTAACCGGTAGAGACGGTATCGCTGATTCTATTAAGATTTCAGATGAACTCAGTTCTTTGATAGGATGCAGAAAAGAAGAGGTCCTGGTCTGCTCAACAGGTATTATCGGCAAGAAGCTTCCTATGGCTAAGATAGAAAGAGCCCTGCCGAAGCTTGTCTCTTCGTTGCACAGGGCAGATTCTAAAAAGGCAGCTAATGCCATAATGACAACAGATACACATCTCAAAGAGATATCTTACAGTGTGAAGATAGGTAGTCGGAGTATAAATTTAGCCGGTATTGCTAAGGGTGCGGGCATGATAGAACCAAATATGGCAACGATGCTATCGGTTATTACAACAGATATCGGAATAAAAAAGGGGTTGCTTAAGAAGGCGCTTAAAGAAGCGGTTGGCGGGTCGTTTAACTCAATAACCATAGATGGAGATATGAGTACTAATGATACGATTATTTCCATTGCAAATGGATTATCAGGGGTGACGATAACCGGACCTGGCAAGGCCTATAGACAGTTTGTAGCGGCGCTTAAGGTGCTCTGTCTCGATCTAGCGAAGATGATCGTCAGAGATGGTGAGGGCGCTACAAAGTTTATAGAGATAGATGTAATGGGAGCTAAGGACCTTTCTCTGGCTAGAGAGGTTGGTTTAAAGATCGCGAATTCCCTTCTTTTCAAGACCATGTGTTATGGCAATGACCCGAACTTTGGGAGGGTAGCTGCCGCATGTGGCGCAATAAGTGCGCCTATAAAACCTGAAAGAGTAGATATATATCTTAATGGAAGAATAGTTGTTAATAAGGGCGTCGCTATTACCCAAAAGCTGGCAAGAACTTTTTTTAAAGGCAAGGAGATGATGGTTGCTGTTGACCTGAATTCAGGCAAAGAGCGCGTAAAGATATATACATCTGATCTTAGCCCGGAATACATAAAGATCAACGCCGCCTACAATTAACCGTCATGCGTCGTGCGTATTGAGCATCGCGTACAATCTTTAACGCATCACGCATCACGCAATACGATATACGAATTATGAGAGATCAGATACTTAAGGATTCAGCAAAATATATAGAGCGGTTCAAGGGAAAAATATTTGTCATAAAGTACGGCGGTAGTATGCTCGATGACAAGCTGCTCTCTGATTCTGTTCTTGATGACATCGTCTCTTTTCATAATAACGACATAAAGATAGTCTTTATCCATGGCGGCGGCGCCGCGATAAGTAGATTGATGAAGACCAGAGGCAAGGAGCCGAGATTTATAGATGGTTTAAGAATTACAGATAGAGAGACCGCTGAAATTGTAGATGACGCGCTTACATCCGTTAATGAAAGTTTTGTCGCAAGGATAAACTCTAGAGGCGTTCCGGCAGAGTCCATAGTAAGCAGCAAGAGCCTTACGATCAAGGCTAGAAAAAAAACAGATACTGTTGCGGAGAATTTTTTAGGTGATATAGATTCAATAATTACCAAATATATAGATGAAGCCTTATTTAATAAGGCTATCCCGGTTGTATCACCCGTAGGTTGCGGCAGTGATAGTAAGCCTTATAACATAAACGCTGATGTTGCCGCCGCAGAGATAGCGTCGGTACTTTCAGCGGAAAAATTGATATTATTAACAAATGTAAAAGGCGTGATGAAGGATAAGGACGATCAGGAGAGCCTTATCTCTCATATTAATGAGGAAGATACGTTCGATCTGATTAAAAGTCAGGTTATAGAAGGCGGCATGATACCAAAGGTAAGAGCAGGCATACGGGCCCTGGACAATGGCGTAAAAAAGGTTCATATTATAAGCGGGAAGATAGCGCATTCGCTTTTATTAGAGGTTTTTACTAACGAAGGCATCGGAACCGAGATTGTGAGGTAGGTTAATTATGGGAGATACACAGACAGCGATTAATCTTTGCAATACATATGTACTAAATACATATACACGAACCCCGGTAGTTTTTGTAAAAGGCAAGGGTTCGTATCTATGGGATGAAGATGGAAAAAGGTACCTGGATTTCTTTCCGGGGTGGGCTGTAAGCGGGCTTGGCCATTGCCACAAAAGAGTCGTAAACGCCGTTAACAGACAGTTGAAAGATATTATCCATGTATCAAATAATTATTATAGCAAACCGCAGGCACAGCTTGCGGAAAGGTTATCAAAAAGCTCATTTGGCGGCAGAGTATTTTTCTCTAACTCCGGCGCGGAGGCAAATGAGGCTGCGATAAAACTCGCACGTGCCTATGGTTCTGAGGAAGGAAGATATAAGATAATAACAATGGATAAATCCTTCCATGGAAGAACCCTGGCTACACTTACTGCAACGGGCCAGGATAAGGTCAAGAAAGGTTTTGCGCCTTTACCGGAAGGTTTTGAGCACGTGCCGTTTAATGATATTAGCGCTATTAAGGAAGCTATTGACGATATTACAGTCGCGGTGATGATCGAACCTATTCAAGGTGAAGGCGGTATAAACATCGCGGATAGTGATTATATGAAAGAGCTTAGAACCTTATGCAATGCTAAGGATCTGCTGCTGATATTTGATGAGGTACAGAGCGGTATGGGCAGATCCGGTAAACTCTTCGCGTATCAGCATTACGATATTCTGCCTGACGTTATGACTTTGGCAAAGAGTTTAGGCGGCGGCCTTCCGATTGGCGCTATGGTGGTAGCGGACAAATTTGTCGACTGTTTAAAACCCGGAATGCATGCCTCTACGTTCGGTGGAAGCCCTATAGTATCTGCTGCGGCAAACGCGGTACTCGACGCCATTGAAAAGGATAGGTTGCTTGAAAACGCGAATAGGATGGGGGATTATTTTCTTAAACAGCTTAACAGGCTTAAGAGAAGGCATCCTAATATAATAAATAATATAAAACATAAAGCGCTTATGATAGGTATTGAGCTTGATGTAGAAGGCAAGGATATCGTAGATAGGTGTTTTGAAAAGGGGTTACTTATTAATTGCACGCAGGCAAATATATTAAGGATCATGCCTTCTATTACCGTAAAAAAATCTGAGATAAATAAGGCTGTAAAGATATTATCAGAGGTAATCGCGAAATGAGAAAAGATCTTATATCAATAAAAGACCTATCAATGGATGAGATAAATAGCATCCTTGATCTCGCTCAGTTGCTAAAACTAGATTCATCCGCATACTTCGGAACGCTTAAGGGCAGATCTCTGGGGCTTATATTCCAAAAGCCATCCAATAGGACAAGGGTCTCCTTTGACGTAGGCATGTATCAACTGGGCGGGCACACTGTGTATCTTGGCCCGGATGATATAAAGCTTGGCATAAGGGAGGCTACCAAGGATATAGCGCATACATTATCAAGATACCTTGATATTATTGTTGCTAGGACTTTTTTGCATCAGGATGTGCTTGATCTTGCGGAAAACGCTACTGTACCGGTCATAAATGGCTTAAGTGACCTTTTGCATCCGTGCCAAGGGTTGGCGGATTTATTTACTATAAAGGAGAAATTCTCTAAGCTTAAAGGCCTTACCCTGGCGTTTATCGGGGATGGGAACAATGTGCTACATTCTCTTTTATACGCCGCTTCAAAGGCGGGTATCAATATAAGGATAGCCTCGCCAAAAGGTTACGAACCGGATAAGGGTATACTTGCACAGGCCAAGAAGATCGCCAAAGATTCTGGTTCAATAGTAGAGGTTGTTGGGGATAAATATAAAGCAGCAACAGGGGCTGATGTCTTATATACAGATGTCTGGGTATCGATGGGCCAGGAATCTGATAGAAAGAAAAGATTAGAGGATTTTCACGATTTTAGGCTCGATTCAGATCTTCTTTCTAAATCTAACCCCGAGTCTGTTGTAATGCATTGTTTGCCCGCGCACAGGGGTGAAGAGGTAACGGGTGAGGTAATAGATGGGCCTCATTCAATAGTTTTTGATCAGGCAGAGAATAGATTACATATCCAAAAAGCGATATTACTTAAGTTATTAAACAAGAATTAAGTAGCTAGCCTTAAGGGTTTAATTTTAATACTAAATAGAGGAGCTTTAGATGAGTAAAAAGATTGTATTGGCATATTCAGGCGGGCTTGATACGTCTGTCGCTATAGGATGGCTTAGAGAGAGAGGCTTTGATGTTGTAGCCTGCCTTGTAGATGTTGGCCAAAAGGGGGAGTTTGAAAAGGCAAAGAAAAAAGCCGGAAAGATAGGCGCGTCAAATGTCTATGTTATCGATGCCAGAAAAGAATTTGTTAATGATTTTATATTTCCCGCGTTGAAGGCAAACGCTGTATATGAAGGTAAGTATTTTCTTGCTACCGCTCTTTCAAGGCCATTGATAGCAAAGGTGCTGGCTGAAGTAGCGAAAAAGGAGAAGGCAAAATATGTAGGCCACGGTTGTACGGGTAAGGGTAATGATCAGGTCAGGATCGAGGTTTCATTATCCGCGCTTTCAAAGGGGTTAAAGGTTATCGCCCCGGTAAGGGTATGGGATTTCGCGTCAAGAGAAGCGCAGATAAGGTACGCAAAGACCCATAAGATTCCGGTTACGGCAACAAAGAAGAGCCCATATAGTTTCGATGAGAACCTATGGGGGATAAGTATAGAATGCGGTGTTTTGGAGAATCCAAATACAGAACCTCCCGAAGACGCGTATCAGATTACAAATGACCCTAAAAAAGCGCCAAAGAATCCGGTATACGTAACTATCGGTTTTGAAAAAGGAGAGCCGCGTAATTTAAATGGTAAACAATACTCACCCATACAGATTATTAACAAGCTCAATGCCATAGGCGCGTCACATGGTGTCGGCAGAAGTGATATGGTTGAGAACAGGCTTGTTGGTATAAAATCGAGAGAGATATATGAAGCCCCTGCGGCATCTATACTTCATACGGCGCATAAGGAGCTTGAGGCGCTTGTCCTGGATAGAGAGGTTTTACATTTTAAGGATATGATATCATTAAAATATTCAGAACTTATATATAATGGACTCTGGTATAGCAAACTAAGAGAATCACTTGATAAATTTATTGAAAATACTCAGAATCGGGTTACCGGTGATGTAAGGCTTAAATTATACAAGGGCGGATGCAGTGTGGTAGGGCGAAGATCAAAGTTTTCACTATACAGCGAGAAGTTAGCAACGTATACTGAAGAGGATAAGTTCGATCATACGGCAGCTGAGGGTTTTATAAAGATCTGGGGCCTTCCTTATGAAAAGAGATAATTAGAGCAATAGATATTTTAAAATAGGCGAACATACAAGTATTGTGTATCGCGTGGCGTGTATCGCGTGGTGCATCTTGCGCGCAGTGAAAGTAGTATATATTTAATATAACTCAAGTCAGATAACGCAATACAACATACACAATACGATGTACTAAACATGGAGCATACTTATGAAAAAGATGTGGGGTGGAAGGTTTAAGCAGGAGCAGGACCTCCTATTTTGGAAATTTCAGAGCTCTATAGATTATGACAAGAAACTAGCTGTCTATGACGCAAGGGGCAGTCTAGCGCATGTAAAGATGCTTGGTAAGACCGGGATCATACCTGCTAAAGCCGCTAAATTGATCGCCAGCAGCCTTAAGAAGATATTAAAGGAGATAGAAAATAATTCCTTTAAGATAGACTCATCAGCCGAGGACATTCATAGCGCTATACATATAGCGCTTAAGAAGAAAATAGGAAATGTAGCGGATTATCTTCATACAGCGAGATCCAGAAATGACCAGATCGTACTTGATCTAAGGATGTACGCGAAAGATAAGGCCTTTTCTTTAGTAGGGCTTATACAGAAGCTCCAGGTCGCGTTGATTAATATGTCTAAGAAAAATATAGATGTTATTATACCAGGCCTTACGCATACTCAGCATGCTATGCCTATCTTGTTGTCGCATCAACTGCTAGCGTATATTGAGATGCTGGAAAGAGATAAGAAAAGATTGCTTCAGGCAAGAGAAAGATGCGATGAGATGCCTCTTGGCGCATGCGCCTTGGCAGGAACTTCGTTTGCTATAGACAGAAAATACGTAGCTCAATTATTAGGTTTCAAGAAAATAAGCCAGAATAGCATAGACGCGGTTAGTGACAGAGATTTTGTTTTGGATATGCTATCCGCTATAGCGATACTCTTTATGCATCTTTCGAGGTTTTGCGAAGATATGATACTTTTCTCAACACCTGAGTTTAACATAGTGGAGATAGGAGAGGGCTTTTGCACGGGGTCATCTATAATGCCTCAAAAGAAAAACCCGGACGCCTTAGAGCTTATAAGAGGAACCACCGCGAAGGCATATGCGAATTTAAGCTCAGTGATGGTTATGATGAAAGGCCTGCCGCTTTCTTACAACAGAGATATGCAGCTTGACAAGGAAGAGCTTTTTGATTCTGTTAAGATGACGGAAGATGTCCTTACGATAACCTCAGGCCTGGTAGGAAGCATAAAGATAAACAAAAATAATATGATTAAGGCCTTTAAGGATGATGAATCCCTTTTTGCGCTTGATATAGCGGATTATCTTGTCAGAAAGGGATTGACATTCGCCCAGGCACATACTTTTACAGGAAAGATTATCGCGTATTGCATTGATAACAATCTAAAGATCTCTGAGTTATCATTGGATGAGCTTAATAGCTTTACAAACAAATTTGACGCGAATTTCTATAAGGAGCTCGACGCAAGGAAATCTATAGCAAAGAAGAGTTCTATCGGAAGCACAAATCCTATCTTTGTAAGGCAGCTGATTAATAAGTGGACAAAAAGACTTAAGGATAAATAAGATGCATTATTTTAGACATAAGGGCAGTAAGCTTTACTGTGAATCAGTATCTGTAGAGAAAATAGCTAAGGATGTGGGCACACCGTTTTATCTCTATAGCCATAAGACGCTCATAGGCCACTACACGAAGATAAAAGAAGCATTTAAAAGCTTAAAACCGATTATCTGTTTTTCTATGAAGTCTAATTCCAATCTTTGTGTATGTCAGTCGCTCTTAAGAGCCGGTTCCGGACTCGATATAGTTTCAGGTGGTGAGCTTTTTAAGGCGCGAAAACTGGGTGCTGACCCTAAAAAAATAGTATACGCGAGTGTAGGCAAGACGGCTGTGGAGATAAAAGACGCGCTTAAGGCAGGCATACTACTTTTCAATGTAGAGAGCATACCCGAACTCGCGCTAATAGACAGATTATGCGCGCGCATGAAAAAAAGGACAAAGGTAGCGATAAGAGTAAATCCGGGTGTAAAAGCAAAGACTCATAAGTATATTACAACAGGGACAAAGAGCAATAAATTCGGTATAGATGAAGACACCACCCTGCGCATATTTAGTGATAGTGTTAAGTTTAAGCACATAGATATAATCGGTATACATATTCATATAGGGTCACAGATTACCCAGGTTGACCCGTTCCTGAAAGCTATAAAAAAGGCATCGTCCTTGATAGGCGCGATACGTAATACAGGACACAAAATCGATTACCTTAATATAGGCGGCGGACTTGGTATTATCTATAATGATGAGAAACCGCAGACAGCAAAGGATTTTGCCAAGGCTGTGGTACCTATACTTGGTAAACTGAATATAAAATTAATACTTGAACCGGGTAGATTTATATCAGGTAATAGCGGTATATTGGTTACAAAGGTCTTGTATGTGAAGAGATCTATAAACAAAAACTTTATGATAGTCGATGCCGGTATGAATGACATTATGCGCCCGAGCCTTTACGATGCCTTCCACGAGATACTTCCGGTTGTTCGTGGCTCTTCTAGCCAGGAGAAGCGAAAGTTTGATGTAGTAGGGCCGATATGCGAAAGCGGGGATTTTATCGCTAAAGGCAGGAAACTTGCTTCTGCATGCGAAGGAGATTTTATGGCTGTTATGAGTGCCGGTGCTTATGGATTTTCTATGTCGAGCAACTATAATGCTCGCCCGCGCGCAACAGAGGTTATGGTCATAAATGGAAAATATTATATTGTTCGAAAGAGGGAGTCGTATCAGGACCTTGTAAGAGGAGAAGTTGTGCCGAAGGTGTTAAGATAGAGAGATACTAGATGCTAGATACTGGATACTGGATGCAAGAATGAGGAAAAACATGAGAGTTATAAATTTTAGTAAGATGGTTGCGACAGGTAATGATTTTATTGTTGTAGATAATAGAAAGCGGGCTTTAAAGCGCGTACCGGAACTTGCGCGCAAACTCTGTGATAGAAAATTCGGTATCGGCGCTGACGGACTTTTGCTTGTAGAAAAAGCAAAAGCAGCGGATTTCAGTATGCGCATTTTAAATCCAGATGGTTCAGAGCCTGATATGTGCGGCAATGGGTCGCGCTGTATAGCATTATATGCTAAACTTAATAAAATAGCGCCATATTCGATGCGCATAGAAACAAAAGCAGGCTTATTGAACGCAAAGGTGGGCAAGTCAAGTGTAAAGATAAACATGACAGATCCTAAAGATATGAAATTAGGCATCTACCTTACGCTAAAGAAGAAGGCTTACGAACTTCACTACATTAATACCGGTGTTCCCCACGTTATCTGCTTTGTTAATGATGTAGAGAACCTGGATCTTATCTCTTTTGGTAGTAGCGTTAGATATCATAAGTTTTTTGCTCCTCAAGGTACGAATGTAAATATTGTTTCTTTTAAAAACAAGCGATCTATTTTGGCAAGAACTTATGAAAGAGGTGTTGAAGATGAGACATTGGCTTGTGGTACAGGCTCTGTCGCGTCAGCTGTTATCTCAGGCGTAGTTAAGGGGCTGAGATCCCCTATAACGGTCTGCACCAGAGGGGGAGATCTTAAAATATATTTTACAGTGAAGAACAATATTATTCGCAATGCTTTTCTGGAAGGTCAAGCAAATGAGGTCTTTAAGGGGCAGATAAAGGTTTAATAAAAACTAAAGGAGTTTACCATGTTTAAAGGTTCAATGGTTGCCATAGTAACCCCGTTTAAAAATAATGGTACAGAGCTGGATGAAGTAAAGCTTAAAGATTTAGTGAACTTTCAGATAAGTAATAATACCTCTGTTATTGTGCCATGCGGCACAACAGGAGAGTCAGCTACATTATCAATTGAGGAACATGAGAAGGTAATAGACATCGTAATAAGCACGGCTAAAGGCAAGGCCAAGGTTATGGCCGGTGCAGGTTCTAATAATACAGGTGAGGCTATCGAGCTTACAAGGCATGCTAAAGAGGTTGGAGCGGATGGGGCCTTGATAATAACACCATATTATAATAAGCCTACGCAGGAAGGCATATATCGTCATTTTAAGGCGCTTTCCGATTCAGTAGATATTCCCCTTATCGCGTACAATATAGCCTCGCGCACAGGAACGAACATAACGCCTGAAACTATACAGCGCCTATCTACTTTAAAAAATGTGGTAGCGGTTAAAGAGGCGAGCGGTAATGTAAATCAGATGGCTGAAATAAGATGTATCTGTGGCCCTGACTTCGATCTTATATCAGGAGACGATTCATTAACTCTTCCGGTACTTGCTATCGGTGGATGCGGTGTTATATCTGTGGTCGCTAATATTATACCAAAAGATGTTTCCAGTATGGTCTCCGCTTTCTTGGAAAATGATATTGAAAAAGCTAGAGAACTTTATTTTAAGATGCTTCCACTCGTTAAGGCGATGTTTATAGAGACAAACCCGGCGCCTGTTAAGGCCGCGATGAAAATGTTAGGTATGATAGAACCGGATCTGAGATTGCCGATGTGTGGTGTCTCAAAGGCAAGTGAAGAAAAGATAAGGCTGGCGTTAAGTGAATACGGCTTAATATAGAAATTGGTAATAAAGGTTGAAATAATTGGGAGAAACGCTTGCCACAAAAATACAAGCACCAATTACGCGGGGACGCAAAAATTTTCCCGGCGAGAAATTTTTGCTCCGTTTCATTTTTCGCTCTCGCATAGAACTTGATCATGGCGAACCATGCCTGCCTCGCCGGCAGGCGGGCCCGCTTGAAATGAAAAGGCCCCGCTTGAATCGGCGCTTAGATTTTTTGCTCAATTATATGAAATTATTTATAAAAAGAGAGTTAAGTATTCAATCAGGATAGGAGTAAGATATGAGTATAAAAATAGCGATTGCGGGATGTTGCGGTAGGATGGGCAAAAGCATAGCTTCTCTTGCTTTGGCAGATAAAAATTTTGAAATAATTGCTGCGACAGATATGAGATCTCACCCTGATATCGGTACAAGTTTCGGCAAAATTATTGGCAGTGAGGCTCTTGATATAAAGATACAAGATGATCTGAGTGTCGCCGCGAAAGGCGCGGATGTAATAATAGATTTTACAGCGCCTATCGCGACACTATTAAATCTAAAGGTTGCCAGAGACGAAAAGATACCTATAGTGATAGGCACTACAGGACTCATGGATGAGGAGCAGCGGTCCATAGAATCAAGCTCTAAGGTTATACCTGTGCTTGTTTCTTCTAACATGTCTATCGGCATAAATCTACTTTTCCGTTTAGTGCCTGAAATAGCAAGCGCGCTAGGAGAAGACTATGATATAGAGATAATCGAAGCTCATCATAATAAGAAGAAAGACTCTCCGAGTGGCACCGCGATAACACTGGCTCAGAGAATAGCAGAGGCAAAAGGGAAAAAAGTAAAAGATGTTGCGGTATATGGCAGAGAAGGCAATGTAGGCCAGAGGAGAAAAAATGAGATAGGCATACACGCGGTACGTGCAGGCGGGATCATAGGTGAGCACACAGTAATCTTCGCGAGTAATGATGAGAGGATTGAGATAACTCATCGCGCTAATTCACGCGATATCCTTGCCAGGGGCGCTTTATGTGCCGCTAAGTATATTGTAGAAAAATCACCGGGATTATATAATATGCAAAATGTAATAGAAGGAGTTTAAGTTATGATAAATGTTGATACATCAAGCAGGCTTAAGAAGTTACCACCGTATCTTTTTGCCGAGATAGACAAAATAAAGAAGAAGGCTATTAGCGAGGGTAAGGATATAATCGATTTGGGTGTAGGCGATCCTGACAGGCCCACACCAATGCATATTATAGAGCAGCTATATGAAGCTGCCCAGGATTCGAGGAACCATCGCTACGCTATGGATATGGGGCTTTTAAAATTGCGGGAGACAATAGCGACGTGGTATAAGCGCCGCTTTGATGTGGAGCTGGATCCTGAGTCAGAGGTCTTGCCTTTAATAGGGTCTAAGGAAGGTATCGCGCATATGCCGCTTGCTTATGTAAACCATGGAGATGAGGTATTGATACCGGACCCTTGTTACCCACCATATAAATCAGGAACTATATTTGCGGGCGGGGTACCTTATCTTATGCCGCTTCTTCCTGAAAATGATTTTCTTCCCGATCTTGACGCTATAGACTACCAAGTCGCAAAAAGGGCAAAGATTATGTTCTTAAATTATCCTAATAATCCTACATCGGCAATAGCGACAGAAGAGTTTTTTAAAAGAGTCATAGAATACGCAAACGAGAATAATATTATTATCTGCCATGATGCTGCTTATTCTGAGATGTCATACGATGGTTACAGGCCTCCTAGTTTTCTCGAATTTGAAGGCGCGAAAGATGTAGGCGTTGAATTTCACTCTTTGTCAAAGACTTATAATATGACCGGCTGGAGACTCGGTTTTGTATGCGGTAAAGCGGATGTGATATCGGCGTTGCGAAGAGTAAAGTCGAATATAGATTCAGGCATATTCCAGCCCGTACAATTTGCCGGTATCGTAGCCTTGGAGAGCGACCAGTCTCATATAGATAAGCTTAACGCTATCTATCAGAGAAGAAGAGATGTCCTGGTAGATGGTTTAAATTCTATCGGTTGGAAGGTTCAAAAGCCTAAGGCTACGTTTTATGTCTGGATACCTGTGCCGCCCGGATATACTTCAAATGAACTTACAAGATCACTACTTGAAAAAGCAGATATCGTTACGACTCCGGGCGTAGGTTTTGGCCCAAATGGAGAAGGCTATATAAGGATAACACTGACTGTAGCCGAAGAGAGGCTTCAGGAAGCTGTAGATAGGATAAAGAGGCTTCATCAATGAGCAAGGTCTATATAGGCATAGGTTCAAACCTTGGTGACAGGCAGCTCAATATTGATAAGGCATTAGAAAAATTAAGGACAAGAAAAAATATTCAGCTTGGTGAGATATCCTCAGTTATAGAGACGCCCCCTGAAGGCGGCATTGAACAGCCCGATTTTTTGAATGCCTGTTGCAGGATAGATACGACCCTTTATCCCGACGAGCTTTTAACCGCGCTGAAATCTATTGAGCGTGAGATGGGAAGGGGCAGAGATTCCGTTCCAAAGAGACTTAGTATTGAAGAGCAACTGAAGGCGCTGGATGAGTCCGGGCCCATGGAAACATCGACTGCGGATAATCAGATCATTGAAAAGAAATTAGCAAGCGAAGAGAGATGGGGGCCGCGAATTATAGACCTAGATATACTCTTATACGATGATATTGTTATGAAAGGAAATAATCTTATTCTGCCTCATAGATCTTTGCATGAGAGAATATTTGTGTTGGAACCGCTTTCTCAAATAGCACCAGAGCTCATACATCCTGTTTTAAAGCAATCAATTAATGAACTCTTATCAGAGCACAAGGCGCATAGCAGTGTTAAGGATAGCGAGTTTAAATTATTGACTATAAAACCCAACGATGCTGTGAGAGCGCCTGTTATTGCGCATCCAGGACAGGATCGGGCTAAGACATTTCTTGGATTGATATGCAAGCTGCTCAAAATACCGCACCCTAAACAGAAAAAAACAGATATAGCAAATGAAGCTCGTTAAAGAATTAAGCAAGGTTACTCTCTTGCTAAAGCATCTTCGAAGAAAGAAAAAAAGAATAGGTTTTGTCCCTACTATGGGAGCCTTTCACGAAGGCCACCTTTCGCTTATAAGAAAAGCTAAAAAGGAAAACGATATTGTAGTGGTGAGTATATTTGTTAATCCGACGCAGTTTGGGAAGAACGAGGATTACAAAAAATATCCAAGAGCGATCAAGGGAGATGCTCAGCAGGCCGAGAAGTGCGGTTGCGATATTTTGTTCTTTCCGGATGCCGGATCAATGTACCCTAAAGGTTTTAGCACTTATGTTGAGGTTGAAGAGAGATCAGATATTATGTGCAAAAGGTCAAGGCCCGGGCACTTCAAAGGTGTCGCGACTGTATGTACAAAATTATTCAATATCATAGCCCCTGACACGGTATATTTTGGACAAAAAGATTATCAGCAGGCCTTTATTATAAAGAAGATGGTTCGGGACCTTAATATTGATATCAATGTTAAGGTGCTGCCCATAGTTAGAGAAAAATCCGGCATTGCCCTAAGTTCACGCAATAGATATTTGACTGATCCGGAGATGGAAGACGCCAAGCTGCTTTATAAATCCTTAAAAAAAGCAAAAGACCTTATTGTGCACGGAGAAAGTAGCGCATCTAAAGTAAGATCCGCTATGAAGAGCATTTTGAATAAACCGAATACATGTATTGATTATATCGATGTAGTTTGTCCTGATACATTAAGTAAAAAGAGAGTAGTTAATTCAAAAGTATTGATAGCGCTAGCGGTTAAGATCGGAACAACAAGGCTTATCGATAATATGATAATAAGGCATAAGGTGAGGGTAGATGTAAAGAAAAAAGAATTAGGAATTAAGAATTAAGAATTAAGGATTAAGGATTAAGGATAAAGGATAAAGGATAATAAAAACATATAAGAGATTAGCGGAACACTAAACAAATTCCAGAAAAAAACTTAATACATGCAGATTAATACTTTAATATTTAATTAATAATAAAAAGGAGTAAGGAAGATGTTAAGAATAATTTACAAATCAAAGATTCATAATGCCACAGTAACGGATGCCAATTTGGACTACACAGGGAGCATCACTATTGATTCAGAGCTGCTAAAAGTTTCTGATATATTTCCCGGAGAGAAGGTCCAGATCGTGAATCTTAATAATGGCGCTAGGTTTGAGACCTATGTTATAGAAGGAGAATCCGGTAAGGGAGATATTTGTTTAAATGGTGGTGCCGCAAGATGCGCGCAAAAAGGCGACAGGGTCATAATAATTTCGTATTGTTTGGTTGAATCAAAAGAGGCATCAACCTTTAACGCGAAAAGAGTATTTCTTAACGATAAAAACGGGGTAAAGAAATTATGATAGAAGAGTATACGGAAGCGACTAACAAGAAATACATAGAAAAGCTTAAGAACCGCATCGCTGAGCTTAGAAAAAAACGCAACGCCGTTATTATTGTCCATAATTATCAGAGAGATGAAGTCCAGGAGATAGCGGATATTACGGGTGATTCATTGGGATTGAGCAAGGCAGCCATTAAGATAGAGGCGGACGTTATTGTATTCTGCGGAGTTCACTTTATGGCAGAGACCGCTTATATATTGAATCCCAAAAAGACTGTTTTGCTCCCTGTAAAAGAGGCAGGATGCCCTATGGCAGATATGATTACGCCTGAGGCATTAAGAAAGAAGAAGCAGGAATATCCCGGCGTACCGGTTGTTTGCTATGTCAATACATCCGCGGCAATAAAAGCAGAGAGCGATATATGCTGCACCTCACGTAATGCTGTTGAGGTTGTCGCCTCCCTTAAGGAAAAAAAAGTAATATTTATTCCCGATAAAAATCTTGGGTATTACGTACAATCACAGCTGCCTGATAAGGAGATAATATTATGGGAGGGTTTCTGCCCCACACATATTAGAGTTTTACCTGACCAGATAATAGCTGCGAAGAGCCTCTATCCCGGAGCGGAGTTTATAGCTCATCCTGAATGCAACCCGGATATACTTGATCTTGCGGATAAGGTCACATCAACAGGAGGGATGCTTGAATATATAAAGACTTCTAGCAAAAGAGATTTTATTATTGGAACAGAAATGGGCATGCTTTATAGGTTGAGACAGGATAATCCCGATAAGAGGTTCTTTCTTCCTACGGATCACCTCTTGTGCGCAAGCATGAAACTCACTACTCTTGGATGGATAGTAAACTCCTTAGAGCTTATGGTTGGTAAGATATCGGTTCCTGAGGATATAAGGGCGCGTGCGTATAAATCAGTAGAGAGGATGCTCGCGATATCCGGTGAAAAAAAGTGGGTATCTATATCAGGTACTTAATATGAAGGGGACGGTCCTAAAGGGGACACCCCTACTCACGGAAATTGATAAAATTTTACAAAAAATACATCTTTAATGTATTTGCATAAAGCAAGATATGGTTATCAAAAAAAACTAAAAACAGTAAAAACTCAATCGTAGGGGTATCCCCTTACAAGAACACTAATGAGAGAATCATGACAAAAAAAGTAGGTATAGTAGGTTGCGGCACTATAGGCAGCTTTATCGCGAAAACGCTGGATAAAGAACTAAAGGCACTAGCAGCTATCGTAGCGCTTTGTGATACAGACAATGCCCGAGCTCAGGATCTTTGTGCCTCTCTTTCCGGCAATCCTCCGGTAGTCTCGCTTAGCAGTCTTATCGATAAATCAGATATTGTAGTTGAGGCGGCCTCCGGCAGCTTTTCTTTTGATCTGGCTAAACAGGCCCTGTTGAATAAAAAAGATGTTTTAGTAATGAGCATAGGAGGGCTCTTAGAGAGAAGTGAAGACCTGTTTAAAATCGCAAGAAAAAATAAAGCGAAGATCATTCTTCCTAGCGGAGCTATATGCGGATTAGATGGCATAAAGTCCGCCGGCACAGGCGATATAAAAAAAGTTACTCTTACCACGCGAAAACCTCCGAAGGGATTGAGGGGCGCCCCCCATATAATCGCTAACAAGATAGACCTAGACGCTATAACTGATGATTATATTATATTCGAAGGCACTGCGCAGGAAGCGGTCAAGGCCTTTCCTAAGAATATCAATGTCTCCGCACTTTTAAGCGTAGCCGGTATAGGCGCACAGAGAACAATAGTCAAGGTTGTTACATCTCCCAAATACACTGTTAACTCACATGAGGTTGAGGCTGAAGGAGATTTTGGCAGGCTTATTGCGCGCACTGAGAATGTCCCATCTCCACAGAATCCAAAGACAAGTTTTCTAGCGCCGCTTTCCGCGGTAGCTACCTTAAAACAGCACCTTGATGATTGTGTAAAGATCGGTACATAATTTTTAATCTTTTCCAAGGCGTAATTAATTTTCTATATAATTCCCCACTGTTGCATAGTTTTTAAATCCTGTATTCTAAAATTTCCCGGCAATCTAGAGCCATTCGCTTGTTTATCTTTTTTACGCGAACACTTTATGGTCCCGTAAGGAGCCTTAAATCCTTTAATCGTATTCTAAAAAAAATTAATTTTTTTCAAAAAAAAAGCAAAAAGTTCTTGCGCACCCTTTAAAAAGAGCGTAAAATAAAATTAATAAAAATATTTTGGAAGGGAGGTGAAAAATATAATATGGCAACAAAAGTTTTGAAATGCAAAATTAAGAGAGAAAAAGGCTATCTTTATTATTTGGATAAAAAAGGTAATGTTTCAATGGCAAAGATGGCTCGTGGTAAGAAGAAAGGCGGTGGCCCTAAGGTAGTTGTGAAATCCGGTATCGTAAGGGAAAAGGGGTATCTCTATTTCATAGATAAGCAGGGCGACGTTTCAATGGCAAAGATGGCTCGCGGCAAGAAGAAGAAAGTAGCCAAGAAGAAAGTTGCTAAGAAGAAAGTAGCCAAGAAGAAGGCAAAGAAGAAGGTTGCGAAGAAGAAGGCAAAGAAGAAGGTTGCGAAGAAGAAGGCAAAGAAGAAGAGATAGTAGCGTGTAAAGATTAAATTCTTTACTAAAAAAGGAGGGGAAACATGGCAGCAAAGAAAAAGGCAAAGAAAAAGAAAAAGGTAGCAAAGAAAAAGGTAGCAAAGAAAAAGGTAGCAAAGAAAAAGGCTAAAAAGAAGAAGAAGAAATAAATTTTAATAGATAGTAATTAATTTGAAACAGAGAACCCCTTTTAGCAGAATGCTTTAAACGGCTTATTGCGAGAAGGGGTTTCCTGTTATGTGAGAAGAGATGAAAAATAGCTACATTACGATAAAGGGCGCTAAAGAACATAACCTGAAGTCAATAAGTTTAAAACTTCCGCGCAATGAACTTACTGTAATTACAGGTTTGTCAGGTTCAGGAAAAAGTTCACTTGCGTTTGATACTGTATATGCTGAAGGACAACGCAAATACGTTGAAAGCCTTTCCGCTTATGCGCGTCAATTTTTAGAACAGATGCAGAAACCGGATGTCGATAATATAGAAGGCCTTTCTCCAAGCATAGCGATCCAGCAAAGGAGGGCCGGTTCGAATCCCCGTTCCACAGTTGCGACTGTTACTGAGATCCATGATTATTTAAGGCTACTTTTTTCCAGAATCGGAGACATATACTGTTATAAGTGTTCTAGACTCATAACGCATCAGTCTTCACAACAGATTATCGATGCGATAATTCGTTATCCTATGCATGCGCCTATTATGATCTTAGCCCCGATTGTTCGCGGAAAAAAAGGTGAATACAAAGATCTTTTTAGTAATATGAAGAAAAATGGTTTTGTGCGGTGCAGGGTAGATGGAAAAATATCCGACCTTTCTGAAGAAATAAATCTTAATAAGAACTCAAAGCATAATATAGAGGTTGTTGTTGATAGGTTGATAATAAAGCCCGGAGTTCAAAAACGCCTTGCTGATTCTGTTGAAACCGCTTTAGAAATTGGAAGCGGCCTAATGATAGTTGCGATACAATCTTCCGCGCAAACCCAAAAGCAAAAACCAAAAACCGAAACACTCTATAGTTCTCAAAGCGCATGCCTGGATTGCGGAATAAATTATGAGACACTAGAGCCCAGGGCATTTTCTTTTAACTCTCCATATGGCGCATGTCCCGCTTGTAATGGATTAGGACATAATATGGAGATAGATCCGGATCTTGTTGTGCCGGATAAATCAAAATCCATTAAAGAAGGCGCTATAGAACCATGGAGAAAAGGCGGAAAATCATTACTATTGTATTATTACAGGCTTCTTAACGGGCTTGCGTATGATTACGATTTTAGTGCTGAAAAGCCGTTTAAGGATTTGGGTAAAAAAATACGAGAAGTTATTCTCTATGGCAGCCGGGAAGGCAAGGGGGAGGAAAGATACTTTGAGGGGGTCATACCAAATTTAGAGCGTCGTTTTAAAGAGACTGAGAGTGAATATATGCGCGACTTTATTCATACCTATATGTCTGTACGCCCGTGTTTTAAGTGTAAGGGCAAGCGGCTTAAGGATGAATCTCTTGCAGTAAAGATTACAGATAGGAATATCGCTGATATATCCAGCCTCTCTATAAATCAGGCTTTTGAGTTTTTTAAACACTTAAAACTTAACGCTAAAAGTGAGCAGATCGCAAAACAGATAATGAAAGAGCTTAAGAGCAGGCTGAAATTTTTGTTGAATGTAGGTTTAGGTTATTTAACTCTTGATCGTGTAAGCTCTACTCTTTCAGGCGGCGAAGCGCAGCGCATCAGGCTGGCTACTCAGATAGGCGCCGGACTGGTTGGAGTTCTCTATGTGTTGGACGAACCGAGCATAGGCCTTCATCAGAGAGATAATTCCAAACTTCTCTCTACGCTTAAAACTTTGCGGGATTTAGGAAATACTATCATTGTTGTAGAGCATGATGAGGTCATGATCAGGAACGCGGATTATATTGTGGATTTAGGCCCGGGTGCCGGCAAGAAAGGCGGGGAGCTTATCTATAGCGGTAAGTTAAAAGGGCTTCTTAAAAATAAGGCTTCCTTAACAGCAAGGTATTTAAACTCCAGTTTAGTAGTGGCCCCATCCGGAAATTATAGAGATTATAAAAATAAAAAAAAGCTTATCATCAAGGAGGCAAGTGAACATAACCTAAAGGGGATTGACATATCTCTGCCTTTGGGCACCTTTAGTTGCGTGACAGGTGTTTCCGGTTCGGGTAAATCCACATTGGTAGATGAGATACTCTATAGGGCCCTCGCGAGGAAATTTTATAATTCAACTCAAGCTCCGGGCAAGCATAAAGCGATATTGGGTAGTGAGCATATAGATAAGGTAATAGTTGTGGACCAGTCACCCATAGGACGTACACCACGTTCCAATCCCACTACTTATACAGGTGCCTTTAGCCATATAAGAGATCTATTTAGCAAGTTGCCCGAATCGAAGATAAGGGGGTATAGGGCCGGCAGGTTTAGTTTTAATGTTAAGGGCGGCAGGTGCGAAATATGTGATGGCGATGGTGTGAAGAAGATAGAGATGCACTTTCTTCCGGATGTTTATATAAGGTGTCAGGCATGCCAAGGCAAGCGTTTCAATCAGCAGACTCTAGAGGTAAAATACAAGGGCAAGTCCATATCCGATGTACTTGAAATGGCGGTAGATGACGCGATAGAGCTTTTTGCTAATATTCCCTCAATATACAAAAAATTAAAGACTCTCTCTGAGGTCGGTTTAGGCTACATTGAACTGGGCCAGGCCGCTACAACGCTCTCCGGTGGTGAAGCGCAAAGGATAAAATTAGCAACAGAGCTTTCTAAGTTAGCGACAGGTAGAACCTTATATATTCTTGATGAACCTACAACCGGCCTACACTTTGCTGATGTGAGCAAGCTATTATCGGTCTTGAACAAATTGGTTGCGCAAGGCAATACCGTATTGGTTATAGAGCATAATCTTGATGTTATTAAATCCGCGGATTATATTGTGGATTTGGGCCCAGAGGGCGGTGAAAAAGGTGGAAATATCGTTGCTTGTGGTTCTCCTTTTGAAATTTCCAGAAATAAGGCTTCCTATACAGGACGTTATCTTAAAAAGGTGATGTAGCCCTCTCCTGACTATTTTATCATTGAATTTGTATTTACTAAGTGATATACTTTACTTTAAATGAAATCCATATATAATCCCATTATAATCATTATATTTTTCTGCACTATATTCATGCCTGTTAAACTTTACGCGGACACAGAGCAGGAGGATACCCAGCTTTTACTCGCGAGGAGGACATTTGCTGATGGCCTATATGACCTGACAATAGAGCAAGCCAGCCAGTTTCTCGCGTATTATCCTACAGGCCTCAATATTGATGAAGCT
The DNA here is from genome assembly GCA_964634945.1 of uncultured Planctomycetia bacterium. Lineage (GTDB taxonomy): Bacteria > Omnitrophota > Gorgyraeia > JABMRG01 > JABMRG01 > JAUVHV01. The sequence continues at coordinate 48,497 of CAZWMG010000007.1, read as the reverse complement.
TATATGCTTCTTGGAAAAGCATATTTTTATAGAGGTGAATATTCTAAGGCGCTTAATAGCTTTGAGTCTGTGCTTGATATGGATGATTCAAAATTTAAGGATGACGCGTTATATTGGTGCGGTGAAGTGAATTTTAAGGTTGCTCAGTATGATAGCGCGATATTGTTTTACCAACGTCTTATCGATAAATACCCGCTTTCCACGTTTATTCCATACGCATATTACTCACGCGGGTGGGCCTATTACAAGAAGAATGATATGAGGCAGGCATTACCGGATTTTGAGAAAATAATAGATAAATACCCTAACTCAAAGATATTGCCCTCAGCTATTTATAAGGCAGCAGAGTCTTATTATGACCTATCAGAACTTAATAAGGCAAAAGAAAGAGTAGAATATTACCTGAAACGTTTTCCATTAGCGAACGAAGTAAAGGACGCCCTATTTTTAAAGGCAGAGATACTTTATCAACTTAAGGACTACGAGGCAGCTATCGCCTCGTACCAGGATTCTTTAGAACTCTCAGACTCGCAAAAGTGGATACCGCATGCTCGCCTTGCCATGGGCTGGTCCTATTTTAAGATGGCTGAATATGAGATGGCTATTAAAGAGTTTCAAGGTATCGCTGCTGATGATTCGCTTGATGATTCCAGAGATAACGCCCTTTTTGGTTTAGGGCGTTCTTATAGCATGAAGGGTGAGAACAAGGAAGCTATAGTCGCTTATGATCGTTTATTGGATATATACCCTACAAGCAAATACGCCCAGGAGTCATATTTTCAAAAGGCTGAATCTCTCTACAATATAGGTAATTACGCGGATGCGGTTGAGGCATATCAAGATCTCCTGATATGTTTTCCTGAGAGCGAGCTCTTGCCGGAGGTTCACTATAATATCGCATGGACGTTTTTACGCCTTGATCAACCGGAGAAAGCCATACTTCAATTTATGCAGGCCAAAGAGTCTTCAGGTGATAGCAATTTTAAGGCGAGCTCAATGTGCCGTATAGGTGATATATACTTTGACCTAGCTGATTACGAAGATGCTCAGGAGTATTATGATAAGGTGCTCAACGAATACCCTGATAATTATTACGCCGATTATGCTCAGTACAGGCTTGGAGAGATTTTTATAAGCATAGATGAGCTTGATAGCGCGGTAATAACGCTTAAGAGTTTTGTGAGCAATTTTCCTAAGAGCAACCTTATGGATAAGGTTGTGTTCCAATTAGGTAATATTTATTATAAACAGTCTAATTATGAATTGGCAATAAAAGAGTATACTAGAATAGTCGAAAAGTTTTATAACAGTGAATTCAGGGATAAGTCATTATATCAGATAGGAAGTTGTTATTACAATAAGGGAGATTACGCAAAAGCGGCAGAGATTTTTAAAGGTATCATAAGCTCGGCCTCTGATCTGGAGCTGGAAAGGCTTGCAAGGTATGAATTGGGCTGGTGCTATTATCGCATGGGAAAAGAGAAGGTCGCTATGAAGATATTCGATGATTACCTTATGCGTTATCCTGATAGTGATATAACCGCGGATATTATCTTCTGGTTTGCGCAAAATTACTATAGCAAGGGCCTTTATGGCAGAGCAAAGATTAGCCTGAATAGGGTTATAGTGGGTTTTCCAAAGAGTGTATTAGTAGATGACGCGAATTACCTCCTAGGGTGGACGCTTTATCGTGAAGGCAAGCTTGAGCAGTCTCTTAAGCAGCTGGAGGGTGTTATAACCCGTTATCCGAATAGTGATTCAGCTCATAATGCCGCGATAGCGCTTGGCGACATCCTGACGGAGTCAGGAAAATATGAAGAAGCTGTCGATGTGCTTGAGCGCCTTCTTTTGAATTACCAAGATCCGCAATTTCAAAAAATAATTAATAAAAAGATAGGGCTCATATATCAGTCAAAAGGTTTTTATGGCCAATCTGTTAGCTATTACAGAAAGGCGCTTACATCTGATGATAACGATTTTAACGCGGAGCTGCAGTTCAGGATAGCTGAATGTATGGAAGATGAATCTCGTTTTGACAACGCGATTTCAGAGTATTTGAAAGTAGGTTATTTATATCCTAATAGCAGGTACTGGGCCATGCGCGCACGTTTACGAACAGCGCAAATATTTGAGGCCCAGGAACGATGGCACGACGCGCGAAAGATGTACGAAGAGATAGCGATGGAGGATGCGCAGGAGGCTAAGCATGCACGAGAAAGACTCCGCTGGATGGATAAGCATAAGGATGAGCTTGAGTAATATATAATTGAACTTACCCCCGCTGTTTAGCAAAGCTAAACAAGGCGCGGGGGTTAATTCGCCCCTATTCTTGCTTTAGCAAGAAAACTTAGGGGCTCACTAAAGGAGGCGTTTTATGTTTAGTATGATTGTAAAAGGCGGGGCGGTAATGTATCCGATAATCTTATGTTCTATCATCGCCCTGGCTATTGCCATAGAAAAGATTTATCATCTTCATAGGGCAAAGATAGATACGCGCAAATTTATGGATGAGATCGCTAATATCTTGCGCCGCAACAAGATTATGGATGCTATTGAGATGTGCGATAAGACCCCTGGTCCTATAGCGCATATCCTGAAGGCAGGTATTCTAAAGCACGATCGCCCAAAGCCTGAAATAAAAGAAGCTATAGAGGAGGCAGGGTTATATGAAGTACCAAGAATGGAAAAGAACCTCACGGCTCTTGCTACCGTTGCGCATATCTCACCATTATTAGGCCTTCTTGGAACAGTTGTCGGCATGGTCGGGTGTTTTCAGGTTATACAGCAGAAATCGACCTCACTAAATCCTGTTTCACCGGGTGACCTGGCAGGCGGCATATGGGCGGCGCTTATAACAACAGTGGCAGGACTTGCGGTTGCTATCCCTGTATATGTAGCGTATAACTATCTGGTAAGCAGGGTTAACAGCCTGGTTCTTGATATGGAGAGAAGTTCTACGGATCTGATAAACATACTTACGCAAAGAGGCAAAGATTATGAGGCTTAAAAGACACCTTAAATTAGAAAGAACCCTTCGCACTATAGATATAGCACCGCTGATAGATGTAGTTTTTTTGTTACTTATATTCTTTATGCTTACATCAAGTTTTATTTTTCAACCAGGAATAAAGGTTAATCTTCCCCGTGCTATAACATCAGAGATGTTAAGTGAGGAGAACGCGGTAATCAGCATCACGGCGGAAAACCTCATATATTACAAGCAGAAACTAGTTACTATCAAAGAGCTATCCTCTCTGTTAAAGGGTATAGCATCTGCCAGGCTTCCGGTTCTTATAAAATCAGATAGAAAAGCTTCTCTGGGGCGTATTGTAGTAGTTTGGGATATCTGCAGACAGGAAGGCGTCCAGCAGGTAAACATTGCTACCACTCAGACAACCGATTAGGCTAAAGAGCAAATGCAGTTTAAGATTAATTTTAATCGTGCGCTTGTAATATCGTTTTCATGGCACCTGCTCTGTTTTTTTATGTTTACGATTATTATAGTGCCGGTTGGCGTAATACAGAAGAGACTTTCTGATATATATTTTCTAGGTTCTTTGCTTGACAAAAAATCCCTGAAACATGAATCTGAAGGGCTTGATGCTTTTTCCAAAATAGATAGGCAAGGAAGAAGGGAGCTATCTTTAGATGGGTATCAGGCGGTTGCAGAGAATAACGTTGACCTTATCAGGGGAAGAGGCCCGGCACTTGAAGATTCAGCAAGATTTTCAGGAATAGATTCTATTATCGGAACAGTGAAGATTTATCCCGATATAATGAAAAAGGAACGTGTTTACACAGAGCCGGACGTCGGTTCTTCAGAAATTACTGGCAAGGCCAAAGACAGGCTTATTTTATTTAAGCCACCTCTGCCTGATTGCAAGATAGCCTTATCCTCATACCATAAAGATGGCGCGCCTATTTCGTGCAATGTAAGGCTGAGGCTCGTTATCACAAAAAACGGTACAGTAAAGATAGCCGATACCATAGAGACTTCAGGTTACCCTGATATAGATCTTATCGCTATAAGGTATGTAAAAAAATGGAAATTTATTCCTCTTAAACCAGATCAATTGCAAGAGGACCAGGAAGGTATCGTTCGGGTTGAACTTGGGTCTTAAGAAGCTTAAAACTGTCTCCTTTGGCTTGGAAACAGTTTCGAAGACTATAAAATTATGATTGAACTTGATATAGGTACAGCTGTTTCTTTATATTTGTGCTTGACAGTTATAATGCTGTTGCTTCTATGGTTATTTCTGGATAGAGAGACAAGGCCTAAGCAATATGCTTCTGAGAAAAAGTCTATATGGCAATGCGATGTATGCACATTTACCTATATAGACAGCCAACACGATGTAATATCTAAATGCCCACAGTGTGGAAGCTTCAACAAGCGAAGGGGGGATTTTGTATGATAATACAGATAGGTATTATAGCAGGTGATATTTGGCATTATCTGGATACAAATGGTAATGAAAAATTATCCAGGCTAATATTAGCGGTGGGTAAATCCAGAGATCTAGTTCTTATGAGCCTTGGATGGTTAGCAAGGGAAGGGCACGTTACTTTAAAAGGTGAAGGGGATTACGAAATCTCATTAAGTAATCACGAGACTGTTTAAGGAGCGAATATATGGAACACCTAATAGTTTTTATAACAGCACCATCCGTACAAGACGCGGAAAATATAGGAAACGAACTTGTAGATTCCAGGCTTGCGGCTTGCGTGAATATTCTACCTGGTATTAGGTCTATTTTTATATGGAACGACAAGAAAGAGTCTGTAGATGAATGTCTCTTATTGGTAAAGACGCGGAAAAACCATTTTGACAAAATAAGAGACAAGGTCAGGCAACTGCATAGCTATGATACACCCGAGATAATAAGTGTAGAGATCTCAAATGGGAACCAGGATTACCTCGACTGGATAGACAAGGCTGTATCTATCAGCAAAAACTAATATATCAAATCTTACCTTTATTGTATCCCCTTATAGTGCATAGTGTTACAGAGCCAATATTGCCAACGCAAAGCGAAATGGTGTTCTTGGCTTTGGTATCTTGACTTCCTGCTTGTAGTAAGGCATATTTGTAGTAAGAGGAGCACCGCAGGAAAAGTTTTTTATATACACTTACTATTTAGATTTATAAAGCATTTATAAATAAAGGGTCATGACCTATGTTACTTATGTTTAGAAGGGGGCGTAAGGTCATTCTAAAGGCAGTTGTTCTCGCTACTATTGCTCTGAATGCAATATTTTCCTTTTCTGTTGGAGATTGCGCTACCCCCATTAAAAGCGATCTTAACCAAGAACAATCAAGAAATTACAATTACCACAATCAGAGTGTATGCAGAATCATAGATATTGTCTTCCCTGATATGGGTGTATTGAAGAAGACTTCCTGGGCCATGCTGCTTCTAGGGACAATCGCGGTAGAGACCCATTTTTTAGATAGGTACTCAGGCAAGTCTAGCAATGGAAACGGGCCATATCAGATTATTGGTGAGACAGCATATGGAATTATACATAGATATGTAGAATACCCCATAAAAGGCAGTCAAAAGAGAGGAAGGCGCGAGAAACTTATACCGCTTTTTGCCAAGGTTACAGAAGGCAGGCTTACATGGGATCGACTTGTTAGGATGAATAGAGATGAGCTTAGGCAACTTTGCGTAGATGATTATGATTTCGCAGGGCTTATTTCACTACTTATTTATAAAGAGATATTTGAGCGTAAGGGGATAGGTCTTGTTTCATCAAGCCCCGATGACTTGGCATCGCTATGGAAGCGTTATTATAATACATCGTTAGGTGTCGGCACAGAGAAGCGTTTTATCCAGCGCTTTATGTCTGTACACGCGTATTTTGCATAACGAACGGGGACGGTCCTAAAGGGGACACCCCTGAGCATAAATAATGCAAGAATTTACGAATTTTTAATGTACATCTATTAGGAATAAAAAATCGAAATTTAGGAGCCTCATAAATAGACGCGTCAAAAATGTAAAAAAAGAGAGTAATAGCGTACTCAGGGGTGTCCCCTGTTTTTTCGTCTTGAAAAGCATTATCTTAGTGATATAATATATTATCATGAAGAAAGCATATTTATCCGCGTTAATCCTTGTAGCGATACTCTTGCTATGCCAATCATTATCATATTTTACTTCAAATGTTTTAGCCAAGGTGCCAGAGTTAAGAGAGGCGCTTTATTATCAGAGACTGGATGGAAAAGGCGCGCAGTGTCTCTTATGCCCCCGTAAGTGCGTTATTCCGAATAAGAAGAGAGGCTTTTGCAGGGCAAGAGAAAACAAAGATGGTACACTTTATAGCCTTGTATATTCAAAGCCCTGTGCCATACACGCAGACCCTATTGAAAAGAAGCCCTTGTTTCACGTTATTCCAGGTACAAGATCTTTTTCCATAGCAACCGCTGGGTGTAATCTCCAGTGTAAGTTTTGTCAAAACTGGCAGATATCTCAGGCGCGCCCGGAGGATATTCCTTATGAATACCTTCCGCCGGAGAGAGTAGTTATGCTCGCGGATGCAAATAATTGCCCAAGTATAGCGTATACCTATACAGAACCTACTATCTTTTATGAGTATATGCTTGATATAGCCAAATTAGCGGATCAGTCAGGTATAATGAATGTAATGCATTCAAATGGTTTTATAAATGAAGAACCTTTAAGGCGTCTCTGCAGGTATATGGATGCCGCTAATATAGATCTTAAAGGTTCAGATAAGTTCTATGATGAATTCTGCCTTGGCAATAGAGATGATGTTTTGCGTACTTTACGTATATTAAAAGAAGAAGGCGTATGGGTAGAGATTACCTATTTATTGATACCTACAATAAATGATAGCCCTGATTATATAAAAGCGACATGTTCATGGATAAAAGAAAACCTTGGGCCTGACACACCTTTGCATATTTCACGCTTCTGGCCTATGTATAAACTTAAGAATATCTCCCCTACGCCGGTATCTGCCCTTCGAGATGCGTATAAGATAGCTGTATCTGAAGGGCTTAATTATGTTTATATCGGTAATGTACCCGGTAATAAGGGTGAGTCTACATATTGCCCTAATTGCGAACAACTCTTAGTAGAGCGATTAGGCTATAGTATCGCGGAGAACAACATAAAAGATGGAAGATGTAGATATTGCAATCAAGAGATCGCGGGCATATGGAGAAACAATGAATCCTTATAAGTCCTCTTACAGAAAGTACTGCCATTGCTTGCGGCGTCCAGATATCCTTCTAATCGGTTTATTATACATGATCTGCTGCATGCTGTTTTTACAGACAGCTTTCGCAGACGATGCACAGGCCCCATCGATCGCAGGTTCTTTTTATCCTAAAGAACCCGCTGTTTTGAAAAAGATGGTATGTGGTTTTATTGATAATGCGAAGCCACCCCCTATAACCGGCGATATAATCGCTATTATATCGCCTCATGCGGGCTTTAAGTATTCCGGAGAGACCGCGGGTTATGGTTTTAGGGCCATTAAGGATAGGGGTTTTAATACGGCAATTATTGTTGCCTCAAGCCACCGTCATTCCTTTGAGGGGGTTGCTGTGCTTGATAAGGATTATTATCTTACTCCTCTTGGCAAGGTGGACATAGATAAAGTTTTGACTAAAAAGTTACTTTCCTATAATAAGGATATCAATTATTATATTCAGCCATTTTTAAATGAGAATTCAACAGAGACCCAGATACCATTTGTCCAGGAAGCATTACCCGGGGCAAAGATAGTTCTTATGTTAACGGGCAATAGCTCTTATGATACGTGTGTACTCTTGCGTGACGCGCTCTACGCTGTGATAGATGGAAGACGCGATATAGTTATTATTGCCAGTAGCGATATGTCTCATTATAATACTGATAAGGACGCGCGCATTATAGATTCCGCTGTTCTATCCAAACTTGAGAGGTTTAATCCTGAAGAGATGTTTTTAACCTTTTCCAATATGCCGGGTAAAGAAAGGCCATGCGGCAGTACAGCTATAATCGGATCCATGATGGCTGCGCGTAAGCTAGGAGCTAATAAAATTAGCACACTCAAATACTCGACATCAGCTGATGCAACAGGTGACACCAGCTCTGTCGTGGGGTATTCTTCAGCAATTATTTATAAATCATCAGTAAATGGTGGCCTGGAATCAGGAAAAGAGAAAATGGAGAATGATATGCAAGAATTACTCAGCGCGGAAGAAAAGAAACGCCTCCTTCAGATCGCGCGCGAGACGCTTAACACCTATGTCAATAAAGGGGAGAAGCTGGTCATAAGTGAAGATCGCCTGGCCTTAAACAAGGAGATGGGCGCATTTGTTACGTTGCATAAGGAAGGGCAATTACGAGGATGCATCGGAAATATTGTAGGTAGAGGGCCGTTATGCCAGACAGTCAGCGACATGGCAATACAGGCATCTACCAAGGATCCGCGGTTCTCGCCCGTAACGCCCGGGGAGCTTGATGAGATCGATTTGGAGATATCCGTTCTTTCGCCGCTTAAGAAGATAGATGATCCAGAAGAGATTATCATGGGCAAACATGGCGTACTTGTAAAAAGCGGACTCAGAAGCGGCGTATATCTTCCGCAAGTAGCTGTTGAAACAGGCTGGAATAGAGAAGAGTTTATGAACTCTCTATGTATGCACAAAGCGGGGATATCTAAAGAGAGCTGGAAAAACAGGACATGTGATATATATATATTCAGCGCTGAAGTCTTTGGTGAAAAAGAAGCAGAATAAGGATTATTCCGCATAGTATGGCAACTGTAAAGCAGGTAGCAAGTATCCCTATCATGGGGATGATTATAAGACTTGATGCTAAAGTACCTATTGCCGCGCCCAGGATATCTGATCCCCATACGATTGATGTGCAGTGGCCCGCGGAATATCTTTTTTGCAGTAATCTTACCGCGACAGGGAATTGGCACCCTATAAAAACACCGGTCACGAGCATCATAAGATAAAATACATATTCAGTAGCTTGTAAGGGCAGAGGTGTTATAAGTTTTATAGTTACAGGTATAAATGTTATATAGAGCAAGAAGGCCAGTATTATTTTGCAAAGTAGATTGTATAGATCTTTGCATTTGTCTAATCCGCGATTTATAATGTAACTTCCAAATGCCAATCCTAGCATAAAGAGCGCTATCAAAAACCCAACCTTGCTATATACATAGCCATAGTTTATTTGAAAAGTGAGTAATATTACAATTTCAAGCGTTACGCCTGCCGCCCCATTTACAGCTATCGCTAAAGGTACGAGATAGCCAGCAGCCTCTTTTTTGGATCTGATTACCAAGAACCCATATAAGAAAGTCAAAAGTATAAGGCTGATTATAGCCGCGATACTTATCTGCGTAATAGAATAAGAGAGCCTAGTGAGATAGGGCTGAAATTTAATGCTCCAGAGAATAAGGCCATAATAGAAGCAGGTGGGATGAAAGTCTGTGTTTATACTTGCCTCGTCATATTTTTCTTTCAGTCTGCCTGCTAAATAATGAACAGAATCAGGGTAATAGCTGTCTCTTATGTGGTATTCTGTGAGAAAATTTGTATTGATATTTCTTGCTTTGAACCTCTTTGCTAAGATTTCGGGCCTATCTGCTGTAATATCAGGGCTATCAGACGCTATAAAGATAAGATTTTCGCCTGGTACAAATTCTACGTAGAGAAAGACACTTTTAAGTGTTTTGTAGACAGACGTGTTGTATATCGCTAATTCATCGCTTATTATAGATTCCTTAGATGATATGCGCGTAGCGAGGATGCCGTTTTTATTTAGATGGGAGCGTATTATTTCATAGAACTCCTTTGTGAAAAACCGATTAATGCCAAGCGTAACAGGATCCGGCATATTTATAACGATTAGGTCAAATTTTTTTTCAGTTCTCTTTAAGAAGAAGCCCGCGTCTTCATATTCTATCTTAAGCCTCGGATCTAAAAGAGAATCTCTCTCTAGAGCAGGAAGGAATTTTTTACTGACTTTTAATATCTCTGGATCCAGTTGAAGGTATATTAGAGATTCAGGGCCATGTTTAAGTATCTGTCTTAATATGCCGCCTACGCCATTGCCTAAAAGGAGCACGTTTTTTGGTTTATCGTGCTGGAGCATCACAAGATGCGCGAAATTTTCATTGAATGCTTCATCCTGGGTTGTAAATAACAAGGCGCCGTTTTCATATAGGCTGAATGTATTTGCTGATTTTGTTACACTTATATTGCCATACGGAGAACTCCCGTTATATACAATATTATAGGGATGCCACTGGAGCCTTTCAGATTTTTCCTGCAGCCATCTTATGCCACCCCCATAAAGAATGATCAGAGTAAAAATAAGTAATAGGTAAAGATATATCTTTTTTCCGTTGAAAATGAATATGCTGAATAATATATTAATAAAGAAGAGTCCTATCGCTATTTGAAAGTGATTAAAGTGCAGCGCAAGAACGAACGTAAAGGCCGCGCCGGCCGCAGCCGCGCCAAGAGCCTCCAACATGTAGGCGATACCGGAAGTATTGTTACTTGAGCCAGTGGTTTTTAGCATTTTGCATGATAGGATGAAGCAGAAGCTCAGCAAGATGGATAGCGGTAGAAGTATAGTTGAGCAGACTAAAAGCATCTGTAGCGGAGAGACCGTTTCGTATATCGGTATCCGGTATATGTACCTTACGATTCTTGCCAGAAATATACTTATGGGAATTAGTGCCGATATTACTAAAAGTATTATGGAAAAAGCACGCCCGGGCCTATTTATTCCTTCAATCAGATAGCGCCCTAGTATAAGGCTGCCTATCGCTGCTCCTACAAGCCACGTAGCGATAATAATCCCCATGGAGAGCTCATTACCGGAAAAATTTACCAGCAGTTCTCTTATGATTATTACCTGGCTCAATATCGCATTTATGCCTACCAGTAAAGCGGCTATAAGGGGAGTTTTTTTCATATTAGCGGATAATCCTTATTCCTAAATTCAATTTTACTATCTTTTTGACAAAGCGTCAATTACATAGTAGTATATATTAATGTTAAGGATATGCCTGAGTTTATTTATAACAGGATTATTGATGGGCTCTGGGCCCTGTTTAGCAAGCTGTGGGCCTGTGCTTATAAGCTATATCGCCGGTACCAAGAACTCAGCTATGCAGGGATTGAAGAGTTGGTTTATATTCTCATTGAGCAGGTTTTTTGTTACTCTCTTTCTGGGGTTTATCGCCGGCATTGCCGGGGCGGGATTATTTAGCAGGTTCTACTCTGGGGTATCAGGCTATATTATTTGGCTAGTAACAGGTGTATTTATATCTCTTTTAGGGGTATTAATATTTTTTGGTATACATACTAGGTTTAAGGTATGTGGCGCATTAAACCAATCCTTGATACAGCATGATACAAAAAGCCTTGTAAGTCTTGGCATATTGATAGGAATCCTGCCATGCGTCCCGCTGATAGGGATTATTTCATATATAACAATGGTCTCTACGCATTATACTCACGGCATTTTAATGGCCGCGGCGTTCGCCCTTGGCACAGCTATTTCGCCGCTTGCTTTACTGGCTATGGCAGCGGGCGCTATTCCGAAGCTTAAACTCCTGCGGCATCAAGGAGCCCTGATTATATTCCAGAGGATATGCGGCACTATTCTGTTTTTTTTGGGAGTTCATGTAATCGTGAGCGCGTTAATTAAAAATACAGGTGTGATATGAGAAGATTTTATATTGATAAGTCCGCTATAAAGGCCGGTAAGATTATGATAAGCGGTAAAGAGGCGCATCATATAAAGGATGTAATAAGATTAAAACCAGGAGACAGGTTTATCGGGCTTGACGGAGCGGGAAAGAGTTACACCCTGCGCATAACAGAGATAGGAGCCGGCGTAAAAGCGGAGATAGAAAAGGTATCATCCCGGCATATCGATACGCCAAATATACTATTGGCCTGCGCCTTGCCGAAGAAGAGCAAGATAGACTATATAATAGAGAAGGCTACTGAACTCGGAGTAACAGATATTGTGCCTATGGTTACAAGTCATACTATTGTGAAGGTTGATAAGGTTTCAGGATTAAATAAGCACAGGAGATGGAAGAGCCTTGCGTTGGAGGCATCAAAACAATGCGGCAGAGATACTTTGCCAACTATACACGGTGTAACTGATTTTAAAGATGTCATGAAACTGATAGAGAAGTTGGATTATAAGAACAGGCTAATACCCTATGTCTGCGAATCAGCTTTACATATTAAGGATGCCTTGTCTAAAAAGCAGGATAGCACAGCAGTATTTATAGGCCCGGAAGGTGATTTTAGTAAAGAAGAGATAGCGCTGGCAGAGGAGTATGGTTTTAAAACAGTCTCTTTAGGAGAATTAGTCTTGAAGGTCGATACAGCAGCTATATTTGCAATCTCTTTAATTCATAGCATAAATTAGCAATAACTGAAAACCTGTTACCGAGTACCGAAGCAAGCGCCTGCCGGCAAGGCAGGGAACGCCAGTTTCTGGATACTCTACGTTGCCGTTTATGCTCCTTTTAGAATAAGTAAGACCTTTTATGAGTCAATGCAAATTTCTAAAAAACAAGAGAATTGGTTTGACTTATCACTTAAAATATGCTAAATTTATATAGAGAGTTTACATGTGTAAACTATAATAATATGGTTTACAAGAGTAAACGTAATTTATTCAGTTTACAAGGTGGAACATATGAAAAACAAAGAGTATATGTCAATACCTGAGGCGGCGAAGCTTCTCCAATTGACTCGCCAAGCAGTGCATAAAAAGGTTAAGAACGGTCAGATCAAGGCAATTAGAATAGGCAGGAACTACGCTATTCCCATAAAGGGCCTGATTGGTATTATAAACAAGAATCTTCAAGCTGAAGACAAGGACAAGATACGCAGCATAGTAAGAAGAGTCGTAGAAGAATACGGAGAGACACTCAAATTGCTAGGTGACGAATAGTGGAAAAGCTCTCATTAGCAGAGGTTCAGTATATAGCTTACTCACTTGCGCAGGAGAGATTAGGTTTTGATGAACCAATACCGGATTTTAGCACACGTTATCCTAACATTTTAGAAAGCTGTTTAGCCGTTCCTTTTCAAACATTTGATAAAGCAGAATTATATTCTCAGATTAGCGATAAGGCTGCAATCTTATTTTATCTTATGATAAAAAATCACCCATTTCAAAATGGTAATAAAAGAGTAGCGGTAACGACGCTCTTAGTCTTTCTTGCTAGAAATAAAAAATGGATAAAAGTCGATGTAAAGACATTATATCGCTTTGCAGTTGACATAGCAAAGAGTGACTCTAAGCAAAAAGAAAAGATGCAAAATTATATAAGAGTTTTTATAGAGACCTATATGGAACCCTATTAAGTAGCTCTACCCCCCCCCATGCCGTAGCGTATGCCCGCCTACGGCGGGAAGCAAATTCTGGTATAGGGCAGCGTTTAGTACAGTTCGTCAGTTTTATAATGCATTTATGCGCGCCTGTAGCTCAGCTGGATAGAGCACCAGTTTCCGGAACTGGGTGTCACAGGTTCAAATCCTGTCAGGCGCGCCATTTTTAAAGGTTACAAACGTTACAAACGTTACAAAAGTTAAATAATGTAGCTGTTGAGCAATTAGTAAATTGATATTGGCGGACCGGAGTTTATCCTCCGTAGCTATATATGAAACTACTAAGCGAAGGAGGACAGCGAGGCACCGCCGAGCGTAGGAGGCGAATCCTGTCAGGCGCGCCATTTTAAAGGTTACAAAGGGTGCAAAAATTAAGTAGGGGAGGAATGGTTTGGATATATTTATTGTAGCTTGCTACCTTGCATTAGTTTTGGCTATCGGACTTTGGCAGGGCAAAAAGGTTAAAGACCTTAGAACTTATGCTGTTGCAGGGCGCGGTTATACTTCATGGGTTATCTTTGCGACGCTATCAGCATCTTTTATTGGTGGAGGCTTTTCTATGGGTAATGCCGAAAAGGTATTTCGTTTTGGCATTCTTAATATTGTGGTACTTTGGGGTTTTAGTCTCCAGCAATTTTTAGTGGCTCGTTTTGTTGCTCCGCGTATGGAGCGCTATAGCCACGCGATCTCTGTTGGGGATATTATGGCGTGCCATTACGGCAAGATAGGCCAGGTTTTTACAGGGATATTTACATTTATATTTTGCGCGGGTATCTTAGGCGCCCAGGTAGGGGCTACGGGTAATATTTTTAATATACTCCTCGGCATCCCTAAGTCATGGGGCATGTTTATTGGAATTGGTATTGTTATTATCTACAATACAGTCGGTGGTATGGGGGGAGTAGTTGCCACAGATGTTTTGCAGTTTGTCATTTTAGCGATAGGCCTGCCTTTAACCTTAATCTTAGGGATTGTACATGCCGGGGGCTTGAATAATATGGTAAGCCTCTTACCTGCGGGGCATTTTACTATACCGGGTGATTATTTTAACTGGTTAATGCTTATCTCGCTGTTTCTCACATTTTTGCTGGGAGAAACGCTCTCTCCCCCGTATGTGCAGAGGCTTTTTTTAGGAAAGAATGTAGGCCATACCATAAGAGGAAACATGGCAAGCGCCATATTCTCTGTACCGTTTTTTGTTGTAACCGGCGTAATAGGCCTAGTTGCGCTTTCAATTAATCCCTCTATAGATCCGAATTTGGCTATGCCATATGTGATAAAGGAGATACTCCCGATCGGCCTGCGCGGTTTGGTTATTGCCGCTGTGATTGCCATCGTGATGTCTTCAGCGGATTCCTTTTTAAACGCGGCGTCAGTCTCGTCAATTAACGATGTATTACGCCCATTAAAATTATTGCCTGCGGATAAGCGCAAGGATCTATTTATTGCTCAATGTATGAATGTATTGCTTGGAGTCTTAGCTATTATTTTCGCCTTGTCCATACAGAGTGTGCTTGATATATTAATCTATTCCTATAATTTCTGGGCGCCTATAATTCTTGTGCCTCTTGTGTCAGCTATCATAGGTGTTAAGGTCTCCACACGACATTTTGTAGCAGGCGGATTGGGCGGAGTATTAGGGGTATTGATCTGGAAGGTCTTATTTAAAAATCCATATGGGATCGATGGCTTAATCATTGGAGTGCTGGGCAATTTGATAGTTTTTTATCTTGCGGTATTATTTTTTCCGGATAAATCAGTTGTTAATGCGGAGGTAAAATCCGCAGAACAAAAATAGTAAATGATTACATTTAAGATAAAGACACTAGGTTGCAAGGTCAACCAATATGAGGCCCAGATAATACGGGAGAGATTGACATTTGCTGGCTATAAAGAGGCAGCGGATAGCGAAAAAGCGGATCTCTGTATTGTCAACACCTGTACTGTAACTGCCAAGGCGGATAAAGGGTCCCGTGAAATATTGCGCCGCTTTATGAAAGAGAATCCTAAGGCAGAGATTATAGCGGCAGGATGTTATGCTGAAAAAGACTCTGATACTATTAAGGCTATCGATTCCAGGATCAGGGTTCTTAATAACAGAGACAAACAGGATGTAGGGGAGATATTAAAAGATAGAGATTGCCGCGCGTGGATTCATGATATTTGCAATGACGAAAAACGCCCCTCGACTTTGGCTCGACAGTCTCACCACAGGCTGCTCGGGACAAGCAATACGCAATATGCACAACAGAGTATGGATCAAGGAATTTCCCATTTTAAGGGTCAGACAAAGGCGTTTATTAAGGCCCAAGATGGTTGTAATAATTTCTGCTCGTATTGCAAAGTACCATATGTAAGAGGGCGGTCAAAGAGCAGGCCCTTAGATGAGATATTGAGAGAGGCAAGCGCTCTGATCTATAATAATTACAGGGAATTGGTATTAACAGGGATATGCCTTGGAGATTTTGGTAAGGATTTAAAAAATGAGGTTACGCTCGTGTATCTTGTCAGGGAATTAGCTCGTTTAGATGGGGATTTCAGAATCCGTTTAAGTTCTATAGAACTTCTGGATATTACCGAAGATTTAATCGGTGAAATGCGAAGATCAAAAAAAATTTGTAATCATTTTCATCTACCCCTACAAAGTGGCGATGACGATATATTGATGAAAATGAACCGAAGGTATACAGCGGGTGAGTTTATAAACAAGGTAGAGCTTATCAGGTCAAAGATTCCTGAGGTAGCGATCACTACCGATGTTATAGTCGGTTTTCCGGGGGAGTCAGATAGGAACTTTGATAATACAGTAAAAACAATAAAGCGCGTTAAGCCATCGAGGGTTCACATATTTACATACAGCCCACGCAAAGGTACAAGAGCCTTTGAGATGAGTGATACGGTTTCATTTCAGGAAAAAAGCAGTAGACACATGAGGTTAAAGTCGCTAACTGATAAATTTGCAAAAGAGTTTGAGCTATTGTCGCGTCATAAGGATCAGAGGGTTCTGATAGAGACAGCAAGAGACAGCGTTACGGGTATGCTAACAGGCTACACAGATACTTATGTCAGGACGTTAATCGATGGCCCTGACAAATACATTGGCCAGTTGGTAGTTAAGACCGGTTCTTGAGCACGGGTACCCGTGCTCAAGAACCGGTCTAGAGGATTAATTCTAGTTGCAACTTATAATACCTTATGTTATATTAAGTGTTATATAAAAGAGGTAATTCAATGTCAAGACCTGATAGAAAATTAGGTGAGATACTTCTCGAGGATCAAGTAATAACTGCTAAGCAGCTTGAAAAGGCGCTTTCAGAGCAGCAGATAACGGGTAGCTTAATCGGTAATACTATTGTCGATCTTGGGTTTGCGACCGAAGAGCAGGTCCTAATAACGCTCTCCCGTCAAATAGGTTTTCCATATAAAAGATTAAAAGATCTTGATATAGAGCCAGAAATTATTGAGAAGGTTCCCGCTAAATTTGCCTGTTATTATAAAATAATCCCGATAAGTCTTAAAGGTGTAAAACTGACAATCGCTGTAACAAATCCCCTTGATCTCGCGATATTGGATGATATAAAACTTGTCCTTAAATATGATATAGAGCCTGTATTGTCAGGTGAGAAGGATATACTCGAGTCTATAAAGAGATACTATGGAGTTGGCGCTGAGACAGTAGAAAAGATTATGGGGCAGGCTGATGTAGAGGATTCCGGGCCTACACAGCTTGAGGCATCCAGCGATATTGATGATATGGCAGATGACGCCTCAATTATAAAATTTGTAAATCAGGTGCTCCATCAGGCTGTTACTGAAAGGGCAACAGATATACATATAGAGCCGTTTGAAGGTGAGCTCCGTATCAGATACCGCGTTGATGGAGTCTTGTTCAATGCTAGCATCCCACCAACAATAAAATACCTGCACTCAGCTATAGTTTCGCGTGTAAAGATAATGTCCGCGTTAAATATCGCCGAGAGGCGCCTTCCTCAGGATGGCAGAATAAAATTAAAGATATCAGACGAGGAGCTTGACCTCAGGGTATCAGTCATTCCAACTTCATATGGTGAGAGTGTGCATATAAGAATATTGAGCGGCAGCATACTTATGGGACTTGAAAAATTAGGCCTTTTTGGAGATGACCTAAATGTTATAGAAGATATTATAGGAAAGCCTCACGGTATATTACTCGTTACCGGCCCTACAGGAAGCGGGAAGACGACAACGCTCTATGCCTGTTTAAGCAAGATTAACGACGCGAGTAAGAACATTATAACCATAGAAGATCCTATCGAGTACCAGTTAAGAGGGATTACCCAGATACAGGTCAATACAAAAGTCGGGCTCACCTTTGGTACGGGATTACGCTCAATGCTGCGTCATGATCCGGATATTATGATGGTCGGTGAGATAAGAGACCTTGAGACAGCAGAGATAGCCATAAGGGTTGCCCTTACCGGGCATCTTGTCTTTTCAACCTTACATACTAATGATGCGGCAGGTGCCATAACAAGATTAATTGATATGGGCATTGAACCATACCTTGTTTCAAGCTCAATAGAAGCGGCTATAGCACAGAGGCTGGTAAGGGTGATATGTGATAAATGCAGGGAAGAAGTTATCCCGGATAAAGAGCTGCTTAAGGATCTCAATCTTGACCCTAACCAGAAGAGGATATTCTTTGAAGGCAAAGGCTGTGAATCATGTAAATTTACCGGCTTTAAAGGCAGGACAGCAATTTACGAGATACTTGTTTTAGATGATCAGACACGAGATCTTGTGCTTAAAAGAGCGCCGATAAACGAAATAAAAGAACGAGCATTAAAGAATGGCATGAGAACATTATTTAATAATGGCATGGCTAAGGTTGAAGCGGGCATTACTACAATAAGAGAAGTCCTGCGCGTTACTGAAATAGAAGCAGAAGAGTAGATATGCCAAGATATATCTATAAAGCGAAACGCGGACCTGCAGAGATTAAAGAAGGAAAGATAGAAGCGGAGAATCAGAACCAGGCAGCTGCAAAGCTTAGCTCCATGGGGCTTTTTGTTCTTTCAATTGAAGAAGAGACAGCTGCTTTTATTAAAAAGTCAAAAGGAAGATTTCTGTTTTTCAAGTCTATTAGGCTGCGTGACCTGAGCAATTTTACCAGACAGCTTTCCAATCTGCTCGATTCGGGCATGACCATGCTAAACGGCCTAAGTGTATTAATGGAGCAGAGTGAAAGCCCGCATTTAAGGCATACGATAGGGCTTATACGCGATGATGTCAGGGGTGGCGTTACATTTTCAGCGGCTTTGGCAAAATATCCTAAAGTATTCTCCGTGCTCTATGTTAGTATGGTAGCGGCCGGTGAAATAAGCGGTAGCCTGGAAAATGTTTTAAGGCGCCTCAGTGATTTCATGGAGAAGGACGAAGAGAGCATCTCAAAAGTACGTGCCAGTATGGCATACCCGGCTCTGATGGCGTTTGTAGGATTTATTACAATATTTGTACTCCTAAGTTTTGTAGCACCTAGGCTTACATCAATCTTTATTGATCTTGGCCAGGCCTTGCCATTGCCAACAAAGATACTGATTGGCATAAGCAGTTTTTTCGCAAGGTTCTGGATACTGATGATAATTGTTGTTGTTATTACCATAACGGCTTTTAGTCGGTGGTTAAAAACAGAAGATGGTAAGGCTGCTTTTGACGCGATAAAGCTTAAGGTGCCACTCTTGGGTTCTTTTGTTCAAAAGGTAGAGATCGCTAGATTTGGCAGAACACTGGGCACGCTTATCGGTAATGGCGTACCTATTATACAAGCGTTGGGTGTAGCGTCTTCTACATTAGGGAATACAGTTATAAGGCACGACATGGAAGAGGCAAAAAAGGATGTTGTCGAAGGCGCTCCTTTATCAATAAGCGTAAAAAAGAGCGGACATTTCCCCGTGATGGTAACAAATATGATAGCTGTCGGCGAAGAGAGCGGGACGCTAGAAAAATCACTTTTCAAGATCGCGGATGCCTATGATACCGAGATTGACCGCGCAACAAAGGCAATTACATCATTGCTTGAGCCAGGACTTATACTTTTTATGGGTATTGTAGTTGGTTTCATTGTTATCGCCATGCTTTTGCCAATATTTCAGTTAAATTTAATGATACGATAAATAGGAATAAGGATTTATTAAAAAAGGGGTACAAAGTGAAGATAAGTGATATCGCAAAAAAAGCAAATGTTTCGTCAATGGTCGTTTCAAGGGTTATGCAAGGGGCCCCTAATGTAAAGTCACTTGAGAGGAAAAAGGTTGAAGATGTTATAAAGTCCATGAAACTTAACGCCTCTGTGAGTCCTGCCATAAAGCGCAAAAAAGGCAAGGTCTTTGGCCTTATCGTTCCTCAGTTTGAGGATATATTCCACTCTTTTTATGCCACAAAGGTTATAAAAGGTGTAGTGCTTGCGGCAAGCAGGCTCAAGATAGATATTATTATACATATAAGCGAAAGGCAAAAGCACGAAGATTGGCTTACAAGCAGCGCGTTAAGCCCAGAGTATATAGACGCGATACTTTTTGCCGACATAAATAGTGATAGACAGCAGCTCAAAAAGATTCTTGCGAGAAAAGTGCCTTGCATGGTCTTAAATAATTCTTTTGAAAAAGAGCCTGTAAATTCTATTGCCATTAATAATGAAAAAGCGGCTATCGATATAGTGGAATATCTTGTAAAATTAGGACATAAAAATATCGCTACGATAGCAGGGGACCTTTCAACGGAATCCGGTAAGAAGCGTCTTGAGGGCTTTAAGGCTGCTCTTAAGTCGAATGGCTTGAAGCTGAGCACGAATTATATTACAGTAGGCCATTATCTGCGTTCACCGGCCAAGAAGGCAATGGAGCACCTATTAGCGCTTAAAGATCCCCCCACCGCTGTATTTTGCGCAAGTGATGTAATGGCTATGGAGGCGATGGATGTCGCTCGGAAGAAGGGATTAAAGATTCCCGATGATATATCAATTGTAGGTTTCGATGATAATCCACTATGCTCATATTCACCTGTTGCATTAACGACTGTATGGCAGCCTATCGCGGAGATGGGAAGGATGGGCGTTGAATTATTAAACCAGATAGTATCAGGCAAGAAAAAGCAACCTTTGAAGATCTTATTGGAAGCAAAACTTATAGAACGAAAATCTTGCGCCAAATTATAGATTCTAATTCGGCTGCACAACTTAGTTCGTTTCACTCCCTGCCTGCCGGCAGGCAGGTCTAAGTTGTGGGTAGTTGTTACCCCCGCTGTTTCGCTTTGCGAAACAAAGCGACGGGGGTTAATTCACCCCTATTCTTGCTTTCTTAAAGAAAGCATAGGGGCTCATTAAGGAGATGAAGATGAAAAAAAGTGGTTTTACTTTAATAGAACTTATGCTTGTTGTGATTATTATAAGTGTGCTTGTCGCGTTGGTTGTGCCACGCCTTGTTGGTAGATCGCAGGAGGCGCGTTTTGCGGCAGCACAGGCCCAGATAGAGGCGCACCTTGCTACAGCATTGGATCTTTACGAGCTTGATAATGGAATATATCCTTCAACTGAGCAGGGGCTTGTGGCTTTGAGAAAAATGCCCCCCTCCCCGCCCAGCCCCCCTAATTGGAAAGGCCCATATATAAAAAAGACCCCTAAAGACCCTTGGGGCAATCCTTATAACTATATATCTCCAGGAACGCATAATCTTCACGACTACGATCTATTTTCATATGGAGCAGATGGGATAGAGAGCTCAGATGATATTGTCAACTGGGAAGTTATTAAAGAGTAGTCTATTGAGGAGGCGTTTGATGTTAGGCTTTCGGTGTCTATCTAAAGTTAAGCATCGCATACCGGAAACCAAAGATTCGAGATCCAATTATGCCTTTACTCTACTGGAGCTGATGCTGGTTGCCGCAATTATTCTTGCCCTTGTAGCTTTATCTACCCCCATCTTCAGAAGAACCTATGAGGATCTTAAACTTACAACCTCTGCTAAAAACATCGCGTATACGGCAAAATTTTGTCTTGAAAGAGCGGTATTTGAAAGGAGAGATTACAGGCTTGTTATAGATGCTCAAAATTGCTTTTATAGGGTTTTTGTAAAAGATGAAGAAAATAAAACTTTTAAGCCGCTGAAGGAGCGCTGGGGCAGATCTTTTAGGATGCCCAGTGGCATAGAAATTAAGACAGGTAATAGCGTAGTAGACTTTTCGCCTGATGGTGATACGGATTTCACTAAGATATACCTTGTTGGCAAAGAGAACAAAACCATCGTAATTTCGATAGAAGCAGGCACAGGCCTGATAAAAGTTTATGATTATATTGAAGAATAAGGCATTCTTGCTGATCGAGGTTCTGATAACAGTTGTTATAGTCGCTGTTTCTATTGTTTTTATTAACCACGCGTTTACCTCATCACTGAAAGCGGTCTCATTATCTAATGGTTATCGTGAGGCTATTCTCATATTAAAGAACAGGGCCTTTGGCCTTGAGCTTCTTCTTGATTCAGAAGAAGGCGCCCCACCTTTCTTAGAGGAGAACGCGGTTTTTATGGATGAGGGTTTCCAGCTAAGAAGCCAAACATCCCCTCTTACAAGTGATGATAAAGGTGAAGAATATGATCAGGAAGACCTTGAAATAGAACGATTCGCCGCTTCGCTGTCTTGGCAGGCGAGAGGCTTTGAAAGAAAGATAGATATATTGACTTATGTGCCGATTCCTAATGAAGATGAGGAAGAATGAATAGAGAAAAGGCGTTCACATTAATTGAGCTTTTGGTATCAGTAGTTATATTCTCTTTGATAGCTGTTGTATTATACTCATGTTTTCGAGGAGGCATTATCTCCTACAGACGTATTGAGCAGGAAGCGGAATTTCAACAGAGAGTAAGGCACGTTTTTCTAAAGCTGACAAGGGATGTTAGGAATATGGTCTATATATCCAACTTACCCTTTGAAGGCTATAATGATAAAGTTTCTTTTGTAACTACATTGACTGAGAGTGATAGCGCGGATATAAATGTGGGGCGTGTAAGTTATTATTTAAAAGGTAATGATAAGGGCCAGGCCCTGATAAGAGAAGTAGAGCCTTTAAAAGATGCGCTTGCTTCACTTTTTATGTTAGATGATGATGTTGAAGGAGGGCTTTTCGATATACCCGTAAAAGAAGGCAATGTTATTCTTGAGGGCATCTCTGATTTTAAATGTACTTATTTATATCTCGATCTGTATCAAACAGCGCAAAATATTGATGAGGAGCCCACTGCCGCGGAGTATGAATGGATCGATCTATGGGAAACAGGAAATGGATTACCGCTTGGGGTAAAGATAGATATTTCGGTATCAGAATCTATAGATGGTAGACAGAAAACATTCTCTAGACAGATTTGTATCCCAGCAGGTAGGCTTACGGATATTCTATCGGGAGAAGTTAGTGTATCGGCAACGTAGTAGTGAAAAGAGCGATTATGCATTATAAGACGACAACCAAAAACATAAAACCTAAAACCGAAAAAGGTGTAATACTTATAGCCTCTCTTTGGATGGTTGCCATACTTGCCGTATTTGCCGTGAGCATAGGAAGACAGTCTGCTATTACACTTAAGCTTACATCTTATGATATAGACAAGATAAAGGCCTATTTCATAGCGCGTGCTGGCATTACACGTGTAATATCAGAGAAAAAGCTTGAATACAAAAAAAACCTTTCAGTAGGCATCGATGCCTTGAGCCAGCCATGGGCAAATAATAAGGCGCTTTTTGACAGGCATCCTTTCGGAGATGGAAGCTATACAGTAAGTTATGAATACCCCTTGTTTGATCAGGGTGAAGATGCGCCTGTTACGTTATATGGCCTTATGGATGAAGAATCAAAGATTAATCTCAATATGGTTACTGAGGAGACGCTAAATAATCTGTTGGTATATTTTAATATTGATGAGGATAATGCGGCAGAGATAGCCGGGGCGATATTGGACTGGCGCGATAAAGATGATCTTGTCATGTCTTCCGAGAACAGGCTTCTCTATGGTGCTGAGGATATGTATTACCAAGGCCTCCCGGAGCGATACGATTGTAAAGATTCAGATTTCAATACAATATATGAGCTCCTGCTTGTAAGGGGGGTTGACTCAAAAGTTCTTAATATGATTAAGCCATATATCACAGTCTTTGGCAGCGGAAAAATAAATATCAATAGCGCTAGCGAACCGGTCCTAAGCGCTCTCTTTGGCCCGGATTTTACTAATCTTGCGTCAAAAATAATGGATTATAGGAGAGGTGAGGATGACCTTATCGGCACAAGTGATGATGCCTGGTTTTCCTATGGTTCAACTATAACAGATAGAGGAAAAGAAGGGCTTGTTGAAATAAAGAATTTGCAAGATGGACAATGGTATGCTAATATCTATGGTATAACAACTGATGAATATAGCAGGGTAAGGGGCCTTATCTCAGGTTTAAGCCCACAGTTTCGAGTTACTTCAGATACATATCGCGCAATAGTGTTAGCTCGGGTAAAAAGGGTAAAGATGAGATTGGAGGCGGTATACAGTTTTAAGGACAAGGATAAGCCGCCTTTAATCAAATATTGGTATCAGGAGTAGTAAAATTGAATTTCCCATTTATCATATCTAAAAGACCGCACCTCTATATACAGGTAGATAGCAAGTATCTCAAAATCCTGGAATCACAAATTACCCCAAGGGGGCCTATCGTAACCAATCTTTTAGTCGAATCTGTATACGGACTATCTGAAGAAGAGACAGCTAAGTTATTGAATGATACTGTAAGCAGCAGAGGCATAAGGCCTGAAGCTGTTACCGCTATCATATCAAGGGAGAAGGCCATGGTAAGGTATATGCGCCTTCCTACTCTAGATAGGTCAGAGATAGAGAAGATGGTATCATTTGAGACAGCGAAGCAGACACCATACTCTGAAGACGAGATTATATCAGATTACGAAGTGTTGGGCAGTGACGAGGAAGGTTATTCTAGTGTCATGCTAGTTATCTCTCCAAAGAATGAGATAGCGAGGATCAATCGCGTATTAGGCGCCCTGGTTAGTAGGCTTAGGCAGATAAGATTGAGCTCAGAGGCTATAATGGGGTGGCTCAATACAGTAAAAGGGTTGATAAAGCAGGGGAAGATCATCTGTCTGATAGATATAGATAGTAATAGCACTGAGATAGTAATAGTTTCTGATGGAAGGCCTAATTTTAGCAGGTCAATCTCTATAGGCGCACTGGATATATCAAAGCAGAAGGAAAAAGGCAATTCGCCAAAGGAGAAACTCGCAGATGAGATAAAGCGCTCAATAGCCGCGCATTTTAAAGAGAAGGCTATGGCAGCGGTGGATATATCAGAGTTTGTTATAACCGGAGCCGGCTCTGTCATTGAAGACTTTAAGGAGTTTTTTGCGACCAGAATTAACACTCCTTGCAAAGTAATAAATGTCTTAAGAAAATCATCTTTTGAGGGTGAGGCAATAACAGAAGCAGGTGTGCCACAGGATGCCTCGATATGCACAGTATATGGTGGGCCATTTGCTGTGGAAGGCATTAATCTTATTTCTCAAAAGCAAAAGAAGAAACAGAGCACAACCGTTACTTTCAAAAGAGTTATAAATATTTCAGTTGCGCTATCTATCCTTTTTTTAGTTTTATTCGGACTCGTGGGTTTAAAGATATGGCAGAGAGAAGCGCTTCTCAGTGAACTGAAATTGATGTATTCTCAGGTAGAATCGGCAGCTAACCAGACGGAGGCAAAATTTAAGAAGTTACGGAGCATAAAAGCGCAACTTTCAGGTGAAGCATCATCATTGAATGCTATATATAATCTTTACAGTATAATACCGGGGAATATATATCTAAGTGATTTTAACTATGATGATACATCCAAGGTGGTCAGGTTTCGCGGGAGAGCGCAAAAGATTTCAGAGGTATTCAAGCTTGTAACTTTGCTTGAGAGCTCAGAGAGTTTTAGTAATGTACAGACACGATCTGTTGCTGAAAAAAGAACAAGGGGGTCTGCTATGGTAGGCTTTCAAATAAGCTGTAATTTTGTAGAGTAAGTATTCGAAAACAGTCTTTAATGCTCAGAAAGGCTACCCATAACAGATGCTGAAGAAAATGTCAAAACGTGAAAAGAGGATACTTGTTAGCGTAGTCATAGTTACGATTATAGGGCTATGTTATAATTTTTTAATAGAGCCACTTTTTATGAGGTGGCACAGCGCCAATAGCAGAATAGAGATTGTCAAGGTAAAATTAAAAAAGTCACTCTCGCTTATAAAAGATAAGCAGAAGGTAGATGCTGAGTATCTAAAATATGAGAAAAAACTTAAGTCTAAAGGGAGTGATGAGCAGGACATAACTCTTATACTGGATGAGATCGAAAAGGCTGCCAGCGGTTCAGGCCTTAGCATTACAAGCATGAGGCCAAAGCCACCACGCCATAAGGATTATTATAGCAAGTTTACTGTTGAGATAGAAACTGAATCAGACATGAATGCGCTTATGCAGTTTATATACCGCATTAAAAATTCCGGACAGATGCTTAAGATTGAAAAGCTGAGTCTCAATACCAGGAGTAGCCAGCAAGGTGTAGCCATAAGGTCTTCCATGCTCATATCTAAACTGGCAATAAAATGAAACAATCCTTCCAACCACTACTCCCTATATAGGGAGTAGTGGCCCTTGTTTTTCTATGTTTTTTTCTCACAACCAGTTGACAATAGAGTAAAAATATAATAAACTAACTCCATAGATGGGGAGAAGGTGGGCTCCCTATCTATGGAGTGATAGAGATCACTCATAATTATCCAGCTCACTGCTGGATTTATTATTTTAATGAACCCCTCTGCTTTCTTGCGAAAGCAAGAAGATGGGCGAATTAATCCGCTGAAACTAGGACACGATATAGGTAGTTGAAAAAGAGTGTAGGCGGATAATGAGGTTTAATTGAAGAATATATATTTAATAAGAGATCTTGCTCAAGTAACAGGTTATTCTGTAGATACATTAAAGTTTTACCTAAAGATAGAGCTCATAAAGGAGATTAGCAGGGGCATAGAGACGAATTTTAGATTTTTCGATGATTCAACAGTTGAGCAGCTAAAGCGCATCAGGGGCCTGCGAAAAGAGGGCAGGTCTCTGGAACAGATAAGAGGAAAACTTGTAAACATTAGGATTGGTGAAGATGAGTTATTATGAAGCATTGCATTTGCAATCAGAGCCGTTTTCAACGAGCCCTGATCCACAGTTCTTTTATCCTTCTTCTTCGCATGACTCGGCATTAAAGAGATTAGAGATAGCCATACGTCTGCGAAGGGGGTTAAATGTGATTTTAGGGGATGTGGGAACAGGAAAGACAACCTTAAGCAGGATGTTGATACAGCTTTTTAACGATGAGTCAGATTTTATATTCCATATGATACTTGATCCTAGCTATAAGACTGAGTTTCAGTTTTTATCAAGCTTGGGTAAGATCTTTGGTGTAAGCCCAGCATTTCGATCAACGCTTGATTACAAGGACGCATTGGAGAAGTACTTGTTTCAAAAAGGTGTTAACGAGAACAAAACAATAGTCTTGCTTATTGATGAGGGGCAGAAGCTTACCCCTACACAGATTGAGATATTAAGGACACTCTTAAACTACGAGACTAATCAGTATAAGTTATTGCAGCTCGTTATACTCTCGCAGATAGAGCTGCTTCCAAAGATACGAAGAATAAAAAATTTCATGGATAGGATAAATCTTAAATATATTATTAATCCACTTGATGAACAAGAGACCAAGGCGCTTATCAATTTTAGGTTAAAACAGGCAGGTTACATAAAGAGTGAACAGCTTTTTACAGATAGCGCGATAAGGCACATATACGAACATACCCAAGGTTATCCAAGGAAAATATCAATGCTTTGTCATGACGCGCTTGAGATGCTTATTATGAGAGAGAGCAAGATCGTTGATGAAAGTCTTATCGAAGAGATAATGGCACGTGAGGTAAGATGATATGACAAATGAATTTTCACCCGAAGAAAAACTGCTCCATCTGATAAAGGGAAAAAAGGACCACCTTATTCCTGTTCAACCAAAAGCTGAAGAGCCAAAGGTGGAAGCGGTTTCACGCGAGAAAGAGAAATCCGCGCGCAGTTCTGATAGTGGTCCGGTCCAAGGCGATAAACCGCGGCAAGGTGACAATGCATCGAGTGCTGCTAATAGGCTTAATCCCGAAGAGAATGCTCACGAGGCTCCGCAGCCATTAAAGCCTATTTTAAATATTAATTATATGATTCTTGGTTTATTCATTACTGCAGTTCTTTTATCAGGATATTTTGTATTTAATACCTTGATCGGCAAAGGCGATCAGGAGGTGGAAAATCTGAAGCTGCTAATAAAATCATTTTCTGACTCAGGAGAGGCTGAAAAACTTAAATCAGAAAAGCCTTTACCTGTTGAAAAAGGGGCCAGCAAAAAAGCGGCCCCCAAGAATGAGAGGCCCGGCGCATCCTTTGAGGATTATCAGAAGCTGCTGAGTAAGAAGGCTATCTTTGCGCCGCCTATTAGGAATGATATTAAACAAAAAGATACAGCAGCGCCAGGCCTTCGCGACTTGGTAAAGGATTTAAGCCTGGTCGGTATAATACCCGGAGACTATCCGCAGGTCATTATAGAGGATAAGAAAAACGCGCAGACCCTATTTTTAAAAGAAGGCGAGATGATTGATACTATCAGGGTTAAAGAGATACAGAGCGGTAGGGTAATACTGGAAAGCGATGATGAGACCATAACGCTTTCATTGTAAGAAGCATTCGAAGCAGTTTCAAGGTTACAAGACTAAAAAATCGGGGGGTTGAAAATAATGAAGAAGATATCAATGGCAATATTGATCTTATCATTGATAATTGTTCCGCAAAGTCGCCTATCTGCGCAGACGAGCGTCTCAATGGCGACTGAGCCCATAGAGAAGCTTTCACTTGATATCAAAGGCATGGACATCCTGGACGTCTTTAGACTCCTATCTATGAGAGGCGATCTTAATATTATTGCGGGCAAGAATGTGACAGGTAAGGTAACGCTATTTCTAAAGAATGTTGATATCTGGGAAGCGTTTGAGATAATCATAGCGGCAAATGGCCTCGCATTCGAAAAGCGCAATAATATAATATATGTAATGACAGAGCGTGACTATGAATTAACCTATGGTAAAAAGTATGAGGACAGGCGCATTGTAAAATCTATTAAGCTTCGTCATGCTACAGCAGAGGATATAGCAAAAGCTATCTCTCAGTTTAAGACTAATATAGGAAGGGTTGTAGCGGATGACACATCTGATACGGTAGTGCTTATGGATATTCCAAAGGTTGTAGCGGAGATGGAGAAGATAATAAAAGGGCTTGATATCCCGCTAGAGACCAAGGTCTATTCATTGCAGTACGCAAAGGTTGATGAGATGAAGGAGAGGTTGAGTGAGATGCTCACAGACAACGTAGGAAGCCTGCGTATAGACGAGCGTACGAACAAGGTAATTATTACAGATCTTTCAGAGAAGATACCTGTTTTTGATCAGGTTATTACCGCGTTTGATGAGAAGCACAAGGAAGTTGTCATAGAGGCAAAGATATTGCAGATAACGCTGAATGACGATTACAAGACAGGCATTAACTGGGATGCGGTATTTTCAAATATGAACAAGGCGATAGCAACGCTTGGAGTTGGCTTAAAATACGCGGATCAAGCCAGTATTATACCTACTACGACATCATCCGGTTCCGGCGGGGCTCTTCAAATAGGAAATTTGAGCACAGAGGGGTATCAGGCTGTTGTCCAGGCATTAAAAGAGTATGGAGAGACAAAGTTGTTATCTTCTCCAAGAATAGCTGTCATTAATAATGAAGAGGCAAGTATTTTAGTCGGTACAAATCAACCTTACGCTACCCGTACAATAAGCCAGGGCAGTGGTGGAACCGGAAACATTGAAGCGGAAAACGTCACCTTTATTGATCTAGGGATACAGCTTATTGTGACACCGACTGTTAACGACGATGATTTTGTTACGATGAAGATAAAGCCGGAAGTAAGCTCAAAGACAGGCGATTTTGTAATAGAGAGCAGTCAGAATACCATACCTATAGTAAAGACTACTACAACAGAGACAACAGTTATGGTAAAGAACGGAGCTACGGTACTGATAGGAGGTCTTATAGAAGAGAATATAAGGGAAAACGTAAAAGAAGTACCCGGGCTTGCAGACATCCCCTTGCTTGGCAACCTGTTTCGTTCAAGGACTATAGGCAGTGGTGATAATACAAATCCCGAGAAGACAGAGTTGGTTATATTCCTTACTCCTCATATTATTGATGGCCAGGAACCCAGCAATCTTCTTACTGTTGGCAAAGTTGCGCAGGATATCGCTATCGATCAATTTTTTGGTGACATAAACACAGGCAGAGATATCGATACAGACAATATGGCCCCAGATCAATACCATGATCTTATAGTATCAATGATAAATGAAGAGGTTGAGAAAAGAAGGCCAAGCATCCCTATCTATGGTGAGGTTACAATCTCCTTTGAGATAGATCGTTATGGCAGGCTCGCGTCGACCCCAAAGATCTATAGAGGTAATGATCAGAATTTATCCGAATTGGGTCTACAGAGTGTGATAAACGCGGCGCCATTTCCGCTGTTTCCTAAAAGTATTGACAAGCATAAAGAGACCCTGCAGATCGCGATTAGTTACGAATGAGAAAGCGGGCTCGTTTTGTTAAAACCCCATGCATGGCTGCGGATAAGACTTAATCTTTTATAAATGTTTTGCTAATTGCCTTGACTAAGTGATGGCTGTATGTTAAAATACCAAAAAAATAAGAGGAGGAGATATGGCAGAAGCATATTGTGTTAAATGTAAAGCAAAGAAAGAAATGAAGGACGCGCAGGAAGTAACAATGAAGAATGGCAGAAAAGCTATGAAGGGCAAGTGCCCTGATTGTACAACAGGCATGTATAGGATAATGGGCAAATAGCATAGGTTGTCAATACCGATGCGAAGAAAAAGGCCTTAATCGTAGGTAACCTAGCATTACAAAAGAAGGCCGAAGATATAAGAATTCTTGATATGCAGAAGGTAGCTACTTTCTGTGATTATTTTGTTATCGCGAGTGCAGGTTCTTCCAGACTGGCAGTAGCTATAGCAAGGTATATAGAGGATTCACTTGCTCGCCAAAAGATAAAGCTTTATCGCTCGTAGGGAAAAGTCGACAACCATTGGATGCTTCTGGATTATATTGATGTAGTAGTTCACATCTTTCATAAAGATGCACGCGGTTTTTATAATCTAGAGAGACTTTGGGGTACCGCGAAGCAGGTAAAGGTAAGTGTGGGAACCTAATCCTAAAACAGTACGATGGTGTGGTTAATAGGGATATTATGTGGTGCTATAAGCGCAGGATCCCTTTGGATAGAGGCAAGCAAAGTAGCGTGTTAGTGAATTATATAGGGGCATATCCTAACCAGTTAAATTGATAGGATATGTCCCTATTTAGCAGTATGGGAAATCTATGTTTATTCCCGGTATCGCAAGGAAGAGGAGGCGCAAAGAGTGTTGGACATCAAATCACAGCTAATTGGTATTATAAGGATCGCTGTTAAATCCGTAGCAACCGGGTTAGATATAAATGAGCTGCCTGAAATCATGCTTGAGGTGCCTAAAAAAAGAGAACTTGCGGACTTATCCACCAATATGGCTATGCAGATATGTAAGACCAAGAAAGGCCTTAAGCCGCTTGAAATAGCAGAAAATCTTTCGCAACTTATAAAGGAAGGTATCGAGAAAACCGAGTTGAAAGATACGATTAGCGCTGTTGAGGCGAAGCCACCGGGTTTTGTAAACTTTCATTTTTCAAGTAGTTATCTTCAGTCTATTGTGAATCAGATATTATCAGATGGGCCTGATTTTGGGCGAAGCGCGCAGGGTGAGAATAAAAAAGTTTTATTAGAGTTTGTCAGCGCTAATCCAACAGGGCCCTTAAGTGTAGCGCACGGAAGGCAGGCTGCTATAGGCGATGTCCTCGCTAATATTTTGGAATACACCGGTTACCAGGTTGTCAGAGAATATTATCTTAATGATGAAGGTAACCAGATTGAGCTTCTTGGAAGATCTATATATGCTAGATACTGTGAATTATCCGGAGAAGCCTGTGCCTTCCCTGAGGCAGGATATAGAGGGGAATATATATGTGACCTCGCGAAGGATATAATAGAAAATAGCAATACAGCTATCGCTCCAACCGATGATGGGAAGTTATCTTTTTTTCGCGATTTTGGTACAAAGCGTATAATGGATGGCATCAAAAAAGATCTATCAGATTTTAGTGTGAAGTTTGATAGCTATTATTCTCAACGCAAGCTTAGTGAATCAGGAAAGGTAGAGAAGGTTTTAAAAGAGCTTGAGGAAAAGGGATTTCTGTATGAAAAAGATGGAGCCCTCTGGTTCTCATCAACAAGATTTGGCGATGATAAGGATAGGGTGTTGCGTAAGAGCGATGGAACCTATACTTATATAACCCCTGATATCGCGTATCATAAGGATAAGTTTTACAGAGGCTTTGACATGCTTATTGACCTCTGGGGCCCGGATCACCATGGTTATATACCGCGTATGAAGGCCGCATGCCAGGCGATTGGTAAAGACGCAAATCTGCTCCATGTTTTAATAGTACAGCTTGTTACTCTTTCAAGGTCAGGTACGCCTGTACGCATGTCTACCAGAGAAGGAGAATTTATAACCTTACGTGAAGTGATCGATGAGGTAGGTAAGGATGTAACAAGATTTTTCTTTCTTACAAGGCGCAGAGATAGCCATCTCGATTTTGATATTGAGCTTGCCAAGAAAGAGTCTATGGAAAACCCCGTATATTATATACAATACGCGCACGCAAGAATATGCGGGATATTAGGACATAAGGATAAACAGGGTAAAGGTAAAGGTAAAGGTAAAGCCCTGGATATGCTTTCTTCGAAAGAAGAGCTAAATATTCTAAGGACATTACGAGAATTTCCTGAAGCATTGGAGGAGTCAGCGCAACGCCTGGAGCCGTATAGGCTTGTATCGTATCTTATGGAGTTGGCAGCTGTTTTTCATGTTTTTTATTCAAAACATCGTGTAGTCAGTGATGATGCTGATCTTACATCTGCTCGTTTAGTTCTTATTGAGTCACTCAAGGTTGTTTTTTCGCAATCTCTTGCCCTATTAGGGGTTTCCTGTCCTGACAAAATGTAATTCAGGGGACTAATTCAGGGGACGGTCCTAAAGGGGACACCCCTAAGCACGGAAATTTATAAGATTTTATAAGAATATGTATTGCTAATATGTTTACTTAAGGCAAGATATTGTTGTTTAAAAAGAGCAAAAAAACAGTAAAATCCAATCGTAGGGGTGTCCCCTTTAGGACCGTCCCCTAATACTCGTCCCCGAACAATGCTTGAATCGATCAAACTATATGCCCATCAGAACCAGGAGAAGGAACCGCTCCTTAAAGATCTGACCAGGCTAGGCTACAAGATAACAGATTTTGTCGCTGGGGAGGGGGACTTTGCCCATAGGGGAGGGGTTATCGATATCTTTCCCAGTGGTTTCGAGGCCCCTGTGCGATTAGACCTTTGTCAGGATACAATTGATACCATAAGGTCTTTTAGCCTGGTTACCGCCGAAGTTACCGCTACCCACCAGATGGTCATAATACTTCCGCGAAAAACATTATATTCTTCAGCCAAGTCCACTCTATTCCATGGTGTTGGTGAAGAGGTGCCTATAGATAATTTTGTTGATATAATCTCTGGCGATTCAGTTGTGCATATAGATCATGGTATAGGGATATATAGAGGCATAAAAAAAATACAGGAGAAGGACGGCAGTTACAAAAATTATATCCTGATCGAGTATGCGGATAAAGATAAGCTGTATGTGCCCGTAGAAGAGATCAATCTTATACAGAAATATTTGAGTTTTTATAGGTCTAGCCCCAAGTTAAGTAAGCTGGGAACAAATGCGTGGAAGAAGTTAAAGCAGAGGACTAAAAAGATAGCCGCGTCTTACGCTATGGAGTTGCTTCAGATGCAGGCAAGCAGGACAAAGCTTAAGGGGTTTGCGTTCTCAAAAAATACTGATTGGCAGTACAAGCTGGAAGCGTCTTTTCCTTACAAGGATACGATCGATCAGGCAAGCGCTTGTTTTGATGTAACCTCTGACATGGAGAAGGCAAAGCCTATGGATAGGCTATTGTGTGGTGATGTAGGTTACGGTAAGACAGAGGTTGCTTTAAGGGCCGCATTCAAGGCTGTAATGGATAATAAGCAGGTAGGTATATTAGTACCCACTACTATATTAGCTGAACAGCATTACAATACTTTCTGCCAAAGAATGCGTGAGTTTCCCGTTAATATACAGATGCTTTCACGTTTTAGAACAAAGGCAGAGCAAAAAGAGGTATTGAAAGAGCTACGGGAAGGATCTGTAGATATTGTAATAGGAACGCACAGGCTTTTATCAGATGATATTGCGTTTAAAGATCTAGGGCTTGTTATCATAGATGAAGAACAGCGTTTTGGTGTAAAGGCTAAGGAGAAGCTGAAGAAGCTCAGGCTTCTCATAGATGTTCTTACAATGACAGCTACACCGATACCTCGCACACTATACATGTCTCTTACCGGCGCAAGAGATATGTCATCAATCAATACAGCGCCGCTTGACAGGATTCCGATAAAGACTACTATTAGCTCATATAGTGATAATTTGATCAAAAAAGCTATAGAGCGCGAACTTAATAGAGGTGGGCAGGTTTTCTTTGTTAATAATAGGATTAAAGGCATAGAAAAGATCGCATCAAGGCTAAAGGCACTTATGGGAGAGAGGGTACGTATTTGTGTTGCGCATGGCAGGATATCTCCTAAGGAGCTTGAGAGGATAATGCTCCAGTTTATAAATGGAGAGATAGATGTATTGGTCTCTACAACTATTATTGAATCAGGCATAGACATACCAAACGCGAATACCATTATTATAAATCGCGCGGATAGATTTGGTTTAGCGGATCTTTATCAGCTTAAGGGCAGGGTAGGCAGATTTAATGTAAAGGCTTACGCGATATGCCTGGTACCAAAGAATTACCCTATTATAGGAGACGCGAAGAGAAGGCTCAGGGCCGTAGGACGCTTTACTGAGCTGGGTTCAGGTTTTAAGATAGCAATGGAAGACCTTCAGATAAGGGGAGCGGGGAATATACTAGGAACTCAACAACATGGATATATCGCTGCTGTGGGCTTTGATCTATATTGCAGGCTCCTGCGCAATACAATAAATGAGTATAAAGCAGATATAGACGCACCCTGATCTAATGGTTAGTTAGCTAGATTTCGCTTGAGCATGTAGTGTCTATATGGTACAATATTTCAATTATTATTAGTATAACACATGAAAGGGGATAATGATGAAGAGCCTGTTTTTACTATTTATGGCATTAACCATTAGTATGGTATCTGGGTGTGCAAAAAAAAGCACGGGTGATGTGGTTGCTACTGTAAACGGAACACCTATTACAGTAACTATGCTCGAAACCAAGATAGAGAAGCTCCCGCAATATTATCAGACATTTGCAGCAGGGCATAAGAACGAAATAGTAAATGAGATGATAGTGGAAGAGCTGTTGTATAACGAGGCAAAAAAGCGAAAATTGGATCGAGATCCCGATATAAAAAGCCTCATAAATGATGCTACGAAAAAAATACTCATCTCTATGATCGTGGAAGAGGAAGTAAAAAAGAGTGCGCCGGTTTCCGAAGACGACGTAAAGGCATATTATGAGGATAATAAGGAAAAATACGTAGTTCCGGAGATGATCAAGGCTTCACATGTTTTGACTAGTACGGAAGAAGAAGCTGAGAAAGCAAAGGGAGAACTAGACAGAGGCGCGGAATTTGCCGCTGTTGCTCAGGAATACTCGAAAGACCTTACAAAAGACAGGGGTGGTGATCTTGGTTACTTTAGTAAGGATCAGATGATACCTGAGTTTGAAAAAGCCGCTTTTAGCCTGAATATAGGCCAGACAAGCGGTATCATAAAGACAAGATTTGGATATCATATAATCAAGCTTACAGACCGTAAGCCAGCGGTATACCAGAGTTTTGACGATGTGAAGGACACTGTAATGACATCAATCACTAGAGATCGCCAAAGAGAGAGTTTTGACGAGTTTACAAATAAGCTTAAGGAGAAGGCAAAGGTTTCGGTTGATGATAAGCTTGTGGCATCTCTCAATAAAAATGAACCTGCTCCAATGCCTGACGCTGCTCAGCCGGCAGAAAAAAGTTAATAAATGATAAATAAGACAAGGGTTATAAGGTATCTATATTTTTTAGGGTTTTTCCTTTGCGCTGTTGCTTACGTTAAGCCTGCGACGCTTTATGCAGCTCAGGTTGTTGACAGAATTGTAGCAGTTGTTAATGAAGACGTTATAACCCAGAGCGAGCTTCAGGAATCCATGCTTCCTTTTATCGCGGATTATAAGGTGCGATATGAAGAAAAAGAACTAGAGGGTAAAATGGACGAGGTACGCCAGGACGCCCTTAATCGCTTGATAGAGGAAAAGCTCATATTTCAGGAAGCGGTAAAAAGAGAGATAGCTGTAGAAGATTCCGAGATAGAAAGCCGTCTTGAAGTTGTGAAAAAGAGATTCAATAGTGAAGAAGAATTTTATCAGGCAATAAAAGATTCCGGCGTAACCATGGCAAGGCTCAAGGAGAAGTACAAAGAACAGATCATGATGCGCAATCTGGTCAAAGGGCTTATCAATACCAACGTAAATATTAGCCCAACCCAGATAACCGCATATTATAATGGCAATATAAAGGATTTCTCAGTACCGAAAATGGCCAGGTTTAAGGTGCTTTTAGTGAAGCCTTTGCCTGACAGTAATATGGATGAGACCGAGAAGATTGTATTGCAGATCCTAGACAGGATAAAAGATGGACAGGATTTTGATATTCTGGTTAAGCAATTTTCTCAAGGTCCGAATGTCGACAAAGGCGGTGACATGGGGTATATGCCGGCAGGCGGCATTATCAAAGAGCTGGATGACCAGATCAAGCTGCTTAATGCGGGCGAGACATCCGGTATTATAAAAACCAGCACGGGATTCTATATAATCAAAGTCGTTGATAAAAAAGAAGCAGGCACTCTCCCTATCGGCGATGTCAAGGATATGATAAGAGACAGGCTTTATCAAAGAGAGTCTGAATTAACATTGAGAGAATTTATAGGTAATCTTAAAGAGGATGCTTACATTAAAATCAAATAGGCCTATAACCTGCATAACCATGGGTTATCCGGCAGGTATAGGGCCTGAGGTTATATCAGGGTCACTGGCAAGTCCACGGATAAGGGGACTTGCCAATTTTTTGATTATTGGTGATGAATTTGTCTTTAGAAGAGCGTTAAAACTCACCAAGACGAAATTGTCCTACCGAACGATAAAACGTGATAGTGATATAGATTTTTCAGCGAGCAAGGTATTATTCTTTGATCGCTCGAGCATATCGGAAAAAAGTTTTTCTTTTGGCAGGATCTCACCAATATATGGTAAGGCATCTATATCTTATATTGACAAGGCGGTTTCATTAATTCAGGCAAAAAAAGCGGATTTACTCGTTACAGGGCCTATCCACAAACATGCGGCAGAGCTTTCTGGCTTTCAATATTCCGGCCATACGGAATATCTGGCAGATATTACATCTACTAAAAGATACGCGATGATGCTTAGCAGTTTTCCGCTCAATGTTATATTGGTCACAACGCATATCCCTATAAAAGATGTCTCATCTAGACTGCGGTCAAGAGACATAGTGGATAAACTCTTACTGGCAAATAATCACCTGAAGTCTTATTGCGGGATCAGGAAACCTAGGATCGTTATTTGCGGCCTGAATCCTCATGCAGGAGATGGCGGGTTAATCGGTAGTGAGGAGATTAGGATTATATCTCCCGCTGTTAAGCTTGCCAAGGCAAAGGGCTTAAATGTAGACGGGCCCTTAGCCGCTGATGGGCTTTTTTTTGATCTGCTAAAAGGGAGTTATGATGCCGTGCTATGCATGTATCATGATCAGGGGTTAGTCGCCCTTAAGATGTTGGGCCGTAACAAGAGCGTAAATATCACTTTAGGACTACCTTTTATACGCACATCGCCTGGCCATGGAACAGCACTTGGTATAGCTGGTCAGGGTCAGGCTGATCCAGGAAGCATGAAACAGGCTATACGAGAAGCTGTAAAGATGCATACTCCAAAAAATGTATAATCCCCGACAGATAAAAGAGATAATCACAAAAAATAACCTATATATTAATAAGCGGCTTGGCCAGAACTTTCTCATAGATCAGGGCAAGAGAGACAAGATGATCGACCTGTGCGATTTGAGAAGTAGTGATAAGGTGCTGGAGATTGGCCCTGGCCTTGGAGCCCTTACAGAAGCTATTCTATTAAAGTGCGCAAGGTTAATTGCCGTAGAAAAAGATAGAGGGCTTGCTGATATCTTAAAGAGTGCTTACGCGGATGATAAGAAGTTTAATATCGTAAACAAGGATATTTTAAAATGGGCCATACCTGATTTGCCGGGCAGGCTTAAGGTTATTGGGAACCTGCCTTACTATATCACTTCACCGATTATATTCCACTTGCTCGAAAACAGAGACCGTATAGATTCTATATTCATTACAGTGCAGAAAGATGTTGCGCAACGTATCTTAAGCAGGCCTGGGAGTAAAAGTTACGGCCTTTTAAGTTTAGGTGTAGAGTATTATTGTCAAGCAATAAAACTTTGCGCCCTCGCTAAAGGATGTTTTTTTCCTGTGCCAAAGGTTGATTCAATATTCATATCTCTTGGGATAAGAAAAAAGCCCTTAGTAAGTGTTAGAGACGAAAGGCTGCTCTTTATGATAATGAAAGCAGGTTTTAACCAGCGCCGCAAAACATTTTTTAACGCGCTGACTAAAGGCGCTATAGCCTCTATTGATAGAGGCTTGATAGAAGAGGCATTCGCTATCTGCGGCCTGGATAAAAATATTAGGGCAGAAGGCCTTAGTCTCGATCAATTTGCTAGGGTTTCTGATGCTCTTAGCTCTTTACATGAATAATACTTTATGTTAATCTATGAGTGTTCGAAACAGTTTCAGGATTAAGGAGGTAAATGTGTCGATAAAGAAGGATACGATAAGATATGTAGCTGACCTGGCGAGAATAGGCCTGAGCGAGCAAGAGGAAGGCCTCTTTGCCGAGCAGCTAAACCACATACTTACTTATGTTGACCAGCTTAATAAGCTTGATACCAAAGATATAGAGCCTATGAGCCATGCTGTATCAATGTCCAATGTGCTGCGCGATGATATTCCAAAGAGCGGACTATCAAATAGTGATGCCCTTAATAACGCACCTGAAAGAGAAGAGGGTTCTTTTAAGGTCCCTAAAATTATAGAGTAACTTATGGAAGAACTTACCAAATATACCGCCTCAGAGCTGAAGAAGAGGATAGCACAGGATTCCTTAACCGCGTCTGATATAGCCTCTTCCGTAGTAACCAGATATGATAAGGTTGAGGAGAAGGTAAAAGGATTTGCTCATTTTGACAAGTTATCATTATTAGAGCGCGCAAAAGAACTGGATAAAAATCCCTCCGCAGGGGATCTTTCAAGGGTACCGGTTGTATTAAAGGATAATATATGCGTTAAGGATGAGCTGACGACATGCTCATCCAATATACTTGCCGGATTTAAGCCCCCATATGATGCTACAGTGGTTACAAAGCTGAAACAATCAGGCGCGCTCTTACTTGGTAAATCAAATATGGATGAATTCGCGTTTGGTTCTTCATGTGAAACCTCATGCTACTATCCTACAAATAATCCACATGATATTGAAAGGGTGCCGGGAGGTTCAAGCGGCGGGTCAGCGGCCCTTGTAGCTGCTGATGAGACAGTACTTGCCCTTGGTTCCGATACAGGTGGATCCGTAAGGCAGCCAGCCTCACTTTGCGGCGTTGTAGGCATGAAACCTACATATGGCAGGGTCTCAAGATATGGCTTAATAGCATTTGGTTCCAGCCTAGATCAGATAGGACCGATAACAAAGGATGTTACTGATTGCGCTGCCTTACTTAATGTTATCTCAGGGCATGACCCTATGGATTCGACATCAGCGGACGTACCTGTTCCGGATTATATGGAATCGCTCAAAGACAATATTAAAGGCCTCAGGATAGGGATCCCTAAGGAGTATAACAAAGAGAGCTCCTTTCTTGATAAGGTAGCACCGGTTTATGAGACAGGTGTGAAGATTAAGGAAGCGATAAGACTCTTACAGGATCTCGGTGCTGAAGTCGTGGATATATCTCTGCCTCATACAAAATATGCGGTAAGCGTATACTATATTGTGGGTTGCTCAGAGGCCTCATCAAATTTGGCGCGTTTCGACGGAGTTGAATATGGCCATAGAGCTAAAGATCAGGATGCGTTGATAGATATGTATAAGAGGACAAGGGGGCAGGCCTTTGGCAGCGAGGCCAAAAGGCGTATTATACTCGGTACTTATACGTTGAGCAGTGGCTACTACGACGCGTATTACTTAAAGGCTCAGAAAGTAAGGAGTCTAATAAAAAAAGATTTTGACGATGCCTTTACCAGATGTGATATTATATTGACCCCGACATCTCCTGAAACAGCCTGGCCCAAGGGGTTAAAGACTAAGGACCCTTTATTGATGTACCTTTCTGATATATTTACAATACCCGCGAACCTTGCGGGTATTCCGGCGATATCATTGCCATGCGGATATGATTCTAAAGGGCTGCCTATAGGGTTGCA
Source organism: uncultured Planctomycetia bacterium (assembly GCA_964634945.1). Classification (GTDB taxonomy): domain Bacteria; phylum Omnitrophota; class Gorgyraeia; order JABMRG01; family JABMRG01; genus JAUVHV01. The sequence continues at coordinate 8,181 of CAZWMG010000007.1, read as the reverse complement.
ATTTATGGCTAAGCATTTTGATGAAGAGCTACTTTTACGCGCCGCGTATACCTATGAGCAGAACGCTGCATGGCAAAGAAAAAAACCTGAATTATGAGCCAATATCTTACAACAATAGGATTAGAGATACATCTTCAGCTTTCAACCAAAACCAAGGCTTTCTGTGGTTGTAAAAATAGTTTTGGTGGTAAGCCTAACACATCCGTCTGCCCTGTATGCCTTGGCTTTCCAGGCTCTCTACCGGTGCTAAATAGCCGGTACCTAAGGCATGCTATAAAGGTGGCTCTGGCGTTAAGTTCTAATATATCAGACAGGATGAAGTTTGACAGAAAGAACTATTTTTATCCTGACTTGCCAAAGAACTATCAGATATCACAGTATGATATGCCCTTATCTTTAGGTGGCTTTGTTGATATTGTGTGTAATGATAAGCTTAAAAGAATTGGCATAACACGCGTCCACATGGAAGAAGACGCGGGAAAGCTTATACATAGCAAGAGCAGAGCATCAAGTTATGTGGATTTTAATCGCACAGGTACGCCTCTTTTAGAGATAGTAAGCGAGCCTGATATTTCTTCTCCTGAGGAGGCATATCAGTATTTAACCGTTATTAAATCTATTCTCAAATACCTTGATGTTTCAGATTGTAATATGGAAGAGGGGTCTTTGCGTTGTGACGCCAATGTATCTATAAGGCCAAAAGGCCAGAAAGAACTTGGCACCAAGGTTGAATTAAAAAATATGAATAGCTTTAAAGGTGTAAGAGATGCCCTGATATATGAAGAGAAGCGCCAGGCAAGAGCGCTCTTATCCGGAGAGAGCATTATCCAGCAGACAAGGCTCTGGAATGAGCAGAAACAGGCCTCAGAGCCTATGCGGACAAAAGAGCAGGCGCATGATTATAGATATTTCCCCGATCCTGATCTCTTATTGTTTGCTATTGATACGGCCTTAGTCGATGAGATTCGCTTGACCTTGCCGGAGATGCCAAAAAAGAAACAAGAGAGGTTTATAAAAGATTGCGGCCTGTCAGAATATGACGCTTCTATTTTAGTTTCAGACAGGAGCATGTCTGTTTTTTTTGAGTCTTGCGTGAAACTCTATTCCAAGCCCAAGGTGATAGTTAATTGGCTCACAGGCGATATCCAGAAGCATCTAAACGCTGATAATCTTGAATTTTGTGACGCAAAAATAACTCCGCAGCATCTTGCGGAGATGTTGAAGCTGATAGATAGCAATGCAATAAGCGGCAAGATAGCGAAAGAAGTGCTCTCTGATATGCTTAGAACCGGAAACTCAGCTGATGATATTATAAAAGAGAAAGGCCTAGTCCAGATAAGTGATGAAGGCGCTATTTGTGAACTTGCTGGACAAGTTGTGAATGAAAATCCTAAAGTGGCTGATGATTATCTATCCGGCAAGACCAATGCTCTCGGTTTCCTTGTTGGCCAGCTCATGAAAAAGAGTAAAGGAAAAGCAAACCCGCAGCTTGCGAATCTCGCGATCAAGAAAAGGCTTGAGCAGAAAAGAGTATGAAAAAAACAGTTTTTTTATCCGCAGTACTTCTAATCTTTGTTTCTCACAGTTTGCCGATAGTTTTTGCGACAGAGGATAAACTGGATAACGAGTTAACTGAATCTTTTATTACCAAAGAAGACATATTTTATGAACTGGGCCTCCTTGCGGATGCCATTACATTGGTAGATGCAGATTACGTAAGAGAGGCGACCGCTAAGGAGATGGTCTATGGCGCGTTAGATGGTATGATATCTTCGCTCGATTCTCATAGCTCCTTTTTGACCCCGGAAGAATATATTGACCTTAGGACCGATACATTCGGTGAATTTGGAGGTCTCGGAATAAGGGTAACATTAAGAGATGATACGCTTACTGTTGTTAGTCCTCTTGATGGAACGCCTGCTTTTAAGGCAGGGATATTATCCGGTGATAGGATTCTAAAGATTGATAATAAGTCTACCAAGGATTTCACGCTAGATGACGCGGTAAAGGTTTTGCGCGGAATACCGGGAACGCGGGTAAAACTTACTATTATAAGGGAAGAGGAGAACAGCCTGCGTGAATTTACAATAAGGCGCGCTATTATAAGAATAAGATCAATAAAAGATGCCTTGATGGTTGATGAGGGTACAGGGTATATAAAGATATCAGATTTTCAGAAGCGCACAGGCCCGGATTTTGAAAAGGCGATTAAGCGTCTTATTAAGAAAGATATGAAGGCATTGATAATAGATTTGAGAAACAATCCTGGGGGGCTATTGGATGCGTCTGTTAGAGTTTCAGAGATGTTTCTTAAAGAAGATGATGTTGTGGTCGCTATAAAAGGCAGGGATAAACAACAGGAGAATGTTTACAAATCGGACTTCTTAAAGCCCTACTCGGATTTTCCTATCGTTGTCTTGATTAATAAGGGTTCTGCCAGCGCCTCAGAGATCGTGGCGTCGGCATTAAGGGACAACAGGAGAGCGCTTATCGTCGGCGAAAAAAGTTTTGGTAAGGGGTCCGTGCAGACTGTTGTTCCGATGAAAGATGGTTCAGCGATACGCCTGACAACAAGTTACTATTATACCCCATCAGGAGCTATTATACATGAACAGGGCATAAGCCCAGACGTTGCGGTAACATTAGAGAGCCCGATTTTGCCAGAAGCTCAGGCTGTCAATAAGAATATCTCAATAGAAGAGTCCCTGGAAAAAGATAACCAGGTAAGAGAGGCTATAAAATTGCTCAAGGATAAAACAAGATACACCTCCTTATTGGAAGCCTGATGCGTAAAAAGAGCCTTATATCCGTATGCGTTATAACCCTCGCACTTTTAGTTATCTTATTATCATTATTTTTGCGCATAGATGTTTCAGAAAAAAAAGATCATGTAAGAGTGGCGATAGTAATTGATGATTGGGGTTACAATCTAAATAATATAGGCCTTCTTAATTCGATTGAAGCGCCATTGACTCTCGCGATTTTACCCAATCTTGCTTTTTCCGGCAAGATAGCGTCGATGGAATATCAGCGGAAAAATAGAGAATTGATGCTTCATATGCCTATGGAACCTGAGAATGATTCCCTGAGACTGGAAGAAGATACTATACTGTGCTCAATGGATAAGGACAAGGTAGTAAGCCTGGTCACATCAGCGCTAAACTCAGTACCCTATGTTAAGGGTGTTTCTAATCATATGGGTTCTAAAGTAACGCGTGATAAGGATACCGTAGGTGCTGTTATGAATTATCTGCAGTCAAGGGGCATGTTCTTTTTGGATAGTGTGGCGGTTTCAGATTCTATCTGCGAACAAGTGGCAAAGGATAAGGGCCTAGCCTTTTCTAAGAGAGATGTGTTTCTTGATAACATCGCGGACAAGAAGTATATAGCTACTCAATTTGATCAACTTATAGCTACGGCACTGGAAAAGGGTTCAGCCGTTGGCATTGGGCACGACAAGAGCCTTACGCTTGAAACGATTAAAGAGAAAACCCTCGAGCTTAAGGATAGTGATATTGAATTCGTGTTGATTTCAGAATTAGTCAGTAAGGTCAATTCTGAATAATTTAATCAGAACTGCGAAAATCTTATATTCTGAAACGAAACGGTAGAGAAAAATATGGATTATGGCACGTGGCTTTGCCTTTAACAGTGCATTGGATTTTTTTGCCGTGTGTTTTAAGTAGGTGGCAAAAATACCTGCGCTACGAAGGTAAGAGACATAGTCCATAGGTAGCCACGAATAAGGAGAGCATATGCTTGTGCTTGGTATTGAGACATCTTGCGATGAAACATCTATCGCAGTAGCTTCAGGTGAAAAGCAGATATTGTCAAATATCGTTGTATCCAGTCTTCATCTACACAAGAAATATGGGGGCATAGTTCCAGAGATAGCATGTCGTCATCATACAGAACTTATAAATTTTGTTCTTGATAAAGCATTGAAGAAAGCAAGAATCGACTTAAGTGATTTAGATGCCATAAGTGTTACACAAGGCCCCGGTTTAGTAGGCGCGTTATTAATTGGGATATCGTTAGCAAAAGCGCTCGCTTATAGCCTTAAGATTCCCATCATAGCATTGAACCACCTCCATGGCCATATTTACGCGGCTACGATTAATGAGAAGCGAATAAGGTTTCCGTCAGTCGGCCTTATTGTTTCAGGCGGACACACCAGTTTAGTTGGTATTAATGATTTGGAGAAGCCTAAGCTTCTTGGCCAGACTAGAGATGACGCATGTGGCGAAGCGTTTGATAAGGTAGGAAAGATTTTAGGGCTAGGATTCCCCGGCGGGCCCATCATAGAGAGGCAGGCTGAAAAAGGCGACTGTAAAAAAATAAATTTTCCACGTTCTTACCTTACTAAAGATACCTTTGATTTTAGTTTTAGCGGGATAAAGACAGCTGTCTTATATTTTGTGGAAAACCTTAAGAAGAAGAGGCAAAAACTACCCCTTGCAGATATATGCGCAAGCTTTCAGGACGCAGCTTTTGATATGCTTCTTTATAAGACAAGGGCCTGTTGCCAAAGCAGAAAAGCGAAAAGCCTGCTTATAGGCGGTGGTGTAAGCGCAAATGCAGCGCTACGCAAGAGGCTAAATGGCTTAGGCAATGATCTCAATATCGAGATATCTTTCCCGCCTAAGGGCATGTCTATGGATAACGCCGCGATGATCGCGGGATTAGGTTGCTATATGTATGATAAGGGGAAGTTTGGTGACTATTCATTTACCGCAGAGCCCAATCTAAATTTTAAGTAAAGAACGGTTTGCCCTCTTTTAGATAATAGCGTTGAAAATAATTGCGCAATGAATCAAAATTAAAAGACAAGATGATAAGATTGGCTGGATAAAAGCATCTACATATGATATAATTTATACATTGATAGAATATGAAAGGAGTTGAAGATGCTTACAGAGGCGCAGATGGTAGTAAGGCTTTTGTATTCCGCTCTTTTAGGAGGTATTGTTGGGATTGAAAGAGAGGTTCATGAAAAAGCAGCGGGATTTAGAACCCATATATTAGTATGCATAGGTTCATGCGTAATAATGCTTACCTCAATGCATATCTTTGATATCTATAATGGTATCGCGGATGTGGATCCTGGCAGAATAGCTGCACAGGTTGTAAGTGGAATCGGTTTTTTAGGAGCAGGCACAATTATAAGGTCGCGTGTTTCAGTGGTAGGGCTTACAACAGCTGCCAGTTTATGGTCAATAGCTGGAGTTGGCCTAGCCGTGGGTTCAGGGCTCTTTATCGTATCAACATTCGCGACCGTGCTCATACTGGCAAGCCTTTTAGTCCTAAGCAAGGTGCATGATAAGGTTAGCCATAAAAGAAACAAGTAGAACCAGTTAAACCGTATACCCTTAAAAGCAGGGTAAAAAAGGAGGGATGATATGGCAAGCTTAAGAAGAACTAAAAAACAAGATCAACCGGTCGAGAAGGTTCTGGATATAAATGCTACAATGCAGGGGACCATGGTCTTCAAGGACCCTGTTAATCTTAGAATAAATGGTGAATTTGAAGGTAAGCTTGATACAAAAGGGAGCCTTACTATAGGTGAAAACGCTTGCGTAAAAGCCGATATAAATGGTGAGGATATTACTGTAGCCGGAGAGGTTATAGGTAATATTATAGCTACGGGCAGGCTCAATCTTATCGCCCCGGCGAATATTTCCGGTGATATAGTAACTTCCGCGCTTACTGTTTCCGATGGCGCGATTCTTAATGGGAATTGCAAGATGTCTTCCCTGTCTGAACAGGCCACAACATCAGGTAAGGCTAAGGCTATGGCTATTGATGAAGTTGCACGCTATTTGGAAGTGGATACCTCGCTTGTAAAAGAGTGGGCTATGCAGAAAAAGATCCCTGCCAAAAAAGAGAATGATATGTGGAAATTTCACAAGCAGGAGATAGATAGCTGGATAGCAAAAGAAAAAGTTGGTAAGTAATAGCGTTATTGCGCTATAGGGTTATAGTGTGTAGAATGTTTTCCAAGCACCAATAACCCGATAACGCCATAACCCAACAACCAAAATCATGTCAGATAAACTTTTGACCTTAAAAGAGGCTGCAGAGTGCCTAAGGCTCTCTGAAAATGAGGTGCGAGATCTTGCTAATGAAGGAAAGATCCCAGCGTATCATGTTGGCGGAATGTACCTTAGGTTTAAAGAGGAGAACATATTTACCTTAAGAGGTAAGTATGGCGGACGCGTTAAAGCTGATACTAATCATGAGAAGCCCAAGGAGCCGGCGCATAGAAATACTTTCTTGTCACGGGTAAGAGATTTTTTCTATTTTAATGATTTTTATCTTATATCAGCTGTCGTAATCGCGCTTCTTATATACGTAATATTAAAGTCTATAGGATAAATGAAACTACTAAAGTATATTATATCAATTTCTTGTCTTTGTTTACTCTCTCAATTGTCAGGTGCTGACACGGTATGCCTGAAAGATGGGAATAAGGTAAAAGGTATAGTTGTGGAAAATTACCATCAGAGCATTGTATTAAGTACCATTGATGGTGAAAAGCGTTTTGGCAAGGCAGATATAAAAGATATCCTCTATGATAGGAAAGAACAGAACTTAATAAAGCTCGGAGACTATTATCAGCAGAATAGAAATCCGGCAAAGGCATATACGTATTATAAGAAAGCTTATGAGTTGAACCCGGATTACAAGGAGGCAAAAGACAAGTTTATTTATATGCGCTCAACACTTTTAAGAAATCCGGAAAAACAATTCAAAGATGACATGGCAAGAAAACAAGCGCTATTTAAGGAGTCAGGAAAACTCTACAACCCAAAAGTAAAAGAAATTTCTATTACAGAAAAAGAGCGTTTTAAAAAAGCTACAGGACTCGCCCTTACTTCTGATAATGGTATGCCAAAGGTGACAAGCGTTATTCCCCGTTCCGCGGCGGATGAGTCAGGCATGGAAGATGGAGATATAATTATTTCTATATGGGGAAAGCTAACAGGTTATATAAGCCTTGATATGATAATGGACATGATCCTAGAGAGCCCTTCACCGGAGATAATTATGAGCATAGAAAGAAAAATTATTATACCTGCCTTAGACAAGAATAGCAGAAGCCTTGATGAGGCTGGACTCTCGTTAAAGATGCAAGAGGATAATGGTTTAACAGTTGAATCTTTAAAACACGGTTCCGATATAGCCCATAGTGGCCTAGCCAAAGGTGATATTATCACTGATATAGATGGGGCCCCAGTACGTTACATGCCTTTTAACGCCGCGAAGAATAAGATTTTTAACTCACTTTTTACAGGCACTCTTAGCCTGAATGTATTAAGAGACCTGACGTTGTGGAGAAAGGAGATAGAGGGATGAGTGTTGTGCCTAGAAGGACCTATTTTGTAAAAAGAGTCTTCCAATTGCGGTATGCGTTTATTATATCGTTATTTATACTCTTGACAGTCGGCATATCAAGCCTTACGACATACCTGGCGGTCTTTCCCTATCTTTCTGAAAAACTGGCGAATGTTTATCCCCAAGGCAGGCTTATTACGATTTTGCGAATAGCAAATATCAAGGCTCTTTTTTCCGCACTTTTTATCATACCTTTCGCGGCGTGGTTTAGTATTATAATCTCTCATCGAATCGCAGGCCCATGGTATAGAATAGAGACCATATTGAGAAAGATGGCTTCGGGCAGTCTTACCTCAGAGATAACCCTAAGAAAAGGTGATGAGCTCCAAAGCCTGGCAGATTCTCTTAATATGGTAATACGAAATCTGAAAGAGTCAGAACTGGAAAACATAAGCCATACAAAAGCCATAGATGATCTTCTAAGCTCTATTGAGAAAGAGCTACAAAAGGCCCCACTGGATCCAGCGAAGATAAACCTACTTATCTCTAAGATGCATGAGACATCAAGTGACATGAAAGAAAATCACAAAAAATTCAATTAATCTTTTACGGTTTAGCAGATCTTATGAACTTGAAAGAGAGCTGCGTGAAACAGAGATCCTTCGGATATTGCACATCCTCAGGATATAACTTTTGCATATAATTTACTCTCTCTTTGTTCGCGTAAATTATGCAAGTTATTAATTTAGAACAGACTTGAAACAGAGATCCTTCGGATATTGTATATCCTCAGGATATAATTTTTGCATATAATTTACTCTCTCTTTGTTCGCGTAAATTATGCAA
>CAZWMG010000006.1:0-87646 GCA_964634945.1 uncultured Planctomycetia bacterium | reverse complement strand
AAAATGCCTAACTTTACATTTTGAGTATTGCACTATTTTGTAAAGTTAAGGTTTTTCTAAAAGGCCTTGACATTTTTTAGATAAGATATATAATGAATAAAATTTGATACACAGGCGAGAACCAAATCTTAATAGGGAAATCCGCGCAAATCGGATACGGTCCCGCCGCTGTAAGTGGAACGAAAGCTATATAAGCCACTGGGAAAGTCCCGGGAAGGCATAGTTAGTAGGTTTTAAATAAGCCACGAGTCAGAAGACCTACCTGTGTAATAAAAGATAATAACCCCGGAGAAGGGTACGTATCTTATAGGAAAAGGTAAAGAAAAATCAGGGTGCAGCCTTTGATGCTAATACAGCGTCAAAGGTTTTTTGTTTTTTTAATGCCCAAGGGGGCTTATAAGACAAAAATAAACAGAGGGAAACAACGGTGAAATTCCGTGGCTGTCGCGCAGCGGTTAAAGCCCGAATACCTTTAAAAGAGGAGGAATAATGCGCAAGACATTAATAGTTTTTTTTGTGGTAATGTTTTTTTCAGGAGAAGCTTTTTCATCTCAGGCAAAGACCGTTGAGCTTGAGCCGATAGTAGTTACTCCGTCAAGATTTGAAGAAAGCATTGAGGGCATAACAGGGACATTCTCTGTCGTAGAGAATGAGGCTATAGAAGAGACCATCGGTGACTCTGTTGTCGATGTATTGCGTAAACAAGAAGGCATAGTTGTAAAAGAATGGTATGGAACGGGCATTAAGGCAACAGTTGATATACGTGGTTTTGGTGAAACAGCGCCTATGAATACCTTAGTACTCGTAGATGGCAGAAGGGTTAATTCCAGTGATTTAAGCGGAGTTGACTGGTATCAGATCTCAAAAGAGTCGGTTGAACGGATAGAGATACTTCGTGGTTCCGGGTCGGTTCTTTACGGAGATAACGCGGCGGGCGGCGTTATTAATATAATTACAAAAAAATCAAAGAAGCCTTTTGGTTTTAAATTTGTTCAAAAAGCCGGTAGCTATGCGGCGTTTACGAGCGATGTTCAGGCAGAAGCTTCTAAGGGTAACTTTTCGATATTTTTAAACGCCAAGAGAGAAGAGACGAATGGCTATAGGCAGAATTCATATCTTAAAGGTACCGATCTTATGGGCAGCCTGAGATACGAGATAACCGATATATTTAAATGTGACCTGAACGCTCATTATAATGAAGCCCGTTTCGGGCTTCCCGGCGCGCTTTCCGAAGCTGATTTAGAAGTCCGATCCAGAAAGGAGTCAAAATATCCCAATGATCAGGTAAGCCAGGAAGATTGGCATCTTATGCTTGAGCCGCAGCTCAATGTTATGGATAACCTGACACTAATAAGCGGTTTTAGTGTTAGGAACAGGAGTTCTGTTAATGACTGGGGCTCATCCGGCACAGATACCGGAAAGACCGATATAAAGACCTACAGCGCGACCCCCCGAATATTGTATGAATATATGGACAAGTATAAATTAATAGCTGGCTATGATTTTTATAAGGATGATAACGAGACCAATGATTACGCGAGGGTTACGGGGATATTAAACGCTACAGCCGATATAGATAAAAAATCCAGGGGCTATTACGCCAAGGTTGAACTTGAGCCAATAAATAATCTTTTCTTAGGCGGCGGATATAGGCAGGAGGAGGCTATTTATGAGTTTGATTATGTCGATAACAAGGGGTGGTATACCGATGTTGATGACAGCAAGCGTTTAGATGCCAATGCTATTAACGCGGGAGTTAGCTATACATTTCCAGGCGAAAATAAACTCTACGCTAATTTCAACAAAAGCTTTCGCCTGCCCGCGACAGATGAATTCCTATTATATGATTGGTCCACGTGGCCGGCAGGGCGAAATATTAGTACTTCGCTTGCCGCGCAGAAAAGTTACGGTTATGATGTGGGATTTCAGCTTCATTACAAGGCCAAGGTGAATCTCGATATAAACGGTTTTTGGATGGATACCCATAACGAGATATATTACGACCCTTACCTCTACTATAACAGGAATTATGATGACGATACAAACAGAAAAGGGATTGAAGCGCAGCTTAAGCTTAATCCGATTGAGCCTGTTCATATATATACCAATTATACATACACAATAGCTAAGTTTAAAGGTGATAGCTTTTCAAATAATGAGATTCCGGCGGTACCTATGCATAATTTCTCAGGTGGCGCGGATTACAGAATCGGAAATTTTTTGTTTGATGCAAATTGCCGATATGTGGGAAAAAGCCGCTTTATAAGCGATCAGGAAAACCGAAAAGATTTTGCGAAGGGGTATTTTACGGTTGACGCGGGATGCTCCTTTAAGTATAAGAAGATTAATATATTTAGCAAGGTCAATAACCTCTTTGACAGGAAGTATTCCGAGTATAATGTCAGGAGCAGCGTATATGATACTAAGAATTATTATCCGTCTCCTGAAAGAAACTATATACTCGGAGCCAGTTTTGAATTCTAAATATGAGGCGCTTGACAGTGTCCGTGTCAAGGTACTATAATACGGGTAAGATGCTATCAGATAAGATTTTCATAAATGCCTTAATAATTTCCGTGGTATTTCATATGTTTTTGGTTATTGGCTTACCGCAATGGAAGAACTTTGCCAGAAAAAAACCAGAAGAGCCTACGATCAAGCTTACATACTACGCGGATAGGAAGGTACCGATAGATTCAAACCTTGTCGCTAAGACGCAGACCAAAAAATACCCTCTGAAACAGGCCAAAAAAAAGTTTTCGGCTCAGATTGAGAAGCAGGGCCTGGCTGAGCCTGTTTCAAGGCAGAAGGTGCACGAAAAGATAAAGATAAGGACAACAAAGGTAGACACAAAGGCTTTAGACAGGCGCATCTCTATTGATAGCGATATGTTGATATCGCATGATGAAAAAGATCTCTCCTCAGATCCTGTTTATCTGACTTACTATAACGCGGTAAGATCAAGCATATATAAAAGGGCAAATGCGAACAAGCCATATTATTCCATGGAGGGTATCGTAAGGCTTGTTTTTACGCTCGCAAGAAACGGCCGGCTTATCAATGCTGGTATTGTGGAAGGTGAGTCTATACGGAATCCAGTATTGCAAAGGCATGCCCTGGCCAGCGTCAAGAGGGCAGGCCCATTTCCTAGGTTTCATGAGTCCATGACGGAGCAAGAGCTTACCCTTCGCCTTACTATCTCATTTGAGAAATAGCCTGCCCCCTTTTTGCTTAAGAACCGCTCTTGACATATATAGCATATATGATATAATTACTAATCTAATAGTTGGTTTAGGAGGTGAATTTATACAGTGCCAAAGATAAATATCAAAGATAATGAGCCGCTAGAGAGGGCCTTACGCAGGTTTAAGAAGAAGATTGAGAGAGAAGGCACCTTGAGGCAGGTCAAGGCTCGTAAGCACTACGAAAAACCGAGTGTAAAAAAACGACGCAAGATAAGGGAAGCAAGAAAGAAGAAGAAACGGTTTTGATCCGCGAAATCTTTATCAGAGGAAGGGCTATGATACCAGTATATGTTACTATGCTGATATGTATAGCCCTTTCTGCTTCCTACGCGTATTCGCAGCAAGAGATAAGCCTCCTGCATGAGGGTGCTGTAAAATATCAATTAGATAATGGGCTTACTGTAATACTAAAACAGGATTATCGCACCCCTACCTTCTCCGCAGCGCTCTATGTCCGCACCGGTTCTGCCAGGGAGGGAGAGTATTCCGGCTCAGGCATAACACACCTTATAGAGCATATGATATTTAAGGGGACACCCACCCGCAATGCTCAGCAGCTTGAAAAAGAGATAAAGTCACTAGGCGCTGATACGGGCGCCTATACTACATTCGATTATACGGCATTTACCATACAGGGCCCGCGCGATAATATAACCCCGCTTCTAGATATATTTTATGATATGGTATCAAGCCCGGAGTTTGATAAAAAAGAGCTTGATAAAGAAAAGTCCGTTGTAAAGAGAGAGATGCGTATGGTCCAGGATAACCCGCAAAAATATCTCTCCAGGAAACTATGGCAAACCGCTTACATTACCCACCCTTACAGAAATCCTATTATAGGCCATGAAGGCATCTTTGATAAGCTTCTAAGCAAAGATCTTCTGAAATATTATAGAAAATTTTATATACCTGATAATATGGTGCTTGTCATAGTAGGCGATATAAATATAAAATATATAAAACAAGAGATAAAAACGACCTTCGGAAAACTTCCCAGACAAAGCTTTACTGATTTACCGGTATTTAAAGAACCTCCCCAGCTAGTTCCTCGTCAGGTAGATATGAGCTACTCTACACCAAAATCCTCGATGTTACTGGGCTTCCATTCTGCCAGCCTGTCAGATAATGATCTTTATGCCCTCGATACACTGGCTATTATACTAGGCGAAGGCAGATCATCCATGCTTTATCAGGATCTCCGCAATAGACAAAATCTTGTTTACGGAATTAACGCGTATAACTATACGCCATTTGATAAAGGGTTGTTTATTATAGGCGCGACCTTTGAACCGGGCAGAGAAGAGAAGGTTGTTCAAGAGATATTTAAGGTGATAGAGAGCGTAAAGCAATCCTCTCTTAAGAAGAAGGAGTTCGATAAGGCCAAGAACCAGGTGATAAGCTCTTACATCTTCAGCAAGCAGACACAGGAGTCACAGGCAGGTGATCTAGGCACCAGCCAACTTCTTACCGGGGATATGGATTTTTCAACCTATTACATTGATGGCATCAACTCTGTTACCTCAGATGATATAAGCTCTGTCGCAAGAAAATACCTCAATAAAAATAATATGACAAAGATCCTGCTTGTGCCTTCGGATTTAGCACAGGCAGATATTAGCGCTCAGGCCGTTGTTCCTCCTAAGCGTTTTGTTAGAAAGATTGCCTTAAGAAATGGTGCTAGGGTGCTTCTATCCGAAGATAAGAGCTTGCCATTAGTATCTATACGGGTCTGCTTTAAAGGTGGGTTGCGTACAGAGAATCATCAGGATAACGGCATATCTAATCTTACGGCACAGATGCTGCTTAAGGGTGCGGGTGGGCGTAGCGAGGAGGAGATTTTTTCTTTAGTAGAATCAATAGGTGGTACTATTACGGCCTATAGCGGCAATAACAGCTTTGGTATCTCTCTTGATATAATGAGCAAGGACATAAAAAAAGGCATAGAGATTATAGCTGATATTATGACGCGTCCGGCCTTTCCAAAGGGCAAGCTGCGAATGCTAAAAGAAGATATACTCGCTCAGATTGATATTATGGATTATGATGTATTTGTCGCTACAAGAAAGCGCTTAAAGAAAAGACTCTTTGCATCATCTCCATACGGGATGATTTCAGCCGGAAGCCGCAGATCAGTTAACAATATCAGCCGAAGAGATATTATCAAATATTATAGAACCTATTGTGTGGGATATAACGCTGTTATATCTATATGTGGCGATATAGACAGTAATATGGTCTCACGCTTAGCAAGTTCAAAATTTAAGGGTTTAAAGAAGAGACGGCCTCCGGTGACTGAGAAGCTCGAACTTCTTACACTTAATGATCGAGAAGAGGTAAAGAAAAGCATGGATAAGCAGCAGGCCGTGGTAATGGCAGGATTTCGCAGCGTGGGTGTTGTTAATCCCGATAGATATGCTTTGCAGATATTATCTTCTATATACTCAGGAAGTAGCGGAAGGCTCTATGAAAATATCAGAGATGAAAAAGGTATGGCATATACGCTAGGCACATTTGGCATGACAGGCATGGGGACGGGGAGTTTTATATTTTATGCTGCCACCGCGCTGGAGAATATAAAATATGTGACAGATGAGATATTTTCTCAAATAGACGCGGTAAATAAAGGCGGCGTAACTGAGGAGGAATTAGATTCCGCTAAGAAGAGCCTGATAGCTCAATATCAGATTGGCCTTCAATCCGCAGGGGCATTTGCTCTTAAGGTTGCCCTGGATGAGCTTTATGGTTTAGGGCATAATCATTACCTCCTATATCCTGAGACCATAGGAAAGATAAGCAAAGAGACGGTTACGCGGATCTCAAATAAATATTTTAATCCTAATGCATGTGTCGTATCGACGACCGTTCCGGAAGAAAAGGTAAAGGCGAAGGTAGGGGTAGAGGATTAAGGATAAAGATTGTGGTTGCAAAGGTTGCAAATGTTACGAATGTTACAAAGGTTAAAATACTTTGCATCTAAACCCTTCCATTCTTTTGATTTTTAAAATTTTTTTAGCGCCTGAGGGTTTCAACTAAATACCAGATACAAAATGCTGGACACTTGATGCTTACAACTTAATACTTACGACTAAACATGGATATAGCTTATGATAAGAGAGCCTATTGTTGCTGATAAATTTTATCCGGCAAACGCTACTTCATTGAGATCGCAGATAGGGTCTATGATTAATAAGAAGGCTATCCCCAAAAAGGTGTTAGGCGCTGTTGTGCCTCATGCAGGTTATTCTTTTTCAGGCAGAGTAGCTTGCGAGGTCTTTTCTAATGTCAGGATAACCGATACAGTGATAATCCTGGGGCCTAATCATACAGGGCTCGGTCAAGCATTCGCACTTTACCCTAAAGGTAGTTGGAATACCCCTTTTGGGAGGGTCGATATTGACAGTGATTTTTCAGAGAGCCTGTTAAGCGGATCAGAACTCATAGAAGAAGATGCTGCTGCTCATTCTACTGAACACTCTCTTGAGGTTTTGGTTCCTATGTTGCAGTATCTTAAGCCGGATGTAAAGATCGTTCCTATTACCATATCCGCTACAGAGCTTAGCCAGTGCTTGGAAGCTGGCCATGAGATAGCGGATGCTATTACCACTTCAGGAAAAGACACGCTAATTCTTGCAAGCACAGATATGTCACATTACGAATCTCAGCAAATCGCTAAAAAGAAGGATATGCTTGCTATTGATGCTATATTGGGCCTTGATGAAACCCTGCTTTTTAATAATATAAATGAATATACTATTACTATGTGTGGAGCTATCTCAACGATAGTCATGCTCTCTGCTGTAAAGGCCCTTGGAGCAAATTCCGCTCGTTTGATAAGATACCAGACAAGCGGTGATGTGACAGGAGATTATAGTGAGGTTGTAGGTTACGCGGGCATTATAATAGAATGAAGAAAAATATTAAGAAAAAAATAGCCTTAGTGCTTGGTGGAGGCTCCGCAAGAGGCATAGCGCATATAGGTGTACTAAAGGTATTGAAGCGCCACAAGATACCTATTAATATGGTAGTAGGTACGAGCATAGGTTCGATAGTAGGCGCTGTCTACGCGCTTGGCATATCATTAAGGAAGCTTGAAGAGGTTGCCTTAAAGACAGGCTGGCAAGACCTTACGGATTTTGCTTTATCTAAAACAGGATTTCTGGAAGGGAAAAACCTTGAAAGAGTAATCAGAGAGGCCATCGAAGAAAAAGGGTTTTCTGATCTGAAGATGCCTCTTGCGATAGTAACAACAGATATTGAAAATGGTGAAGAATTTGTTATTACTTCCGGGGATCTTGCGAAATCTATACGCGCGAGTTGTTCAATACCGGGTATATTTATTCCGGCACGCATAGATGGTAGGATGCTTGTAGACGGTGGATTAAGAAGCACTGTCCCCTCGGAGACAGCTAAAAGAATGGGTGCTGATTTTGTTATAGCCATAGACGTAGGTTATTGCGTGCGAAAGGGAAAGATATCTAATATATTCCAGGTGCTCTTCCAGTCTATACAGATAATAGGAAGCGAGCTTAGCAAGCACGAGAGAATGCCTTCGGATATGATAATAGAGGTGCCTCTTGGTCAGGATATAGATCAGATGGCATTTGACAAGGCTCGCGAGATAATATCTATCGGGGAAAAGGCCGCGGAGACGGCTATGGACGGATTACTGGCCCGGATGAAGAAGTCCGGTATACTGTGATAATGATATAAAAGCTATTCCTCGCGCGCTTTGAGACGCTTTTCGCAGGAGCGCTCTGAAACCCCAGCGAGGTTTCTTCGCTCCATTTTGTTGCTCATTATATAACGTAAATAACAAGGAAAGACCATGCCATTCGCAACAAAAGAGGTCCTGCTCCAAAGTGCCTCAAAGCGCTGCTAAAGGCAAGGCCATAAGCAGTTTAGCGGGCGAGTAATATTTTTCGCGCAAAACCCATTAACATGAGGTATAATAAGGTTATGGAAGAAAAAAATCTAGAAGGTAGTGGCAAGGAAAAGGACGCGGAGAGGGAAAAGGCCTTTAAGGACGCTGGTAAGGATTTTTCACTCTTTGTTACAAATCTTAGCATGCAGGCGCTTGTCTCATTGGGTGAGATACCTAATCCCATTGATAACAAAAAACAAGAAGACCTTGGACAATCTGTCTATATCATAGATACCCTGGACATGATAAAGAAAAAGACAGAGAATAACCTGAGCGCCGATGAAGAGAAGCTATTAGATGATATACTATACAGTCTGCGCATGAAATATCTGGAACTTTCCAAGAAAGAGAAATCATAATATGGGTATCGGTTTTTTAGTTATACTGTCTATTCTATTTATCGTGATTATAGCTATGATGGCTGTAATTATGAGCCTGCTTCTAAAACAAAAAAAGGATATATTTTCAAAAGAGGGTTTAAGTCTTGTCTCAGATGTTGGGGCATTGAAATCATTGGTAGCGACAGTTGAAAACAATCAAAAGCTTAATCAGCAGGTAGTGCAGGAGCTTAAGGACTCTGTAAATAATGACTCAAAGACAGCCGACGCGATACGCCGCAATCTTGACACCACTCTGCGCGCGGTAGAAAGCGTAAGGCAACAACACGGTGAAAGTCAGAAGAGAGAGGCGGAAAATTTTCAGTCCTTAAAACGCCTCGAAAGTGTAATAGCAGGTTCCAAGCAAAAAGGCATTGCCGGTGAGAATATATTGCGCGAGGCCTTAAGCATATTTCCGCCTGAGATGATAGAGACAAATTTTAAAGTTCGGGGCAAAGAAGTAGAATTCGGGCTTGTATTGTCTGATAAGAAGGTCATGCCCATAGATTCGAAATGG
The DNA here is from genome assembly GCA_964634945.1 of uncultured Planctomycetia bacterium. GTDB lineage: Bacteria > Omnitrophota > Gorgyraeia > JABMRG01 > JABMRG01 > JAUVHV01. The sequence continues at coordinate 78,586 of CAZWMG010000006.1, read as the reverse complement.
CCCTCAACTGAATTGCTCGAATCCGTTACAAAAGAAGAAGATCCTGTCAAGTTAGAGCGGCTTATGCATAAGGTGCAGAAAGAGGTCTTAAAGCGAGTCTCTGAGATAAGCCAATATCTTGACCCAAATACAACAACGCCGTGGGCCATAGGCGCGATACCTGATTCCATGTATTCTCTTTGCAAGGACGCTCATCACAGCGCGTACTCAAGAAATGTAATACTGGTATCTTATAGTATGCTTTTGCCATACCTCTTGATGTTCTTTAGTCTTCATCTTCAGTATTCTTCATCAATTGATATGGAGAATCTGGCCCACTATCTAATAGATATCAAGAGAAACACAGAACAGATGGGTGAGATACTTGAGAACAGGGTAGAAAGGGCGCGCGCATTACTTTCAAGCGCCTCAGATGAGTATCGACAGATATTAGGCTCGCTTAAAGGTTCCCTCTTGTCGATAGAGACACAGAAGACTATTTATAAAGAACCTACCGAAAAATAAAAATCAAAATTTCATGTAAAAAGTTTGACATCTCACTACTTTAGTGGTAAACTCATATAAATATCTTTTTAATGACAATTAAAAAGTATAAAATAATTGGGGGTTAATATGCTATCTTTCAGATCAGTTAATGTAGCAAAAAAAGCTCTATCTCTTTCTATTACTATTTTATTCACTATTAATTCTCTATCATATGCTCAGAGGCCGGTAAAAGATGCCTTACGAGAGACTTCAACAGCTTTATCTCATTCAGAGGATATGGTATATTCACTAAAGCATGCTGATATATCCAGCTTGACTGTCCAAGAGCTCAGAGACCGCATCCCTACATACAAGTTACTAATGCAGAAGGCAAAAACAAGGGCCTCAGGCGCGCCATTCTACGATCAGGCTCTTTGGCAGAAATTCGAGGATGCAGAGGCAGAATATAAGAATGCCATGCAAGCGCTTGATGCTGCTGAGAAAGATGAGTCTTTTACAAAATCCTCCTCATGGAGCATTAAAAATCTTGCAAAGCCCCGATTGAAAGAGCTTAAAAAGAATAGAGACGAGGCGTATTCAGCGGCTGCAAATACAGTGCCCTATAGCGAAGAGTTTTGGGATGCTTTTTGGAAAGCGGAGAAAGACCTTCGTGATGCCGCAACGGAACTTTCTACTGGCAAACATCCTGTTTCTTCTACCAAGTCCTCATCATCAGGTGCCTTAAGTAATAACCCCGTAATTTATATGTCGCAGATCAGGACTGATGTAACTTTAACCAGTGCTAAGAAAAGAGCGGCATTCAAGGCAGCTGACGATGCCCCAGAATATGACGATGCCCTTTGGGACGATTATTTTAAAGCAGAGGCTGATTATTTCAGGGCAGTAAAGAAATTTATTGCTATAGAAGAGCGTATTACATTTTCTGCTAAATCTTCATCATCAGGTGATACAGGTTCCACTAATCATAACTTAGCAGAGCTTGAGAAAGAGATGCAGCGCCACTATATAAAAATGAGCAATGCATCTAAGGGGCTTATGGATAAGCCGGGCAATAAATATTTTCGTGATATGTATGAGCAGGCAAAGAAAGATTATAATAATGCTCTTAAAAGTTTTGAGGCTGCTGAGAGATTTAATACTGCTGATCTGGGCATTACCCCTCTTTTGGTGCCCGCTTTATCGGATATTACGGTTGGGGTAAGCAAGGTGCCTGAAATATTTGTTCATCTTGATGTCAAAGAACAGGAGGCCATGCTCTCTAAGCTGGAAACCGGCTTGCAGGATGGTTTTCTATATAACAGATATTCTACCGCGCTAAGATTATTATTTCTTGCAGGTGTTGACAATGAGATATCGCTCCGCCATAAAAATCAAGCGCTTTCGCTAATAAAGGATAATATAGATAACGGTAATATTAATAGTGATAAATATGATAAGATATTTTTATCGATAGCCTTGGCGCTGCTCGGTAATGGCTATAAGAAGATGTTATCTGATTCTGCGGATATTATATACCCTATACTAAAGGAGTATCGATCTGATCTTAATCAACATTATAGCATATTAGCGGTTATAGCATTAGCGATACTTGATAGGGTTGATCCGGATACGCTCTCCGATTACAAAGATAATGTTATGTCCATGCTGGAAGACGAGATAAAAAATGGCGACGCAGACAACAGATTAATGGCAGCGGTAGCATTATCAGCTTTTATCTGCATAGATAATGGAATGCCGTCTATTTACAAGGATAAAGTCCTCCCGATACTAAAGAAAGGCCTGATAAGCGACGACCAATACGATAACTTTATAGCGATAATAGGATTAGTGGCACTAACCAAGAAAGAAGAATCTTGGTACAGGGTCGCGGTAGGTTATCAGGAGCCTGAAAGGTTCTCCGCCAAATCATTTGCTGTTATCGGCAAAGACGCGTATGAACTCGCAGAAAAATTTAATATGTCACCTATTAAAGGCCTTGGCATATCATTTGAGGCCTTATCAGATAAAAAGCTGAGCCTATCTCTCACAGAAGATTTAATAATAGATGGTACGGAATTAGATGGATTGATCCCTTCCGGAGAGATGATAGCGAATATCGACCGGCAAGGCATGCTCGAGAACGCGTTGGGGTATACTATCTACAATGCTGCCCAATCTGCCAAGGCTTCCTCAGCAGGCATTCAGCTTACAATCGATAATTTGAGCATAGATGCTATTAAAAACAGAGACTCTTTAGATGAAGTTATAAGGCATTTAATAGGAGAATATGGCTTACAGAACAAACACTATGTGGAAAGAGATAAAGCGTCAGAATTATTATCTCTGCTTGATATCGATGTTTTTTCTTCGGAATATATGAAAAATATACGAGTTGTTGCTGACAGCCTATTGGGGGAAGAGGGTTTAGAAAATGATGATGAGGTGACATCTATTAACGCTTCTTCTGTATTATTTAATCTTAATAACTTCTTAACAGATGCTCAGAGAAGTAAATTAGCAGAGTATCTTAAAAGTAGGTGTAGGTTGGATGGTTACGACTCTTGGATCAAACTAAGGCATGTTTTGCGCCTTTTAAAACTCGGTATAGATATTTCGGAGAATGATGTAGCATTATTGATCAGTATACTTATGGGCAAGGATGGGCTAGAGAATGTATCTGACAGCGCGGCAGTATTATTCGCAGCTGATATATTGTCAGGGCTTGATGAAGGTATTTTAACTAGGCACGTAGATTTAGGCCGTCTATTCGCAATATTGACCGGCAAGCAGGGATTAAAAAGCGGTGAGTTCATATTGCCGCTTAAAGCAGCGAATGCTTTGTCGCGATTTGGCAATAGGTTGCTTTCCGAATATGTTGATATAGAAGAGCTGGCCAATATCCTGTCAGGTAAGTATGGTTTGAAAAATGAGTATAACTGGATACAGCAAGAGGCTGCTTGTTCTTTACTGCGGTTGGATTCTGATATAAATTCCAGTTATATTGATGAGATTATTAATATAGTAAATAGTGAAAGCGCAATAAGAAGTAACAGCTCTCAAGCGAAGGTAGATGCCGCAAAAGTGTTGCTAAAAGTTAAAGGCAGTACGATATCTCCGTATATAAAAGATATCACTGATTACTTGTCCTCATCAGACGGCTTAAAAAGCGAACATATTGATATAAGAGTAGGTTCTTTTATCGCGCTTTATCTATTATCTAAAAAACACATGCTTGCGATAAGATTCAAACTTGATTACGATGATTATGCAACCAGTCAAAAGAAAACTATCGATATCTATGCTTTAGACACGTTTGAACTCGTTGTAAAACTTAATGAGATTTTCAGTAAAGAGCTCGGTATGAATTTTAGAGTGATAAAAAAGAGTAATATTGAGATATCTACCAGGCCTACTGGCGAGAGGCTGGTTGTTGATATAAGCGGTAAAAAAGCAGAGCGTGATTTTATCTATGCATTGTCGCAAGCCTTGTATATCAATGAATTCTTTAAGGCTTCCTCAGCAGGCCTATCCACAGACGTGACCAGGTTAGAGTTGACTAACCTGTTGGGAGAAGGCACCATCAAAGAGGTAATAACCTTTCTAAATGAGTATGGAGGATTTAACAGCAACAACACATGGAGGAAGATAGAGACAGCGTCATTTTTAGCCACATTTGACAAAGAGGTACTTAGCCAGTACATGGATATAAAAGATATAATATTTGCTCTTAAAGATGGATTGGAAGATGTTGATTCATGGGTTAGAGTGGAAGCGGCAACAGGCCTGAGCAGATTTGACAGAGAAACGCTTTCGCGTTACGCAGTAGATATAGAGAGAATGAGAGCCATTCTTATGGGTAGCGAGGGCTTAAGAAACAGTGACTCATTAATTCGTTCAATCGCAAAAGAGGCGTTGTATAGGCTGGACAAAGACCCGCGCGCCCCGTATCTTGAGGATGATTTTAATGTATTAATAGCTATTGAGGGTATAGACAGCACTAATCTTTTAGAGCGCATAGCGGCAGCGTCAAGCCTGACTCGGTTTGGTAGAGACGCGATCGCGCCATATACGGATAAGATAATAGATATCCTTTTAAGCCCGGAGGCGTTAGGAAAAATAGGTGTTAACCAATGGGCCAAGATACACGCGGCAGAGGCCATAGCCAGGTTAGATAAGGATCTGATCGCGCCATATATGGATAGGATATTCACTCTCCTAAAAGACAATAATGGCATAGAGAGTTCCGACCCATGGTTAAGGGCATACGCTGTAACAGCTTTTCAGGTAATAGGTAGAAAATATCTGCCTATTATTCAGGCTGTGATAGATTATCCGGGCCTTGAAAAGCCGCTTATGGTACTTGCAAAGGATAAAAAAGAACTTATGGATATGCTGAACGCACAGCTTCCTGATAACCTAGGCATATCGTGTGATGTTACGCAGGATGGATTTATACGGATATATATAAATAAAGAATTATTTATGATATTTGATCATAACGATGAAGAGTATCTATCAGCTGCGCTATCAAATGCTATTTCTCAAAGTCTGCTGCTTAGCCATATTGCCGAACCTGTTAAATCCTCATCAGCTAATATTGGTAAATTCTCCTCAGCAGGGGTATCTCTTACCGCAGAATATAAAGAGCGTATAGAGTTTGCCGCAAAAGCAGCCAGCCTAAGTGATGCGATAGGCACAATAGTATATGATGATAGTAAGTTATCTCCGCAACAACAGCAGAAGCTGCAGAACCTAATAGGCAGTGGTTCAGGCAGCCTTCTCTCAGAGTTAGAAACAAAGCTGGGAGGATGCAAGGTAAGGCTTATGTCCCAAGGCGGTATTGTGGACAGCGCTAATACAATAATAATCTCAACTGAGAAACTAAGCGGTTTTCAGCAGGCTAAGTTTTTCATTGTAGAACAGGCAAGTCAGGACATGGCTAGAGACATGAGTTACGCTAAGATAGTCCCTCTTATAGCGATAGCAAAAGGGTTATTAGGCCTAGAGAATATTAATGAACATCACGATCTCTATCTCGCACTTATAGACGCGATAAAAAGCTTAAGCCGGGGCCAGCTTAATGATAGGCAAGTAGAGGCAGCCATTACAGTTTATGTATCAGATAAGCTGATGCGCATAGTATTGCCTCTTCCAACATCTTATGATTATGACAATCTTGAACAGCTACAGCGTCAGGCGCTTATGGTATTGATCGCCGCGTAATAGTTGCTTCAAAAGTGTAACATTGCCTAACTTTACATTTTGAGTATTGCAGTATTTTGTAAAGTTGTTATGTAAACTACGAATAATATTGCCTAATTTGTTCCCATCCAAGATAATATATACTTTACTTTATAAATACCATTTGCTATACTATTCTCTATGAAAAGCAAGTTATTTACAGTATTACGAATTTTTGTGAGCATATTTCTTATCGGCCTGCTTTTTTGGCTTATGCGTGATAGCCTTCCGAGTATTTATTCAGCCATAAAGAGCGCCAACCGGCCACTTCTTTTATTAGGATTTTTCGCCTATCTTAGTACGGGAATACTGATAGGCTTCAGGCTGCAAAAAGTATTATCTGTACAAAAAATCAATCTAAGCGTAAAAGAGGCCACATATCTTACCTTCATAGGGTATTTCTTCAATAACTTCATGCCAACCTCCTTTGGTGGTGATGTCCTTAAGGCATATTACGCCGGAAAAAAATCAAATAAAAAGGCAGGGGCGTTTGCCGGCGTATTTATGGATAGGGTACTTGCCCTGATCCCATTTACACTCATACCTGTTATTACCTTAACATATTTCGCGCACAAGATAGATAACAGGCTTATTGTCTTTGCGGTCTATTTTTTATTCCTTGGCTGTATAGTCTTTGTATGGCTGTTGCTTCACAAGAAGACAGCGAAATACCTTGCTTTTGTAATAGAACCCTTTAAAGAGAAACTCTGGTATGAAAAGATCAAAAATGGTTACGCGTTTTTAAACCTTTACTCAAGGCACAAGATAATTCTCTTATGGAGCTTTGTTCTTTCAGCTAGTGCGCAGATATTCTCTATTGTGGCTACATATTTATACGCTAGGGCTCTCGGAGTAGAATTAGTCAGCATAGGGATATTCTTTATTATCGTGCCGATTGTCGCTATCATGACGCTCATGCCGTCACTAAATGGATTAGGGGTAAGAGAGGGGGCGTTTGTTTACTTTTTAAAGGTGTATATGCCTACGGAAAAGGCATTCGCGATATCTATCCTTGTTCTTGCCTCCTTAATAGTGTTTAGTGTTCTTGGCGGCTGTATATATGGCCTTAAAAAAAATATATTCACATTAAAGGCAGAGGAGATAGAGTGATGGATAAAGAATTGCTTGATATACTCGCGTGCCCGGCTTGCAAAGCGGATGTAATGCTTGAGAAAGACAAGATAGTATGTACTGATTGCGGCAGGCGTTATCCGATCAATGATGATATACCCGTCATGCTAATAGAAGAGGCTGAACTGCCTGATAAAAAAAAGAGGTAAATCAAGAGGAGAAGAGATTAAAATGAAAAAGGTACTCGTAATACATGGGCCAAACCTCAATCTTTTAGGTAAGAGGGAAGAGGATATTTACGGTAAGATGAGTCTTGATGATATAAATAACTCCTTAAACGAAAAGGCGAAATCACTTGGCATGGGTGTCGATTTTTTTCAGTCAAATCATGAAGGAGATATGGTTGTGAAGATCCAGGATGCCAAGGATGAAGGGTTTTCCGCTATATTGATAAACCCTGCCGCGTATACACATACAAGCGTTGCCCTGCGTGACGCGATAAGCGCCATAGATATACCTGTTGTGGAGAGCCATATATCCAATATATACGCGCGTGAGGAGTTTCGTCACACATCTTTAATCGCCCCTGTCGCGGCCGGGCAGATAGCGGGTTTTGGGAAAAATAGTTATATTCTTGGGCTTGAGGCGATAGCAGAACTTATCAAATGATTATAGCAGACAGGATTAAAAAGATAAGACGCGGCTTAAAGAGCCTTAAGATAGAGGCGCTGCTTGTATCGAACCCATCAAATATATTTTACTTAAGTGGTTTTAGGGGAGATGATTCTTTCCTTCTTGTTACAATTGAAGGCAATTACATAATAACTGATTTTAGATTTGAACAAGATGCCCTAAAGAGAGCTTCAGGCTTTAATGTAATAGCGGGTCCCGGCAATATTTATAAAAAGATAGCCAGCCTTTTAGAAAAATTATCCTTAAAGCGGATCGGTTTCGAGTCCGCGCATCTTAAGGTTATGCAAAAGGATATATTGACCGGTTTGATTAGAGCCAGGCTCTTGCCTGTTCCAGGTATTATTGAAAACCTAAGGGCCATAAAATACCCCGACGAGATAAAGGCTATAAGAACTTCCGCGTGTATTACAAAGAAGGTATTAAAAAGGATTATTAAAGAAATTAAAAATGGCAGGACCGAAAGAGATATCGCTGGCCAGATAGATTTTCTCCTAAGAAAAGAAGGCGCGGATAAGAGCTCTTTTGACACCATTGTCGCCTCGGGTGAAAATTCCAGCATGCCGCACGCGAGGCCGCAAAATAGGAAGATAACCCGCGGTGATGCTGTAGTGCTTGATTTTGGCGCGACTTGCGATAACTATAGTTCTGACTTGACAAGAACCCTCTTTGTAGGTAAAATATCAAAACATCTATCATTACTATATAATATAGTAGCCACCGCGCAAAAAAGAGCCATCAACAGGGTTGGCCCCGGTGTAAAGATTTCAGATATAGACATGGCCGCGCGAGGCTATATTACAAAGAAAGGTTTTAAAGAATATTTTGGCCACGCTACAGGCCATAGCGTAGGTATAGATGTCCATGAACTACCCAGCATCAATTCTAAGAATCACGCTAAACTTAAAGAGGGTATGGTCTTTACTATCGAGCCGGGTATATACATAGCGGGCATCGGTGGAGTACGTATTGAGGATATGGTCTTGGTAAATAAAAAAGGATGTGAGGTCTTGACCCGATGATAGCTACTAGCGACTTTAAGAATGGTATCTCTATTATATTAGATGGGACCCTTTTTCAGATAATCGAGTTTCAGCACATAAAGCCCGGAAAAGGAGGCGCTTTTGTGCGTACAAAGCTTAAGAATATGCGAACAAAGGCTGTTATAGAAAGGACCTTCAGGGCTGGTGAAAAGGTTGAAGACGCCTATATAAGTTCAAAAAAGATACAGTATACATACAAGACAGGTACCAGCTTTTTTTTCATGGACTCAGAGACCTACGAAGAAGTGTTGATACCCGAATCGGTCATAGGCGATGATAAGAAGTTTCTTAAAGAAGGCCTGGAGATATCATCACTCTGGCATGTAGACAGAATAGTGGATATCAGTCTCCCACCGGCTGTAGTCTTCAAGATCGAGCATACTGAACCGGGCATAAAGGGTGATACCGCGAAAGCGGCCTTTAAACCGGCCAATATAGAGACAGGCGCCGTAGTTTTGGTGCCTCTTTTTGTTAATACGGGTGACAAGATAAGAGTAGATACCCGCACAGGTAATTATTTAGAAAGAGCATGAATCAGGTAAAGGCAAGGATAACGCTAAAGTGTTGTATAAAAATAGCATCTCTACCTTCACCTATTTTTTAAGGAGACAATCATGAATCTCAAAGAGATTAAAGAGATAATAAGCCTTATGAATGAGCACAACCTCTCGGAGATCGAGGTAGACAAGGGTGATCAGAAGATTAAACTTAAAAAGGCCATAGGCCAGTCCGCGGGAGTTGTAATTGAACAGCCGGCCTTTTCTGGGCCAATACGTCAGGTACAAAAGCAGGAGGCCCCTACAATGCCTGAACCTGAAGCAGCGCCTTCAAACTTAATAGAGATAAAGGCGCCTATAGTTGGTACATTTTATAGCGCGCCGTCACCTGAGGCAGCGCCATTTGCAACGGTGGGCCAGGAGATAGAAGTTGGCCATGTTGTCTGTATCATAGAGGCCATGAAATTAATGAACGAGATAAAATCAGAGGTCAAGGGCAAGATAGTCGATGTATTAGTTGAAAACGCTGATCCGATTGAATTCGGACAGATACTCTTTCTTGTAGAACCGTCATAATAATATGTTTTCTAAGATCTTAATCGCCAATAGAGGCGAAATAGCTTTAAGAATAATACGCGCCTGCAAAGAGTTGGGCATCAGGACCGTAGCTGTATATTCAGAAGCTGATGTAAACTCTCTCCATGTAAAGTTTGCGGATGAGGCCATCTGTATAGGTGCGCCATCCTCAGCAAGCTCATATCTTAACATACCAGCCATTATAAGCGCCGCGGAAATAACAGATGTAGAGGCTATCCATCCTGGTTATGGTTTTTTAGCGGAGAACGCGCATTTTGCTGAGGTATGTGAATCCTGTCAGATAAAATTCATCGGCCCCAGGCCTGAATCAATGAAGCTTTCAGGTGATAAGATGGCAGCCAAGCTTGCCATGAAAAAGGCAGGCATACCCACGATACCGGGAAGCAAGAATGTAATCAGCACAAAAGAGGAAGCTCTAAAGGTCGCCAAAGAGATTAAGTACCCTGTTATCATAAAGGCCAGCGCCGGCGGCGGTGGAAAGGGAATGAGGGTAGCCCATAATGATGTAAGGCTGGGAAGCGCCTTTTTTATGGCACAGAACGAAGCAGAGGCAAATTTTGGCGTTCCTGATGTCTATATAGAAAAATGTATTGAAAATCCCCGTCACGTGGAATTTCAGATCTTAGCGGATGAACATGACCATATAGTCCATCTTGGTGAAAGAGATTGCACTATCCAGCGCAGGCACCAAAAGCTCATAGAAGAGTCACCTTCTCCGGGCCTTGATCCTAAGCTGCGCAAAAAGATAGGTGAGCTCGCGGTAAAGGGCGCTAAACAGATAGGCTATGTCAACGCCGGTACGATGGAATTTTTAGTAGATAAGAATGACGATTTTTATTTTATGGAGATGAACGCGCGTATACAGGTCGAACACCCTGTTACTGAGATGGTAACAGGAATAGACCTTATAAAGGAACAGATAAGGGTCTCCTCCGGAGAAAAACTCGGTTATGACCAGAGCGATATTGTTATAAGAGGCCATGCCATAGAATGCAGGATAAACGCGGAGGATCCAGATAATAACTTTATGCCTTCACCGGGTAAGGTCGATAGGTTCCATGTACCCGGGGGCCGTGGTGTCAGGGTTGATAGCCATATCTACGCGGATTACAGCATACCTCCATTTTATGATTCCATGATAGCAAAGGTTATAGCACACGGCCAGACCAGAAGTGAGGCTATATATATAATGCACAGGGCGCTGGATGAGTTTGTAATAAGGCCTCTTAAGACGACCCTCCCATTCCATATGAGGGTCATGACAGATGACGCCTTCATAAGAGGTAAGATCGATACAAGTTATGTTGAGAAGTTTTTGGGTGAACCAAACGTATAAACCAGGGAGTAGAGCAATATGAAGAGGATCGGAGTGCTAACAGGCGGTGGTGATTGCCCGGGCTTAAATCCGGTAATCAGGGCGGTAGTAAAAAAAGGAATAAAATTAGGTTATGAGATAGTAGGCATCAAGGATGGATGGAAAGGCCTTATCGAGGGTTCAACCATGAAACTTGATGAGAGCGCTGTTTCAAAGATACTTACAAGAGGCGGAACCATTCTTGGTACGAGCAGGACTAATCTTTATAAGGATCCAAAGGATAAAGACAAGGCTATTAAAAATTTCAAGAAGCTAAACCTTTACGCCTTAATAGCGATAGGCGGCGAGGATACGCTCGGTGTCGCTAATAAACTTAATAAGGAAGGCCTTAACGTGGTTGGCGTTCCAAAGACCATAGATAATGACTTAAATGCCACAGACTTTACATTTGGTTTTGATACAGCAATAAATATCGCTACTGAATGTATTGATAGGCTTCATACAACAGCTGAGAGTCATCACCGCATATTAGTGTGTGAAGTTATGGGCCGCCATGCCGGATGGATAGCTGCTTATACCGGCATAGCAGGTGGAGCGGATGTTGTCCTTATCCCTGAAGAGCGGATCGACATTAAAGAGGTATGCGACACATTGAAAAAGAGTTGTAAAAGGAACAAGGGTTATGGAATAGTCGTTGTCTCAGAGGGGGCGCAATTTAAAAAAGGTGATATGGTTCTTCAGGAAGAGGCGCTTGATTCATTCGGCCATGTAAGGCTAGGCGGCATAGGTAACAGGCTGGCTGAGATTATAGAGGAGAAGACAGGTTTTGAGACAAGGGTTACCGTACTTGGACATATTCAAAGAGGAGGCACCCCTACCGCCATGGACAGAGTTCTCGGTACAAGATTTGGTATTATGGCGATAGATCTTGTAAACAGCGGCAGGTTCGGTAAGATGGTAAGTCTAAGCGGAAGCAAGATAATCGCGGTCCCTTTAAGCAAGGGTGTTGCCAAGCTTAAGACCGTTGATAAGAAGCTTTTTGATGTAGCGAAGGTATTTTGTGGATAATTAGTAGTCACCTTTACAGCTTTTATAAGGCCTGTTAGGCCCTTAGGTTGTATTAAGGCACCTGTATATAAAGGGAGTAAATCTATGGCAGATTTAATCAAAGAGATAATCAAGGAATCGATCAGGGTCAAAGAGGCGGTACTGAGAAAGCTCTCTAAGGATATCAAGCTCGCGTCAAATATGATCGCGACATCATTGAAAAAGGGCGGCAAGATAATACTCTTTGGCAATGGAGGCAGCGCCGCGGATGCGCAGCATATCGCCGCGGAATTTATCGGGAGATTTAAACTTGAGAGGCAGGGTTTAGCATCTATCGCGCTTTCGACTAATACATCGGTTATCACATCTATTGCCAATGACTATGGATATGAGGAGATCTTCTCCAGGCAGATGGAGGCTGTTGGCGCGGACAAGGATATAGTAATAGGTATCTCTACAAGCGGTAACGCGAGAAACGTTATAAGCGGCCTGCTGGAGGCAAAGAAGATGGGTTTAAAGACGATAGCCTTGACAGGTTCAGGCGGCGGGGAGATGGCAACATTCGCGGATGTTGCGCTTATAGTGCCTTCTGATAATACAGCGCGTATACAAGAGGCTCATATCGTAATAGGCCATATTATCTGTGAACTTGCCGAGCAGAACCTTTTTGGTAAATAATGATATCAAGTAAGATAAAGTCTCCCAAGGCATTAAAGGCTATAATATCAGCCTGCCAAAAAAGATCAAAAAAGATAGCTTTTACCAATGGCTGTTTTGATATGCTTCATTATGGCCATGTAAAATATTTAGAAGACGCAAAGAAAAAGGCGGATATTCTTGTAGTTGCTGTTAATAGTGATGATTCAGTAAAAAGATTAAAAGGTTCTATGCGCCCTATCTGTCCGTTAAAAGACAGGATGAGGGTTTTAGCGGGCCTTTCCAGCATAGATTATATCTTTTCCTTTGACGAGGATACGCCGCTTGAGGTTATACGATATCTCAAGCCCGATATACTTATCAAAGGCGCGGATTACAAGATAAAAGATATAGTAGGCAGTGATGTAGTAAGATCATATGGCGGTACAGTCAAGAGAGTGGAATACTTAAAAGGCCTTTCAGTAACCGCTCTTATAAATAAGATCGCCAGGCGTTATGGCAGATAATAAAAAGATCCTTCGTATTATCGATGTAAATTTAAATCGTGCTAAAGAAGGGCTGCGCTGCTGTGAAGAGGTAGCGCGTTTTATTTTAGATGATAGCGCCCTGACAAAGGCGCTTAAGGGTTTACGGCATAATATAGAAAAGATAGTAACATCATCAGAACTTAAAAAAGAGTTTCTTTGTAAGTCACGTGATGTAAAGACCGATTGCGGAAAGAGTTTTTCTGCTTTAGAAAAAAAGGATGATTGGCAAGGTATATTCTTTGCCAATATCCAGAGGACGAAAGAAGCGTTGCGTGTCTTGGAAGAGTTTTTCAAACTTATTGACGATCAATCCTGCGAGAAGTTTAAGGCCATGAGATTCAAGGTCTATGAGCAGGAGAAGAGATTTGCGGGAAGGCATTTAAAGTGACACAAGTAGAAAATGCTGGTAAAAATCGTATTACGGATATAGTAAGACAGGTTGCCAAGAGAGAGGGTGTGACTTGTAAGTATATCACAGATGGCCTTAAGAGAGGCACTATTGTTATCCCCGCCAACAAGCTTCGCAAAATAAAAACCCCCTGCGCTATCGGAAAAGGACTTCATACAAAGATCAACGCGAATATAGGTACTTCGCCATACCGAGATAGTATAGCCGAAGAGCTCAAGAAGCTCGATGTCTGTATAAAATATCAGGCTGATACAGTAATGGATTTAAGCACAAGTAAGAACTTGAATAGTGTAAGAAAGGCTATCCTGAAAAAATCACCTCTGCCCGTAGGTACGGTGCCTTTATACGAGATAGCTGTCAATAGACGAGAAGCATCTAAATCATTTTTTAACGCCTCTTCAGATGAAATTTTTGATGTTATTGAAGCCCAGGCAAGGGAAGGCGTGGATTTTTTTACAATTCATGCCGGTGTTACCAGAAAGGTAATAAGCCTTTTAAAAAGATATGGCCGTGTCGCGGGAATTGTTAGCAGAGGCGGCGCGTTAATAGCGGAATGGATGAGGAAGAATAAAAAAGAGAACCCTCTTTTTAAGGATTTCGACAGGGTCATATCTATCGCCAAGGAGTATGACATATCCTTGAGCCTAGGAGATGGGTTAAGGCCCGGTTCAGTCTGTGACGCTACAGATAAGCCACAGATAGAAGAGCTTAAGATATTGGGCATGCTCGCCAGAAAGGCGCGCGCTTGTGGTGTTCAGGTTATGATAGAAGGGCCGGGCCATGTACCGATTAATCAGATTGAGAAGAATATGAAATTGCAGCAAAAATATTGTGATAACGCCCCATTTTATGTGTTAGGGCCTCTGGTCACAGATGTAGCGCCGGGTTATGACCATATCACATCTGTTATTGGCGCTACACTCGCGGGATTACACGGCGCTGATTATCTTTGCTATGTGACCCCGGCTGAGCATCTTAGTATACCTACGCTTGAAGATGTCAAGGATGGTTTGATAGCTTACAGGATAGCCGCTCATAGCGCGGATATAGCCAAAGGTATTAAAGGGGCCATAGACTGGGACAGGAAGGTCTCTATCTTTCGTAGGAAACGCGATTGGAAAGGCCATATCGGTTCATCCTTGGATCCTGAAAGAGCGGAGGGTATTCATAGACGATTAAAGACAGAGTCTGAAGACCTCTGTACAATGTGCGGCGAATACTGCCCCTTAAAAATATCGGAGAAAATATAATGGGAATAGTTGTAGTAGGTTCGGTTGCTATTGATGATGTTACTACGCCTTTTGGCAAAAACCATAATGCCCCGGGTGGTTCAGCCACGTACTTTTCATTAAGTGCGTCAAATTTCACAAAAGTAAAATTAGTCGCTGTTGTCGGAGAGGATTTTCCTAAAAAATATATTACGCTTCTTAAGAAAAAGAATGTGGATATTAAAGGCCTCGAGATAAAGAAGGGAAAGACCTTCAGGTGGAAGGGCAGCTATGATTGGGACCTTGATAATGCCAAGACACTCGCTACGGATTTAAACCTTTTCAAGGATTTTAAACCTGTCCTGCCAAAAGAATACATAAAGGATGATATCCTATTTCTGGCGAACATTGATCCTGAGCTGCAGCTAGATGTACTCAAACAGTCCAAGGCAAAGATCGTAGCGGCAGATACGATGAATCTCTGGATTGAGCATAAAAGGAGTGTTCTCTTGCGGGTATTAAAGAAGATAGATATTGTCATCCTTAATGAATATGAGGCAAGGCAGCTTACCAAAGAAGGAAACCTTCTAAAGGCAGCGAAAAAGATAATCTCCTGGGGCACGAAGAAGATAGTTATCAAAAAAGGAGAAGATGGTGTACTCTTTGTTTCAAAGGATACTTTTTTTGCTTCTCCGGCCTATCTTATGGAGGATGTCTATGACCCGACAGGCGCCGGGGATACCTTTGCCGGAGGGTTTTTAGGCTATCTTTCAAGGGCCCCAAAGATGAATGACGCGGCCATTAAAAAGGCGCTCGCTTACGGCACCGTAATGGCGTCTTTTACAGTAGAGAGTTATGATATAAGCAGTCTTTCAAAGCAGAACAATAAGAGCATTGAAAAGCGGTTTAAGCTATTTAAGAAGCTTTGTAGTTTTTGATCTTTCGCAATAATATGGTTCCTTGCAATTAAAACAAATACAAATCTTGATTATGCATATAGGGATAGTTGCTCGCGGCTCTTACCTTCGTATTGCTGGTATTTTGCCGTTAGTTTTAAATTACGGCAAAAAAGCCAAAGCACTACTCCGGCAAAGCCGCAAGCAACTATTTAGATTTTGACTCAATTGCAACTAAACTATTTTATTATCTGCTTATATCTTTGCCTTTAACAGCGCATTGGATTTTTTTGCCATGGATTTTAAATATATGGCAAAAATACCTGCGCTGTGGAGGCAAGAGATATGAGCAGATGCAAGTTGCCTGCTTTGATTGCAAAGAAATAGATAATTATTTGTGAAAAATGCCAAGGCGTTGCGCGTGATGAGATTTGTGCGGGGGTAATTCAGTGGTAGAATGCAAGCTTCCCAAGCTTGACGTCGCGGGTTCGAACCCCGTCTCCCGCTCCATCCTGCTTCGCTGTTGATAAGTCTAATCCGGTGTGTATTCGCCGGATAGGCTGGCGTAGCTTGGACACGATAAAACGTGTTTTAAAAGCGAAGCCTGCCCGCTCCATATTAGGTTACAAAGGTTACAAAGGTTAAAAAGGTTAAAAAGGTTGCAAAGGTTGCAAAGGTTGCAAAGGTTAAAAAGGTTACAAAAGCTAGATGAAAAACTTATTGATCATAATATTTTTAACAGCTCTTTTATCAGGGTGTGCTACTACATCTACGCCGACTATTACTACCAAGGCTTTACCCGCCCAGCGTTTTCAAGGTGCCTATCACACGGTACTTAAAGGGGAGACGCTATGGAGAATAGCTAAGGCATATCATACTGACATCAAGAAGATTATAGATGCCAATAGAATGCCTGATGCCTCAGACATTGCTGTTGGGCAAAAACTCCTTATCCCCGGAGCTAAAAAGACTGTCAGGGTCAACCAATATGCCCCTGCGGCGGTTAGAAGTAAAAAGGGCTATATCTGGCCATTAAAAGGGAAGATCATATCATATTATGGTTCAAAGATAGATGGAGTAAAAAACAAGGGAATAGATATAAAGGTAAGGAAGAATCAGCCTATAGTCGCTTCCAGGTCAGGCAAGGTTGTCTTTTGTGATGATAAAGTCAAGGGCATGGGCAAGGTTATTATAGTAGAACATAAAAATGGTTATTCTACTCTCTACGCGCATAACGCGGCGAACCTTGTAGATTGTGGTGATCATGTAGAGCAGAATCAGATAATCGCCAAAGGGGGAGATACCGGCAGGGCCACCACGCCGTCACTCCATTTTGAGATAAGAAAAGGTCACGAACCAAAAAACCCATATTATTATCTACCATGATGCATATTGAAGAACCTGTAGTTGGAAAAGAATTTTTTGCCAGAGAGGACATCCTAAAGTCCTTGCATGAAAATGTCTCAGCTTTCCAGGATGGATATCGTCATAACATAGCGTTGATAGGTAACGGGTTAATAGGCAAGAGTTCTTTGTTGCTGCAGTTTTTGAGCAAGATAGACAACTCAAAAAAGCTCCTTCCTGTTTACTTAAACCTGAAAAACGCCGGTATCAAAGATTTACTTTACAATGTTATGACTAGGCTTTTATACCACAGCCTTAAGAAGCGCAAGAGGCTTAAGAAATCATATGAATTACAATACCTTCTCAGGAGCGCGAAGGATATATTTCCTAAGAGCTGCGATCTGATAAAAAGAGTTAATCTGCTCATCGATGAGAAGAGTTATGATGACGCGTTTTCAGAGGTTTGGGACTTGAATGTTATTTTAAACGCGGAATCAGGATATTTTCCAATAATCGTGCTTGATGAATTCAGCCTCATATCAGGCTTACCCGTTAAGCGGCCTTTCCGGATTCTAGGTCAAAAGATAATGGTGCAGCAGAAGACGCTTTTTATTTTTTCAAGCTCAAACACTCTTTGCGCCAAGAAGATACTTTCAGAAAAACTTTCATTGCTTTTTGGCGGGTTTAAGATAATTAATATAGGCGCGTTTAGCCCGTTAGAGGCGAGAGATTTTTTACATTCAATATGTAAGTCCATAGCCTTCTCAGATGATATCAGGGATTTTATACTGACTTTTACCGGTGGCCACCCTTTCTACTTAAGTTCAATCGCAAATAAGATAAAATCAGCCAGAGGTTATGGCGCGGAGAGAATAGCGATTAAAAACTTAAGTAATATTATCGCGGAGCTTCTTTTTTACCCCGGCGGCTCGATAGGCCAGTTCTTTACTAATATGCTTACATCAATTAACACAGCAACGCCACAAACAAACGTTCTGGATATATTGGCGTCTTTTTCCTCTCCTGCGCGCATTAAGGATATAATGAACAAGAACACCATGTCCGCGACAGAGCTAAATAAGATAATTAACAGTCTATTAGAGCTCGGGATGGTTTCAAAGAGCGGGGCCCTTTATAGTATTACGGATCCGGTATTCAGGTTATGGATAGAGGTAAAATCAAAACCGCGCAATCTCTGCTTTGATTTTATACCGCAGCAGGATAGAGCGGATTACGCTGATGAGATACAAGAGAGGATCGCTATCTCCTGCGCGGAAAGAAAGAAGAGCCTGGATAAGCGCATAATTGAGCTGATTAGCTCTTTTAATGACGATCAATTTTTTATTGATGAAAGGGTCCGCGTGCTTCCTCGTGTCAGCTCTATGCGGTTTAAACAGCTTGATGGAAACAGCCTCTTGATAACAGGGAGGGCGAAAAAGAAGTGCCTTTTTATAATATCGAGCAAAGAGGTCGCGGAAGAAGATGTCTATGGCCTATCAGAAAAGATACGCTCGCTCAAGTACGATAAGCCTAAGGTCATATTAATAGCGCCGAGAGATATAAGCTCCTCGGCAAGGCTTTTGGCGAAACAGAAGCATTTTTGGGTCTGGACCGATAAAGACATGTCCAGGCTCTTTGAATTTTTTAAAGGGTATAACGCTCTTATAGCTTAAGGCATACGAAGGCACAAGGCGTAAGGCGCAAGAGCCCCAAGGTGCAAGGCACAAGACATAAGAGGCAACAGAAAAAGGATCAATATTATGAAAGTAGCTGTTATATCAGATACACACATTCCCGCGACATGTAACGCTCTCCCGAATACGCTCCTTGAAGGGATAAAAGGCGTGGACCTTATAATTCATGCGGGGGATTGTACGGAACTCTCTGTAATCGAAGAGCTTGAGAAGATAGCCCCGGTAGAAGGAGTTGTCGGTAACATGGATACCGCTATCATCAGTAGGCGGTTTCCCGTAAAAAAGATCTTAGAACTAGGTTCTTTTAAGGTTGGCATAGCCCACGGTTACGGCGGGCCTGATAAGCTTATAGATTACGTTAAGGAGATGTTTAAGGATGAGAAGCTAGATTGCATAATATATGGCCACACACATATCCCGAAGATAGATTATATAGATGATGTACTATATTTTTGCCCGGGCAGTCCTACTGAAAAAGTCTTTGCGCCATACAATTCATTTGGTATACTAGAGATTGGTGAGAAGATAACTCCAACAATTGTGAGGTTAGAAATATGAAGACAGAGGGGATACCGGTAATCCAGGTTCAGCGAGATACCCTACCTGAAGCATGGGAAGAAGCGGTTATCAGGACATGGAAAGAAGGCACGCAGGTAAGGACAGAGTATGATAAGCCCGATGATCCGCCAAGCAGAGACGCTACAATGATAATCGTTATAAACTCCCCGTTTAAAGAGCCGCGCATACATAGGGCGTTTCCAGGCGGCCTTGATGACCTCGAGGTTTACAGGCAGGAGGTTGTCGATGGGGTTCACGATCATTGGATAGCCCCTGAAGAAGGAAAATGGACATATACATACCACCAGAGGCTCTTTTCCTACAAAAGTGAAACAGATATAATCGACCAGATGGATTACATTGTTAACAAGCTTAGCGAAAGTAGTTACTCAAGGAGAGCGCAGGCCATAACATGGAATCCCAAACTTGACATACCGACAGATGACCCGCCATGCCTGCAAAGGGTATGGTTTAGGATATCATCTCAGGAGAATAGATTGCTTCTTAATATGAATACGCACTGGCGCTCCAGAGATGCGTTCAAAGCGGCATTCATGAATATATTCGCGCTTACAGATTTACAGAGAGAGATTGCGCAACGTATATCAGAAAAGACAGGCAAGAAGATTGATGTTGGAAGGCATACGGATATTACCGACAGTTTTCATATATATGGAAGCTATTATGAAGATTTTAAGGGCTTTCTTGATCTGGTTGAGAAAAGGGATTTCAACCAGAGGGTTTGGGATAGCAGTTTCGCGGAGACGTTTTTTGAAGAAGCGCGGAAGAGGCTGAGTCACGAAAAGGTAAAGGATAAAGTTAAATCCTAATCTCTAATATCTAAATCCTAAACAAATTCAAAATTCTAATTTTCTAAATTCAAAAAATTTAGATATTCGGATTTTGTTCATTTGACATTGTTTAGAGTTTAGGATTTCGAGTTTAACGCGGAGAGTAGCTTATGAAAACCATATGGGCGCCATGGAGAAGCAAATTTATTTACCAGCGAAAGAGGCAGGGGTGCATCTTCTGCCAGGCAAGAGATTCGCGCGATATGAAAAAGAGTTATGTCATTGAAAAGACAAGGCATTCTTTTTCAATGTTAAATATATATCCATATAACAATGGCCATATAATGGTTGTGCCAAAAAAGCACAAGTCATCCCTTGAAAAGCTTTCAGCGCCTGAGACTGCGGATCTGATGCGCTTACTCAATAAGACGACCAGCCTCTTAAGCAAGGTTATAAAACCCCAAGGTTATAACATAGGTGTTAATGTCGGAAAGGTATCCGGCGCGGGATTTCCCGGGCATGTTCATATGCATATTGTGCCTCGCTGGGAGGGCGATACAAACTTCATGCCGATACTTGGCGACGTAAAGGTAATATCAGAGTCTTTGTCCTGCCTATATGAAAGGTTACGAAAAAATGCCTAGTAAGGCCCTAAGTTCAATTCATTCAGAATCTCTTCTTGCTCCATACGCGATGAGCTCTCCCCTTAGTAAAGGCAGGAGCCATAACGAGAAGGAGCACCCGTATCGTTCTATGTATCAAAGGGACAGGGAGAGGGTCCTGCATACTACCGCTTTCAGGCGCTTGGAATACAAGACACAGGTTTTTGTAAATTATGAAGGTGATTATTACCGCACACGTTTAACGCATACATTAGAGGTCGCGCAGATAGCCCGTACTATCGCGCGCGCTCTTTCATTGAACGAGGACCTTGTTGAAGCTATCTCCCTGGCGCACGATCTTGGCCATACCCCTTTTGGGCATTCAGGTGAAGAGATATTAAATGAGCTTATGCAGCCCTTTGGCGGGTTCGACCATAATATGCAGAGTCTGCGAGTCATTGATTTGCTGGAGAAGCGCTACCCTGAGTTTGCGGGTTTAAATCTTACCTTTGAGGTCAGAGAAGGCATTGCCAGGCACAGCAGCTCTTTTGATAATCCTCCTAAGACAGAAGAATTTGATCTGAAGCAGTTCCCTACGCTAGAGGCTCAGATTGTGGATGTGGCGGATGAGATAGCGTATTTCAGCCACGATCTTGATGATGGGCTTACGAGCAGGATATTATCCGAGCCCTTACTTGAAAAACTTGAGATATGGAAGGGCTTAAGCCTGGATACAAAGAATCTGCGACAACCCATGGACACTGAACAGAGAAGGTACCAGGCTATCAGGGCGCTCATAAACAGGCTTGTAACAGACCTTATAGGTGAATCTGAGAAGCGCATAAAAAAGTACAATATAGATTCTGTTGAAAAGGCCAGAAAATGTGATGTCAAGATAATTGATTTCTCATCGTCATTAAATTCTCAGAAGGTGGTTTTACGGGATTTTCTCTTAAAGAATTTTTATAAACACTATAGAGTGATGCGTATGGCAAATAAGGCAAAGCGTTTTATTGTGAAACTTTTTAACGTTTATCTTGATGAGCCACGTCTTTTGCCAAGCAGCTATTATGAAAGGGCGAAGGATGACTCTGCGCGCAGGGCGATCATATGTGATTATATAGCAGGTATGACAGATAGATACGCGCTTGATGAGTATAAGAAGCTTTTTGAGCCTTACGAGAGGGTATGATGAAGCGAATAGGAAAATCAGCAAAGAATAAAAGTTTCTTTCATTCTCTGCTTGAAAACACAGGTTACAGAGATTTAAAAGATGCCTTTGATAAATTTCTACATAGGCCTATGTGGTGGGTAGCGGATAAAAGAAGCCCCGGAAGTATTCTGCCGATTACACGTTTAAAGAGGGCCAGGGGCGTGGAAGACTATCTTTCTCTCGCTGATTATAAGAAGAACATTCTAAGGGCCATGAGTCAGGCAGAGAAGTCTAAGTTCCCTGTTTTTTTTGAAGCCAGTTTAAATAATACATATGGGATAGCCGCGCCTATTGAAAGGCAGGGAAAATGTGTCGGCTTCTTTGGTGTATATGACCTTAAGGTCAAACCTGATCCCGCGCTTCTTGATATCCTTGCGGGTTATGTAGATATAATTATTAAGGAGATGAGCAGGGAAAAAGAGCTCACCAGGCTCTATGAGCTCGTAAGGCCCCGCGCGATAGCCTTATCTACAGTGCATACTATCCATCGCCTAATCAGTTCTACGCTGGATCTTAAGGAGCTCTTTCCCAGGATAGCGCGTCTTAGTCTGCAGGTATTAAAAGCGGAGAGAGTGCGAATATGCATGATAGACCAGGAGACAAGCAAACTCGCCTGCGTTACCTCGGTTGATTACAGAAAGAGCAGTGATGTATTTAAGCTTAACACAAAGCCAACGCCATTTGAGAAAAAAGTCGCTTGTTATGGCAGATCCATTTATAAGGATAATCTCCTTAGCGTGCCTCTTGTGGATGAAGAGATATGCGGGGTTATAACTATCAAAGATAAGATAGGCGCTGATAATTTTACGATATTTGACCGTGAGATACTTACGACTCTCGCGGAGCAGGCTGTAATCGCTATAGGAAACGCGCAGCTCTACAAGGAGCAGGAAGACCTGACAGCGGGCACTATAAAATCTTTAGGCTATCTTCTGGACGCAAAATTTCCAAGGCTCTATACTCACACAGGCCTTTTTGAGGATCTGATAATTGAGCTTGGCAGAGAATTGGGCCTGACAAAAAAGGAACTTAAGATCATTCAATATTCCGCTCTTATGCCTGATCTCGGAAAGCTGGTTATCCCCGAAGAGACGCTCCAGAAGAAAAAAGGTTTAAGTGGAAAAGAGCGTAAGATGTTAAAGACCCATACAGTAAAGGGCATTGAGGCGCTTAAGTATCTCGATGTATTAAAGCCTGTAATACCTATAATACTGCATCACCATGAAAAGTATGATGGTACAGGCTACCCAGACAGGTTAAAAGGAGAAAAGATACCTTTGGGCGCGCGTATTATGGCTATAGCGGATGCCTTTGAGGCCATGGTCTGTTACAGGCCATATCGTGAGCCTATACCTTTTCGCATGGTTGTATCAGAAGTGCGTCGACAATCAGGAAAGCAGTTCGATCCGGATATAGTGAAGGTCCTTGTATTGCTTGCTAAGGATGGCAGGCTTGAGCAGTTGATGAGAAAACACTCTGAGGAGCTTAAAAAACCGCTGTAATATAAGAACAAATAGAGTGTGGTTACAAAAGTTACAAAGGTTGAAGATGAAAAAGACTTATATATCAATCGTAGTTATTATTATTTTATTGCTTTCATCGCTTGTATATTTTCGTAATCTATTAAGCGAGAGGCTATTAGTAGCATATCTCTCCAACAAGCTAGATGCCAAGGTAACTACAGAGAATTTTAATTTAGGACTAGGGCCAAGAATAGATATAGAAGGCTTAAACATAGCCAATAATAAGGGGCTTAATTGTGCTGTAGGAGAAGTGATTTTGCACATTGAGGCATCATCTTTTCTGGCGATGAGGATACATTTGACATTCAATATGAAGGACCTCAAGCTTTCTTATCCGGATTCAAAGATTATAGATGGGATAGCGGATACGTTGTCTATTAAGCCTTTGGATGTTCTTAGTTTTGATTATGTTAAAGGAAAGCTTTATATAAGCAGAGAAGACATCACTATAAACGCGCTTCACGCGGAAGGAAAGTTGCTAAAGGTCTTTGCAGACGGTTCGATACGCGGTAAGGAGATAGGCTATAGTTTTAAGCTTATCCTATCTAATGAATTAACTTCCGGCATACCTGATAGTGTAAGAAAAGTATTTTTTAAGACAAACGGGCAATTTTCAGAAGTAGATCTGTATGTATCAGGGAGTACGGACAACCCCTCTATCAGCATAAATACGGATTTATTTAAGCTTACGGTACGATAGATGCTATGAACTAGGTAAAGGTGAAGGTGAAGAAAAAGAGGTAAATAATAAATCCTAAACTCTAATATCTAAATCCTAAACAAATTCAAAATTCTAATTTTCAAAATTCAAAACTTTCGTTTTGGACATTTAGATTTTGGTAATTTGATATTGTTTAGAGTTTAGAACTTAGGATTTAGAATTTAAAGATTGGGTTTAGTACTTAATACTTACAACTTACGACTAAACGCAGAGATAGCGTTTTTTTATTTGTATTGCTCATTTATTGTGTTATAATACAATGCTTTACATGAAAGAATAAGAGATTAGATTATGGATGAGAAGAGACAGGTCCAGAAAGAGCTTTTTGAAGAGTTTGGAAGTCCTGAAAAAAGAAGGTATCCAAAAAATCTGTTTGAAAATAAGTCTAAGAGAGCGATAACGCTCCTATATGAACATATCGCGTTTATAGCTATCGGGTTAATCGTATTCTCTATCATAGTCTTTTCATTAGGTGTTGAAAGAGGCAAATCTGTTCGTTTGAAAAGAGCATCTTTTGCCCAAGACGCGAAAAAAGATACGGAAAAGATAGTTTTATCAAAAACAGATGAGCATGCCGAGGACGCGGTTGTAAAAAAAGAAAGCGAAGACGAGTTGTTGTCGGAGTATGAGGAAAAGCCTCTTCCGGGTTATACGGTTCAAGTAGCTTCTTATACGAGTGAGAGTTTCGCGAAAGGGCGTGTAGATAAGCTCAAATCTGAGGGTTACGAGGCTTTCGCGTTACATAAGGGAAGTTATTATATTATGTGCATAGGCAAGTTCAGGGATAAAGAGGATGCTGATTCAGAGATGAAGAGGCTGCGCAAGCAATATTCCGATTGTCTGGTAAGAAAAATTTAATCAGGAGGTAATAAAAATGTCAGTTCATCCGAGTTTCAAGAGTGGAAAAGGCAAGCAGCAAAAGAGCGTACTAAAGCGCCTTGCCAGGCTTTTACTTCTTCAAAAGGAAGAAAAATGGGAAGAAGACAAGGACTCTATCTTTGGCCTTCCTAAGGTAAAGGTGGTGAAGTTGAAGTTTAAGAAGGAGAAGAAAGAGGCGGCAGAAGGCGAAGAAACTACTGATGCGGCTGCTCCCGCGGATGCTCCCGTAGCTGAAGATAAGGCCAAGGAAGCACCAAAAGAAAAAGGTAAGAAATAAACTTATGCTATTTAGTCCGTTTGCGGTGATCTTATGATAACATTTGATGAGTTTAAAAAAGTAGAGATAAAGACAGCGACCATACTGAGTGTGAAAGACCATCCCGACGCTGATAAACTCTATGTGGTTGATATCGATTTAGGCAGTGAAAAGAGGCAGGTAGTCGCAGGCATAAAAAAACACTATACGCCTGAAGAGCTTATAGGTAAAAATGTAGCGGTTATTGTAAATCTTGAACCTGCCGTAATAAGAGGCGTGGAATCTAACGGCATGCTGCTTGCCGCGAGTGATAGTGAGATGCTTTCGATCTTAACTCTTGATAAGGGCCTGCCTGCCGGATCTACGATAAAGTAGATATTTTTTTAAGGGTCATAAGTGATGGTCCATTACATTATACTGCAATTTGTAATTCTAATATTTGCTATAACTATACATGAATATGCCCATGGCCTTGTCGCCTATAGGTTAGGCGATCCGACAGCTAAATACATGGGGCGTCTTACCTTAAACCCGATCGCGCATATAGACCCTTTTGGAACTATAATCCTGCCTTTGCTTCTTACTATAGCGCATATTCCACCGATAGGTTGGGCAAAGCCCGTGCCTGTAGATTTTATGAGCCTAAGAAATCCTAAGCGTGATATGCTTTGGGTGGGCTTGGCTGGGCCGGCTGCTAATTTTTTATTAGCCGCGATTTTAAGCATCCTGATAAAGCTTTTTCCTATGCTGGTTCATACAATCTTTGGACAGGCTATATTTTTTGGCATTATTATCAATGTTATCTTGGCTGTATTTAACCTGATCCCAATACCCCCACTTGATGGTTCACGTATCGTCAGCGCCCTGCTGCCATATCAGTATCTCGCCGCGTATAACAAGATCCAGCCATATGGTTTTCTTATTATAATCCTGCTTTTATGGACAGGCATGCTAAGAAGACTAATATATGGCGCCATGCTTATTGTTGTAAAGTATCTAGGCATAAATATCTCCTTCTAAATCCAAAACCGCTATTCTATTTATATATTCGAATTTAGTATTAAGTTGTAAGCATTAAGCAACAAGCCTAATCCTTAAATTCTAAATCCTAAGTTCTAAACTCTAAACAATATTAAATTACCAAAATCCAAATGTTCAAAAAAAAGTTTTGAATTCTAGAAATTAGAATTTTGAATTTGTTTAGGATTTAGATATTAGAGTTTAGGATTTATTATTTACCTCTTTTCCTTTATCCTTTTTACTTTATACTTTTTTTCTTTATCCTTTCTTGACAGCTTATATTTATGTTGCTATACTTAAACTAATATATAAAGGAGCGTCTCAATGAACAAGGTAAAAGTTGATCTCGGTAAGGAAAGCTACAATATTTGCATAGAGGCAGGGGCACTCTCTAACGCGGGAAGGATAATAAGGTCTTTAAATATCGCAAAGGCCTGTTTTATAGTAACTAATAAAAAGATAATGTCTCTTTACGGGGATAGGCTAGGCAGGTCTATCGCTGCATCCGGAATGGATTTTACGTTTTGCATGGTCCCTGATTCAGAAAATGCCAAATCTTATCTAAGCTGGTTCAGGGTTCTTAAGAGCCTCGCCAGATTTGATAAGGGCAAGGGGGCCTGCGTCATAGCTCTTGGCGGAGGGGTAGTAGGGGATCTTGCGGGGTTTGTCGCTTCTACATACCGCCGTGGTGTAGGTTTTGTCCAGATTCCGACAACGCTTCTAGCGCAGGTAGATTCCGCTATAGGCGGTAAGGTCGCTATAGATTTAGATTTCGCGAAAAACCTTGTAGGTTCGTTTTACCAGCCAAAGGTTGTTATAGCAGATGTCTCTGTTATCAAGAGCCTACCTAAGCGTCAGATACGTAATGGACTGGCAGAGATAATTAAATATGGCGTTATACTTGATAATAAATTTTTTAATTATCTTGAGAAAAACGCCTCTAAAATAATTAATTTTAACAAGGCACCTACAGAATACATGGTTGCGCGTTGTGGCAAATTAAAGGCAGAGGTTGTAGCGGCTGATGAGCACGAAAAGCTTGGTTATAGGTCGATATTGAATTTCGGTCACACCATAGGCCACGCTATTGAAGCGGCATCTTCATATAAGAGATCGATTAATCATGGAGAAGCCATCGGAATAGGCATGATCGCTGCTTTTGATATTGCGCTTGCACTGAAAATGACAAAAGCCTCGATAGCCGGACGTGTAGAAGCCTTGATAAAGCAGGTAGGGCTGCCTGTTTTCGTTAAAGGCATATCTCCTGAAGATGTTCTAATGGCCACTTCATATGACAAAAAGATTGTAAGGGGAAAGAAGCGTTGGATCTTACCTGTAGATATAGGCCATGTAGTAGTATGCGATCAGGTGCCGCGCGAGGTTATAAAGTCAGCAATTTTAAGGCGCTTAAAATAGCAATTTTTAAGCGCTTGTGGGTAGAAGAGAATAAAAATAATTGTTAAAATGCCAATTTTATTGACATTGTGATAATTTAATAATATATTAGAAGTTAGACTTTTATAGGATTCATAGGTTAATTTGCTCATACAACTTTGTTTTCTAAGTTGTGGGTAGTCGTTACCTCGACACCACTCGCCTGCGAAGTGTGCATTTAGACGCCAGGCTTGGGTACGGGGTTAATTCGGTCAAACAACTTAGTTCACCTTGTTCCCTGCCTGCCGGCAGGCAGGTCTAAGTTGTGACCTCATTAAGGAGAGAGGTAATGGAGATAAGATCATTTCACCCAACAGATATATCAAGCGTTAAGTCTCTGATCAGCTCGATTATGAATAAAGAGTACCCTGTTGAGGAGAAGGCATATCAGTATGGGGACTTAAAGAGCATATCAGACGCGTATGGAGCCCTAAGAGAAAAGTTTTTAGTGGTACAGGAAGATGATGAAGTGATAGGCACTATCGGCATCAAAGAGGATAGTGATTCTACGGCTCTCTTGAGGAGATTATTTGTTCATTCAAGCCACAGGGGCAGGCAGATAGGATCTATGCTAGTTGACACTGCCCTGGATTTTTGTAAGATGAACGGATACAAACAAGTGGTTTTCAGAGCAACATCAAGGATGGAGGCGGCTATTAAGCTTTTGCAGGAGAAGAAAGGCTTTGTTGAAAAAGAGCGATTTCCTTTTAATGATATAGAGATAGTTCTACTTCATTATAAGATACACTAGATACTGGATGCTAGATACAAGATACTAGGTAAAGGTGAAGGAAAAGGAAAAGAGGTAAATAATAAATCCTAAACTCTAATATCTAAATCCTAAACAAATTCAAAATTCTAATTTCTAGAATTCAAAACTTTTTTTTGAACATTTGGATTTTGGTAATTTAATATTGTTTAGAGTTTAGAACTTAGGATTTAGAATTTAAGGATTAGGCTTGTTGCTTAATGCTTACAACTTAATACTAAATCCGAATATGTGAATAGGATAGCGTTTAATTTATAAAAATATAGTATGATTGAATATACAACTAGATTGAGGGCTCGCTACAAAGAGACAGACCAGATGGGGGTTGTCTATTATTCCAACTATTTGGTATGGTTTGAAGTGGCTAGGGCCGAACTCTTAAGAGATATCGGCCATACATATAGAGGCATAGAAGAGGAACTAGGATTGCGCCTTATGGTTTCGGAGGTTAGGTGCCGCTATAAATCGCCGGCGCGATATGATGACCTTATTGATATAGCCTGCAGCGTGACTAAATTGGGAAACAGCAGTATTACCTTTGCCTATAAGGTGACGCGTGGTAAGGATGTATTGACAGAAGCGGAGACAGTCCATGTTTTTACAGATAAGACAGGCAAGCCTAAGCGCATGCCGCAAACATTAAGAGAGGTATTGTCATAGATGGCTTTTAATTTTAAGTCCAGAAAAAGTCCCGTACTCAACGCTTTAACCGAAGAAGATATCAGGAACAGGTTATACGGGAGCGCTGTAGGGATATCCACAGATGCTCTTGGAGGAGCCTTATCGAAAAGGGAGAAGAGCATACAAAAAGAGATCTTGGATTCAGATAAGGATTCTAACCAAGACAGATCAAAGATATGCGGTGAATTAGCAGAGCTTAGAGTAGAGCTTGAGCAGGCCAAGAGAAGATTGGATAGGTTAAAAGGCATAAGCGCGAAAAAGATACGCCTTATAATTATATCTTCGGTCATAGCTTTTTTTATCATATTGCTTGCGGCGACTGTTATCAGAAAGATTTTTTATAATAAGGCAAGACAGCCAAGGCCCAAGGTTAGGGCTAGCGCCAGAAATACAGGAAAGATCAATTACGCTGTCCAGGTCGCGGTATCAGCCAAACTTGCTGACGCGGAAAAACTAAGATCTGATCTGGACGCGAAAGGCTATAAGTCTTTTATTCATAAGTCGTTTTATTCATCAGGTAAAGATAAATTTACAATATACGCAGGCAGTTTTGCCGATAGAAATAAAGCAAGCGATTTAGCTCAAAGATTAAAGAAGAGAGAGGGCATAAAAGATAGCTTTGTTGCTAATATGCCAAAATAATATATGCATAATAGGTTGGTAAGAAAAGAGATATCGCAATTCTTAAAAAGCAATACCAGCGTTATAGTAAAACGCTGGTCCTCCTCCATATTTAATATATCCGGCTATCAAAGAGACAGAGATATAATCCCCAAAAAAGTCCATGCCAGCGGAATGAACGCGTATATAAAGGCCTTTGCCGCTGATATAGAAAAGCCGAATTCAAAATCCTGTGAATTGATAATAAAGAAACTTGTATTTAAGGATTATCTAAGCGCCTCCAGTGCCGCGGATGCCATAGAAGGGCTTATGATATTACGCGGCATACTTATCGAGTTACTCTCAAATAAGTATGTGGATGAGATTAAAAAGAGAAGAGCAAGCATAGATCTTATAGTCAGCCAGATAGACCGCTCTATTATCTGCTTCTCCGGTTTATATAAGAGAAGAGATTTTGCGAGGCTTGAGACTATAATGAAGTACGGCAAAAAACTCATAAGTGTTAATAATCAGGATAAGTTATGTGACCTTATTCTTGAGGCGGCTGTTATTGAAAGTAATTCTGACAGGGCATCTCTTATGCTCTTAGAAAGAGATGGTTATTTACACATAAAAAGTTCTTTAGGTATACCTAAGAAGATAACTACTAATACCCGAATAAGGCTCGGCCACGGCATATCGGGAAAAGTCGCCAAGACCGCGAAGCCTATAGTTATAAGCAAGGGTTATAAGATACCGGCCTATACAAAGAAGTTTCTGCGTGGGTTAGGCATAAAATCAGCTCTCAGCATACCTCTTATGGCAGATGGCGCTGTCTTAGGGGTCTTAAATCTAGCTAAGCGTCACAATAAGCCATTATTTGATAAAGAGGACGCTGAGTTGTTGTCAATTCTTGCTTATGAGGCAGGCACAGCGATAAGCAATTGCCGGCTTTTTGAGGAGGTCCACGCTTTATACGAGGGCAGCATTATATCGTTAGCAGCGGCCATAGACGCCCGCGACCATTATACACATGGCCATTCCCGCAGAGTAGCTAAGATCGCGCTTGCATTGGCAAAAGCCTTAAGGCTTTCAGAGGAGGCCATAGAAAAGACCCGACTTTCCAGCATGCTTCATGATATAGGAAAGATCGGCATACCTGACAGGGTCCTGCTTAAGCCCGGTAAACTTACGGATAAGGAGTGGGAGATAATAGAGAGGCATCCTCTGCACGCGGTTGCCATACTTAAGCATCTCCCGCGCTTAAAGCATATTATACCGGTGGTTTATCATGAACATGAACGTTTTGATGGAAAAGGTTACATAGACGGCTTAAAAGGACAGCAGATACCTATTGAGTCAAGGATCATAGCTGTAGCGGATGCTTATGAAGCCATGACATCAAACAGGCCCTACAGGAAAGCTATACGCAAAGATAAAGCCATTAAGGAGATAAAGGCAAATAGCGGTTCACAGTTTGACCCTGTTGTTGTAAAGGCGTTTCTTAAGGTAATCAGGAAGAATTTTTAGAAAAGGACCTACTTAACCTTCAGTTCCAGCACTCTCGAGCCATCTTCAACAATAACCGTATTCTCATTTATCTTCGCGATCTTCGCGGAGCCTACTATATCACCCGCCATATAGACAGAACCATTTATAATAGCCATAGAAGCGCCTTCTCCATGAATAATGCCGGTTAATAAGAATCCCGATGCATCGCTTCCGGTATATGGAGAGGCCTCAGCGCGCTTTTTACCGGTGGTTATAACAGATAGACCAGATGCCTTATCAGCCTCTGATATGGATACCATCTCAGAGCGGTAATTATAGGTGTTGACATATTTAAATATCGCGAATCCGATGAGTGCAATTGCAAAGAGGCTGATAATATAGACAAGCAAATGGAACTTGAGGCTTTTTGTCTTAGAGGGCTCTTTATTATTTGCATTGTTTTCTTGAGAGGATTCTTTATTCAGAGTCTCGTTAAGAGCTGTGGGCCCGGATGCGGGAGGTGTTTTGCTTTTAGTCTCCGGCTTTACATCTTTTTCCTGGATCGCCTTGTTTAACGCGTCGTTTATAATACTCATTGGAGCACCGTATTTTCTATTTCAGAGATAGCCCTTATGATTGTATTTCCACGAAAGTCTTTTATCTCTTGCACATAGCCTAAGAGCATGCTTCTGTCACAGACTACATTCATAAGCCTGGGAACTCCTTTTGAATAGTTGTATAGTTCATCTATGGCGTCGTCACTCCAGGTTATGCTGTTGGGTTTCGCGCCGGCAACTTCAAGCCTGCGGCTGATATAGTTTTCTATGTCAGATTTTTCAATAGGAAGGATATGATATCTTACAGCTATCCTTTGCCTTAATTGCGCCAGCTCAGGAGAAGATAGTTTTACCTTAAGTTCGGGCTGGCCCACAAGCACAATCTGCAAGAGTTTCTCTTTTTCGGTCTCAAGGTTTGACAAGAGCCTTATCTCTTCCAATAGCGGCTTGCTCAGATTTTGTGACTCATCAACTATAAGGACTACGTTATTGCCTTCACGAAGCTGTTCTATCAGAAATTGATTCAGCGCCTTTATCATCTCGACTTTAGTGTTGCTCTTTACGATTATACCAAAGTCATCTATGACGGCCCTCATAAATTGTATCCCTGAAAGGCGGGGGTTGAGTATAAAAGCTGTCTTTGTTCTGGAGGTGAGTTTTTTAAGCAGTGCCCTACATAGGGTGGTTTTTCCCGTTCCTATCTCGCCAGTTATCTCTATAAAACCTTTGCGCCCTTCTATACCGTATACAAGAGAAGCAAGCGCCTCTTTGTGGCGTTTGCTCATATATAGAAAATGCGGGTCACTTGTCACGTTAAAGGGGTTTTCATTTAGATTATAGAATGCTTTATACATAATTTTACCTTTTACCTATTATATATGGCTTTGGTTGTCTTTGTAAAGTTAAAAAAGATACATGGCTAAATAGATGGGGGCAATTTTTGTTTTTACTTGCGGATAGGGCGTATAATTGATATAATTATTGCAATATGAAAGATGGACAGATAGAACCAACTTTACTTTTTTCAATCCTCTGTGATGATGTCAGGCGCGAGGATAACGGTAAATTTATGCTTATAGGACTCTTTGAGACTATAGGGGCAGCCTCGTTTCCCGTTATGCATCCGGCGCTATTTGTTATGAACTGTTGGTGCAGCGGCGTGGGAGATTTCACGCAAAAGACCAGGATAGTCGCCCCTGGAAATACCAAGCTGATAGAGGATAAAGAGACGGAGTTTAACCTTACTAGTATAAAGGCAAAACACCGTATCGTGGCTCGTTTTAATAATATACGCTTTAATGACCCGGGAGAGTACGCGGTAGAGGTGCTTTTAAATGATCAACTTAAGGTAAGATACCCCTTGGTTATTGATAAGGTTATGCCAACTAAAAAATAGATATGATAAAAAAAACCACTTCAAATAATATTGATAAGGTTGACAGGAGAGACGCGAAGAGACTTGCGGTCAGTTCACAGGTCAAGGTTTATAGGCTCGATAAGAAGACCCATCATACCTTGAGTGCTTATTTTCTTGAGGCAAAGGATATGACGCAGAAAGGCTTCTTTGTCAAGATGCAAAAACCTCTCCCCATTAATACTGAGTTAAAGATAAAATTGCCTCTGCCTGACGCTTCAGGTTATGTCACATTAGAGGGGCAGGTTGCCTGGATTGCCAAGAAAACGCAGGTAGGATATTATCCGGGCATGGGCATCGCCATAACAAAGATAAAAAGAGGCGACAGTAAAAAGATAAAAGATTTTCTTAAAAACAAATTTCGCAATTACCGGCAGGCGCTTGAGCTTAAGAAGATGTACCATATACTTAAGGAGATGGGTGGAAAACTTTATGATATGGAACAGTCCCATATTCACGCACTGCATTTTAAAAAAGTAATCGATCACGCTATTAAAGAAATAGACAATATCGCCCATATACTAGATAGAGAAGTCTGGGAAGTCAAGAGACTCTGATTTCATGGGTACGCTTAAAAAACCCCACCCCGTTAAACTGATAACAGGAATTATCTCTTCATCTCAATCTCTTTTCAATCAAGCGGAAAAACAACTGGTGAAGGCATTTGGCAGGCTGGATTACAAGAGCGGTATGATCGATTTTGATTGTACGCCTTATTACGCTAAATATACAGGCAGAGACCTCTTTAGGGTATTTTTAAGTTTTGATAAGCTTGTAGATCCCGCGCGCCTTGCCTCAATAAAGATTAAAACTAATAATATGGAGGCTCGTTTAGCGCGGTCCATGAAGGGCAAGCTTAAGCGGCCGGTTAATATAGACCCCGGTTATATTACAGCGGCAAAGCTCGTTCTGGCATCAACAAAGGATTATAGCCACAGGATATATATAGATCAAGGTATATACGCTGAGATTACTCTCTCGTTTCGTAAGAAACGATTTATGCCCTGTGATTACACCTATCCGGATTACAGGACAGATGAATATATAAGTATATTTACTCGGATTCGAGATAACTTTATGCACCAGAGAGAAAGCAAAAAATGAATATATCACCACAAAGGCTTTATTTTCATATGCCTATTTACAGGCTGCTTGATGGCCTTGATGATTATCTAGACTTAAAAGTAAATTGCGAGTTATATATAAATTCCGCGTTTATTGATGACCATAAACAGCGGGATATAGAACGCGTTAAGAACGGCTTCAAGGAAATGGGCGTCTTAATCAGGATCCACGGCCCTTTTATGGATATATGCCCGGGCAGCTCAGATAAGAAGGTAAGGGCATTATCGCAGGAACGCATCTTAGAGGCGCTCAGGCTATGTGTTGGATTAGGATGCAATGATATTGTTCTTCATAGCCATTATGACCCGGTTTACCATAAAAGGCGTTTTGATGAATGGTTCAACTTTTCAAAGATGGTCTGGTCCAATGTAAACGCGGTTGCTCAAAAGCACAATATAGTAGTATATATAGAGAACTCAGAGGATGACTCCCCGGAGCCGATTATCGCGATATTGAGGGAATATCCACTATTTAAGGCATGTTTTGATCTGGCGCATTACTCTATATTTGGAAAAGAGAACTGGCAAGATCTCTTGAGAATGTATCCAAAGGGTTCTATAGGCGAGGTTCATCTATCGGATAATGACGAAAAAGAGGATCAGCATCTTGTGCTGGGAGAAGGTTCCTTAGATATCGAGCCTTTTTTAGCGGAGATAGATACTTATAAGGAAAAGCCTGTCATAACAATTGAACCACATTCAAACAAGGACCTATTAATGGATATAGAATATATGAAGAGGTTCCAAGTGTAGGTATTTTATATGAAAATAGCAAGAATAAAGCATGATAACAAGATATGTTTTGGCGCGCTGGAAGGTGACAATATAAGAATTCTTAGGAATTCCATCTTTGCGGATGAATTTCAGTTTACTGATACGGTACTCTCCGTGGATAAGGTCAAGCTCCTGGCGCCGGTCATACCTTCAAAGATAGTATGCGCCGGTTTAAATTATAAGGACCACGCTAAGGAACTTAACATGGATCTGCCCAAGGATCCTACGTTATTTTTAAAGCCCTCTACCGCGGTTATAGGGCCTGAAGATGATATAATCTATCCTGAGTCAATTGCCAGGCTCGATTACGAGGCGGAACTGGCTATTGTTATAAAAAGAAAAGCAAAGGCTGTTAAGCAGGAGTCGATCTCTGATTATATACTAGGATATACGTGCCTTAATGACGTTACCGCACGCGATCTTCAGAAAAAAGATATACAGTGGACAAGGGCAAAGTCATTTGATACCTTCGCTCCCGTAGGCCCATACATTGTTACAGGCATAGATCCATCCGATCTTTTAGTAAGGTTATATGTCAATGACCAGATGCGCCAATCTTCGCCTACATCTAATATGATCTTTAATATTGGATATCTTGTCTCTTTTATTTCGCGGATAATGACTCTTCTGCCCGGTGATATTATAACCACAGGCACACCTAAGGGCGTAGGAGAACTCCAAAGAGGTGATAACGTTGTAGTTGATATAGAGCATATAGGGCAGTTGAGAAATAAGGTTATTTGATATCATTATAAACAGCGATTTTGTAGTTATTTGTCGTGTTGCAATTTTTATAAGGGGAGGTTTTTGCCTTGACAAAAGCTTTCTCTGTTGTTAAACTAAAATACAAGAGATATAAGTCATTTTAAAAAAAAGGAAGAGACATGAGAAGAGGTACAAGGTCATTAATAACATGTTTGGTAGTGTTATGCGTTGCGGCGATAGCTTTACCGGTATTTGCCGAAGAAGGTAGCGTTGTAGAGAAGATGGGCAAGAAACTAGGCAGAGGTATTGTCAATATAGTAACCGGTTGGGTAGAGTTACCTATGAATATATATGATACCAGCGTAGATACCAATAACCCTTTAATGGGTATAACATACGGCACATTAAAGGGCCTTGGCATGGCGGTAGTAAGAACAGGCGCCGGCGCGTATGATACAGTAACATTCCTCTTTCCAATGCCACAGGACTACAGCCCTATATTGCAACCTGAGTTCGTATTTGAGGAAAAATAGGGTTTAACGAGTAAAATATTTAAATACTGTGAAAAGCGAAGTAAATATCTTATTGATAGATACAAATGATATTTCTTCGTTTTTTTTCAAGGGGTATGTGAAGTGGTAAAAATTAAAAATACTAAAAATTCTCTAAAGGAAAAGAGAAAGAGCAGCCGTCAGACAGGTGACAAGGAACAGCGCTACTATATACGCATAGATGTCTTAGTGCCTGCCATATTCAGCATAAAGAAAAAAGGCCGCATTGAAAAAATAAAGGCGCATGTGAAAAATGTAAGTGCCAGCGGCATGATGGTAAATGTTGATAGGAAACTCACCTTTGGTACTGATACGGCGATCGATATGTATGCTCCGGAGGCGCCAAACCCTATTCATTGTAATGGCAAGGTAGTCTGGACCGTCCCTGCTAATAAGAAAGGTATGTATAATTGCGGTGTCGCTTTTACAGACATAGAAGAAGATAATAAGAATACGTTTTTGAAGTTTTTATGTGATACCATTTATCGATCAGGCGAGCGCGGATAATTGACACATCCTTGATTTTTTGCTTGCGCTGAATGTTTATATAGACTAATATATATAAAAAGAGAGGTGAAGCGATATGAAGAGATATGGTAGCATATGCTGTGTTGTAATTTTAGTTGTAGCGGCATCTATCTGTTGCGTAAGCGGGGCGCTTGCCCAGCAGGAACAGGTGCAGCAGGAGAACAAGGCGGTAAAGTTTTTAAAGGATCTTGTGAAGTGGCCTTTTAGCATTACAAAGGAGGCTGTAGGAACAGTGGGACGCACAACAGAACAGGGCCTTACAACAGTTACTAATACAGGAGTTAGCGCGGTTGAGACTGTTACCGGTAAGCCTGAGAAGATAAAGGACGTAGTTGTTGTTCCTGTCAAGGGAAGTGTAGATACAGGTTATACTGCGGTAGAAGGTAGTATTAATACACCGATAAAAGGAACCCAAGAGGCGTTTGAATAAGATTTTTAAGGATAATCTCGATTGGGTAAAATAATGCTTTTAAAAAAGGGGATATCTATCCCCCTTTTTTATTGGTGAGAAGAAAAGAGAATAGTCGGAGATGAAGATAAAGGTAAAGCGCCTCCATGACATCGATGTCCTGAACATAGAGGGCATGATAAATATTAACTCATCCAAGCTTATAGAGATAGTAGGTGATTTGCTTGAGAAGGGCAGCTCAAAGATAATCATAGATATGAAGGGTATTAGTCATGTAGATTATAACGGACTTTCTGTACTGGCTATAACCTATAAGAACGCGTTAAATAATAAGTGTATAATGAAATTATGCGGCATAATACTTGATGTTGAAGAGATTTTCAGGGTAGTAAAACTCGATGATGTTTTTGAGATATACCCTGACATAGATAAGGCTATCGATAGTTTTACGAACAAAGTGGATTCTTTGGGGAAAGATGATCTTAAACAGCAGTGGCGTCGACGTTTTTTAAGGCTTGATATAGACTTGCCCATAGTTTATAGGCTGGCTCAATATTCACGTTCTGATAAAGGAGGCCATATCTGTTCAGGCAGAATGGGCAATTTAAGCGGCGCAGGTCTTTTTATACGTTCCATCCAGCTCCTGCCTCCGGGTAGTGATGTCCGCCTTGAGATCATGCTTGAAAAAGATCAGGACCCAAAGGAATTCCAAGGCGTTGTAATGTGGCTCGCTGATAAAATGCTTCAGCCTGAACTCTATCCCGGAATGGGCGTTGCCTTTACAGGCCTTTCCCCCGCTACGCAAGAGGGGGTCATAGAGTATATAGAGAAGCGCGCGGCACATACAAATCCTTAATCCCAACATCTTTTCACCTCTTACCTGATTTATAATCATATATAACCAAAGAAAATTTTGTTGTAATCCGTGCCCCCCATGCTTGCGTAGTGGTCTTCACAAAAACGTTCGCAAACTCCAGCGATGTTTGCTTATTCCGCTTTGTTGCTCATCCATATAGTTAAACAATACGGAAAAACCCTGCCGGCCGGCAGGCATGCTATTCGTAACAAACCGCTAGTAGTCGCTTTGTACCAGAAGGTTCCTTAAATGTTGCTAGCATACACTGCAACATTTAAGAAAAAAGGTTTTGCTCAAGACCACTACACAAGCTAATAGTGAAATCGTGAGAACAGTACCCCCTAAGCACGTTATTTCCTTGCTTTTTATGGTTTTTAGGATCATATGCATGTCTAAATAAGAATATTGTCGGCACCTTTGCCTGTAGCGGCGCATTGGATTTTTTTGCCTACTGTTATAAGTGGATGGCAAAAATACCTGCGCAGTGAAGGCAGAAGGTGTGAACAATATTGAGAACAGGTGTAGTACAATTTTATACGTTGGGTAAAATTGTACGTTCCTGTGAAGATTGCTACGGATCATTTTAATGAGATGGACAAAGTGTAAAAGTGTAGAAATGTAAAAATATACTTCTAACCCCTTGACTTTTGGTAAAGGGTAGGGCATATTTGTTATGAGAAGAAACAAAGGTTCTTTTAAAAAAGTAACGATAAAGGCAAACCGCTTGAAAGAGCGGGGCGCAAAGCCGCGAGCCTAAACCCAGAATTGTCAAAGGGTACGGTAGTCGGGTTGCCGAAATATCAGATATTGATTTTTCAAGCCCTAAAACTTTCAAGAGGTAGATACCTTTTAAATGTTTTAGGGCTTTTTTTATGCCTTATAGATCTTAGGCTGCTAACTAAGGAGGATAGATAAATATGAAGAATAACTTATCAAGTCAGGGTAATACCGGCAGGGTAGTCGCGCTCTTAACCAGAGATGAGATTGATTTTATAGATAGGCTCTCAAAGGACGCTTTATTTTCAACTGGGCACAAGCTCTCAAGAACAGATGTGATAAGAGCGCTTATAGATGTTATAAAGGTAAACGATTTTAATGGCAATGGCGTGCATTCCAAATTAGAACTTGAAAAGAAGCTTCTATCTGTTATGAGGCTACCATTGCCGGAGCCTATGCACAAAATAAAAAGGAAGAGACGCTAAAGATGAGCATAAATAAGATTATACTTATGATTTTATTTATAATACCTTTTTTATTTGTTACCGGGATAATAGCCTCTTCGCTTGAAGAGATGATGCCGCCAACAAGCGGGAACAGCTACATTTGGATGCGCAGGGTATCTGCCTGCGGAAGAAGGTTGGAGGAAGTAAGCGAGAACATGGTTTTTATGGAAGTAGATATAATGCAAAAGGTAGTTACCGCACTCTACAAGAGCTGGTATATCAAAAACTCCAGCAGCTTTAACAGCGCTAAGCTGGTTAGTAAATGAGACACTTAAAAAGGAGAAGAGCATGAACATTCGTTGGACAGGTAAGAAAGGAGGCAGTGATCCTGTGATGGTTAGGTGGGAGACAAAGGCAGCTGAATTTATTCAGATAGAGGTTTCGCCTTCGCATATGCTCAGGATAAGAATCGATAAGGTAAAAAACAAATAGGAGGTAAGAACCATGAAGAAACGCAAGATGGGGAAGAAACATAATGAGGTAAAATCAAGAAAGGTAAGCATGAGAAGACTTATAAAGTTCTTTCCACCGTATATTCTTTTACTGGCCCTTGTTCTGCCGGCCTTAGCAGCGGAAGAACCTGTTGAGAAACTCTCAGAAGGTGTTAAGGAGACCGCGACCGGATGGGCAGAGGTACCTAAGGAGATGGCTGATACTACCCAAGAGAAGAATGTGGTAGAAGGCGTTACCGTAGGTACCATAAAAGGCGCGGGTAAGGCCGTGGTAAATACTACAAAGGGTGCGGTAGATGCCGCGACTTTTTATCTGCCTGATGATGATAAGGTAGAAGAGAAGAATGAATATATGGATGAACATATAGATGGAAGCCTGAACAAGGATGTAGATGAAGAGATGATAGAGCTAGATAAAATAAACGCGACAGAATATTAAAAACAACAATTTTCTTATTCGGGGAGCATTTATGCTCCCCGAAAAGGAGGAATAAAATGTCCTATGATCAGAGAGAAAGAATTTTTAAGGTTTTCTACAAGAGGTATTTTAAAAAGATACATTCGCGAGTCACGCGCCTACTGAATAATGAGAGATACGCCGCTGAAGATATAGCGCAAGAAACATTTATGCGCGCTTATACGAATCTTGAAAAGATAGTCAATCGAACAGACTTTCTGAAATGGACGTATACGGTTTCGCGTAATCTCTCCTATAATTATACGAGAAGTAAGCAATATTCATGCAAGGAGTCCTTGAATAGGAGAATAGGATCTGATCAGGGATGCAGAGAACTCTCTGATATAATAGTTGATACAAAGTTTGAGGCTCCGGATGTCGTGACCCAGCAGAAAGAGCACATGGATATGCTCTTAAGCGCTATGGATAGGTTAGCCTACAATTACAGGGCCGTTTTAGAGTTGTGCAGTATTAAGGGGCTCTCCTATAATGTTGCTGCTGTAGAGCTTAATATGAGCCCTAATGCCGTGGCGCATAATCTTATGAGGGCAAAGCGAAAGATCATGACAATGATTGAGCAATGATCCTTGTGCGGTAAAGCTGTGAAAGCTAGTTCTGTATCCAGCCATTTAAAAAGCCAAGGCGCTCTAAATATGCTTTGGATTCTTCATATTCCTCAACATCAAGCCGTCTTTTAAGATTCGGATGCTCTCTTACCTGTGCTATTGGCGAATACTGGTTCATAAGGCTTATATGGACTTTGTTGGATATCTCCTCAGATATTTTCTCAAGTAGGCTCTTTGTATTCTCAATATAGCCTGGAATGACCAGATGCCTTATAAGTAAGCCTTTTTTAGCTATGCCGCCTTTGTCTGTCTCAAGATCTCCCACCTGTTGACGCATTCTTTTAAGAGCACTCATATTATATTTGCTGTAATCAATGAAGCCACATTGTTCTTCCGCTAGTTTATTATCAGAGTATTTCGCGTCAGGCATATATATATCGACATATCCATTTAGCATCTCCAAGGCCCCATCAGATTCATAGCCATTTGTATTATATACGATAGGCACGCTCAAGCCTTCTGATTTAGCTATATCAAGTGCCGATAGGATAGTGGGTATGTAATGGGTAGGGGTGACTAGATTTATATTATGGGAGCCTTTTTTCACAAGCTCAAGCATTATTTCAG
This sequence comes from uncultured Planctomycetia bacterium, assembly GCA_964634945.1. Classification (GTDB taxonomy): domain Bacteria; phylum Omnitrophota; class Gorgyraeia; order JABMRG01; family JABMRG01; genus JAUVHV01. The sequence goes on along the minus strand of CAZWMG010000006.1, from coordinate 37,104 downwards.
CGAGTCTTTGTATTGTTGTTGCCCTGCCATGCTTGCCTCGGCTGTAATTGTAGTTTTGGCAATAAGAGCAACGAGCAGTGCAATAACTAAAGAATATAGTGCCTGAACCATTTTTTCCGCTTATAGGCGGTTCTTCAAAACGATGCACCATATATGATGCTACAACAACCTCAGCGCTAGCTTCGCAGAAACCAAGTTCGCCCTTAGTTCTGTCAACATTGCACTTCCTGGCGCATAGTGTGCATTTCTTGTATTGGTTATGGAGTGAGCTTTTCATGTTTTATAGTATAACATTAGGCATTTGATCTCACAACAAAAACTCGTTTATGATAGCCAAAAGGTTTCGTAGCCAATCTCCGCAGGAGCGTACAATTTTCCCCGGCGTGTAAAATTGTACTCCGCGTTGATGTTCGCTCTTCCGCCTTCGGCGGAAACCTTGCCCGCTCGCATCAACAAGGTCCTGCTCTGATTGCAACGAAACCTTTCGGATATATATGATGAGAATAGCATGCAGTAAACACCTTGCGTAAACTTTAGGCTTGGGGGTGGTTTGGAACAGAACCTTTTTGTTACGAATGGCATGGTTTTTCCACGTTGTTTTAATTGTATGAATGAGCAACAAAACGGAGTGAGCAAACCTCGCAGGGGTTTGCGAGCGTTTCTGTGAAAACTACCCCCAAGTTTAAAGTTGGCGGCAGTGACTAGTTTTGCACTGGTGTATAGTTGTTATTGCGGATTTTGCTTGCGGCTATTAAAAAAAGTGATAAAATAGGTAACAATGAATAGACTATTTGTCTCTATCTTATTATTAGTAGTGCTTCTTGCGCCAATAGCATCATACGCAGCGCCGTGTTACGGCACAAAGATGCCTGTTAAGGGTGAATTTTTTTCAGGACTTGAGTACTACGGAATCTTAGAGAGGGAGCTTGAGCCAGATCAGGGTAAAATACGTAGTAATCAGAGTTTTTTACTTATATCTTATGGTATATTCGATTGGTTAAGCCTTGACCTCAAGGTAGGCGCGGGTGATATCAAGCGTTACGACGCCCCAAAAGATAATGTCTATTATAGCGCTAAATTTGATGGAGGGTATGGTTTTCGCGTTAAATTATTTGAAAAGGATAAGGTAAAATTTGTTGGAGGTTTCCAGCACATTAGCGTGCATCCTTTTACAGTACGCCAGAATAATAAAAAGTATAAATCAGTTCTTGATGATTGGCAGTTATCTCTTTTAGGTTCATATGATTTCTCATTTATCACGCCTTATGCAGGTACGCGTTTATCTCGTACAGATTATATCAACTGGATAGATAATACCAGAAAACGTCACATGTCTGATACAGGAAAATGTATCGGCCTTATCGCAGGCGCTGATATACCTGTTACGGAAAAGATGTGGCTTAATGTAGAAGCAAGTTTTTTTGATTCAGAGGCTGTAGCGATTAGCTTGAATGCTCGTTTTTAAGTTCCCATCCCGACCTATTTGAGGGGCCATATTTTGCCCTAATTTCTCTTGACAAAAATTCTCTATATTTGTAATATATTAATATATGTATATATCCGCATAATCACATGGAGTTAAACAAGGAGGCGATATGAAGAAAATAGGCATTGTAATCGCTGTAGTTGTTATTGTATTTGTATTACTATCAGGCATGAAGAACATGATAGTTAAGGTCAGTGTTGAAAAGGGCGCTAAGGTAGTCACAGGGCTTAAGTTGAAAATAGGCAGCCTCAATATAGGCCTTATTAAGACTCTCGTAGGCATTAAAGATATTCGCCTTTATAACCCCAAGGGTTTTGAGGACAAGGTTATGGTTGATCTGCCTGAGGTGTATGTAGATTATGATCTTCCCGCCATAGTTAAAGGTGACATACATTTATATGATGTGAAGCTGCATCTGAAAGAGTGTTTTATAGTAAAGAATAAGGATGGCCTGCTTAACCTGGATTCATTAAAGACTATCCAAGATTTAGCAGGGAAGAAGCCGAGTGCTAAAAAAGAAAAATCTGCCAAAGGGGATTTTAAGATAGACCGGCTGGAACTTAAGATAGGCAGGGTTGTTTATAAGGATTATTCAAAAGGTGGCAAGCCATATGTCTTGCAATTTAACGTGGATATTGATGAGAGCTATGAGAATATAACAAACCCTAACGCCCTGGTAAGTCTTATTGTTATGAAGGTAGTTATGAATACCACTATTGGAAAACTTATCAAGCTTGATATCACAGGGCTGCAGGATACCGTAGGTAACACCTTGGCATCAGCACAGCATATTGCCACTCAGACAGCTGATAAGGTAGTAGGCAATGCCGGAAAGACCTTGACCGAGACAGCAGGCAGCATAACAGACAAGCTAAAACTCCCCTTTGGAGGCAAATAGCTGGTAGCCGGATGATTTGGCTTATCTTGACCGTTCAGGCGGCTGGGAAATAGGCAGCGCGCCACACCTTGTTATTGTTGATTCCGAGGTTGCCGGAACACTTAGTACTACATCAATTAAGGAAGGCATTTATACTTTCTTTTTCAATACAAAAGGGTTGATGGCAGGGCTGGGACTTCAGGGAACCAAGATTTCTAAGTACAATCCTACGAAGTAAAAGAATAAAATCGGTTAAAGAAGAAGAGGTTTTATGCGGTAATAACTGTCTGTCATGTAAGGCATGCATTCTTATATGATATACGGCAGTTATTACAGGTCTTTACGTTTTCAGGCAGAGTAATAAACAAATTACTTAAGGAGGAGCTATGATGCGATTGACACGTTTCTTATTAGTAATTATTAGCGTATTGGCGCTGTCTGCGCAGATAGCTTTGGCTCAGGAAGAAGATACTATGCAGCTAGCCGAAGCAGCTCAGAATCCAATATCTGATATGATAAGCGTACCGTTTCAAAATAATTTTGATTTTGATTATGGAGCGGAAGATGAGATGAGGTATATACTCAATGTCCAGCCCGTAATCCCTTTTAAATTGAACGAAGATTGGAATGTAATAACGCGAACAATAGTCCCAATAATTTATCTTCCGGAATTAACAGAGGGTTCAGGCACTAAGTTTGGGTTAGGAGACATAAATCCAACAATATTCCTGTCCCCATCTAAACCTTCTAAGTGGTTGTGGGGCCTTGGCCCTACGTTTACATTTCCATCAGCTACGGATAAGAAGCTTGGTTCAAAAAAGTGGAGTGCTGGGCCGTCAGGTGTCCTGCTTTCTATTAATGGCCCCTGGGTATATGGCGCTCTAGTTAGTAACCAGTGGTCATATGCGGGTGACGATGACCGTAAAGATGTTAATGCCATGCTTATGCAGCCATTTATTAATTATAATATGGCTGATGGCTGGTACGTATCAACATCTCCAATTATTACCGCTAACTGGGAAGCGGATGATAATGATGATCAATGGACTGTGCCTTTGGGCGGCGGCCTTGGAAAAGTGTTTAGTTTTGGCAAGCAGCCGATTAATGCGTCTCTGCAGAGTTATTATAATGTAGTAAAACCAGAGATAGGACCGGACTGGTCTGTTCGTTTTCAAATACAGCTGCTTTTCCCCGCAAAAAGAAAATAGTTAAAAAAAGCAATGTAGGCAAGCGGTTAGAAAAGGAGGACAATATATTATGATTAGTAAAAAGCCGAAGCTATTGACTGCATCTGCGGTAGTAATTTTTTTTATTTCACTTTTTACAATAAATGTTTATGCCGCGGGCATACAATCTTATGAATTAGGGCAACCGAGCATAGGTACTGCAGGTGCTGGACAAGCAGCATTAGCGGATGATGCGTCCACTGCATATTTTAATCCCGCTGGTTTAACACGGCTCAAAAGATCTGAAGTACTCCTTGGAGGCGGCGCATCTATTACATCTATGGAGTTTAGCTCTGACGCAAAAAATACAAGGCGAGGAAATGATGGTGGAGATGCCGGTAGTGTCTTTCCAAGCGGAGGATTATATTATGCGCAAAAGCTTTCCCCTAAAGCACGTGTAGGGCTTGTTCTAAATACACCGGTTGGCCTTGGCCTTGACTATGATGATGGTTGGAAAGGCAGGTACCTTGTAGAGGAGAACTTATTAGCAGTAATTAATATTAATCCTGTCTTAGCGTATAAGGTTACGGATTGGCTATCATTAGGAGGTGGATGCTCGCTTTATTATGCTTATATGAAGCAGGATATGGCTCTTTATAATCCAGTTATCCCAGATGGTGAAATAGAGATGGAATTTGATGATTGGGCAGGTGGCTATAATTTTGGTATTTTGCTTGAACCACAGAAGGGCACCAGGATAGGCGCCGCATATCGTTCTAAAGTTGATTTTGCGCTAGAAGGAGATATAGATATCACAGGTGCCGGTGCTATTTGGAATATACTGGGATTAGAGAGTACTTATGGAAAAACAGATCTCACTCTCCCCCAAAATGTTATAGTCAGCTTTTATCAGCAGGTTTTTGATAATCTTGCTTTAGTCTTTGATACCGGATGGGCAAATTGGGAAGAGATGGAAAAGACCGAAATAACTACGTCTTCAGGCAGCGCTGTCACTATAAAACGTGACTGGAAGGATACATGGAGAATAGGCCTTGGAGCGCATATTAAAGTTGCTGATCCACTTCTTTTTAAAATTGGTTTTTCTTATGATAGCGATCCTGTAGCGTCTGATAGCGATCGATTACCAGATATGCCGGTTGATAGACAGTGGCGTTATGGAGCCGGCCTTGAGTATAATTTAAATGAAAACAGCAATATATGCCTTAATTATGAGTTTATAGATTTAGGAAGTGCCCCGATTAATAGTCAAGTAGTTTCTGGCGGACGCATACTATCAGGTGATTATAATCAACATGTTAATGTCTTGGGTTTTTCCTTTAATTGGAAATTCGGAAAATAAGTGGAAATAAAAACAGGGATAACATGATGGTTAATAATGCCGGAAAGATCTTAATCGAGATAGCAGGCAGTATAACAGGCAAGCTAAAACTTCTCTTCGGAGGCAAATAAAGTGGATGCGTTAAGCAATATAGGCGTCTTACTTGGGACCTCATGGGCATCAGGCGTTAATCTCTATCTGACTGTCGCGGGATTAGGGATCGCGGACAGGCTCAAAATGGTGGACCTGCCCGGAAATATGGATGTAGTATCACACCCTTTGATAATAGCCGTGGCTGTTCTTATGGCTGCGGTGGAATTTTTCGCTGATAAGATACCGGTTGTTGATTCAGCATGGGATAGCGTGCATACCTTCATAAGGCCCGCGGGCGGCGCTTTGCTTGGTTTTATGGCTATGGCGGATATGGGCCCCGTAGCACAGATCCCCGTAGCATTGCTCACCGGCACCGTTGCCGCGGATTCACATCTTACAAAAGCCACAACGCGTGTTGCGATAAACACATCTCCTGAGCCTGTTACTAATTCAGTTGCCAGTCTTACAGAAGACGGGCTTGTACTTACTATGCTATATCTTGTAATAAAGCACCCTGTTATAGCGACTGTTTGCGTCATATGCTTTATAATATTTTCAATATGGTTCTTAAAGGTCATGTTTAAGTTCGTTAAAAAGGCCTTTAAATTTCTAACCGGTAAAAGTAAGGAGAAGCAGGAATGAACAGAATAAGGTTATTTTTATTATGCAAGCTTTCATTTGTTTCTATTTTTATGTTTCAGGGCATAACCCTTGCGAAGGAAGCATCTCAAGCGCCCGCGCCCGCTATCTTATCGCCACAGGCGATGTTCGCTTCTGAGATCACCACCGCGAAAAAGCTCCTGGACCTTATTACAGAGTTTTTTGTAAAGTATAGCTTCCAGGCATTGGGCGGCTTAATAATTTTTATACTAGGTATTGTAATCGCTAAGTTTGTATCCAAGTTCCTGAATAGGTTTTTAGAAAAACACAATGTTGATGTTACGGTCAGTAAATTCGCGTGTAGTATCGTAAAAATCATAATTATAATGCTATCAGGACTTATCGCCCTTGGCAAATTCGGTATTACGATAGCCCCATTCATAGCGGGTCTAAGTGTTATTGGTTTCGGCGCGACTTTTGCTTTGCAAGGGCCCTTGTCAAACTACGCCTCAGGCATAACATTAATATTCACAAAGCCTTTTAAGGTTGGAGATATAATTGAGGTCTCAGGTGCCGTAGGTGAGGTTCAGGATATTACTCTTGCCAGAACAGAGCTAAAGACAATAGGAGGCACCCTGATAGTCATACCTAATAAACAGATAGTTGGTGAAATAATACATAATTATTCAGAGTTTAAGAAGCTTGATGTCACAGTAGGTGTAGGTTATGAGTCAAATACAGATAAGGCTGTAAGCATCGTACAGGATATAGTAACAAATGATAGCCGTGTTGCGCAGTCGCCTGTGCCCATAGTGGGTATATCAGAGTTTGCTGATTCAAGTATTAATATTCATGCCAGGTTGCGCTGCAAGCAAGCGGACTATTGGCCACTGCTTTTTACTATCAATAAAAAGATAAACGAGCAATTTAAAACAGCGGGCATAGTAATACCGTTTCCGCAGAGAGACGTGCATCTATACGAAGAGAAATAAGAGCGCGCCTATTAAAAGACAGAATGTATGCAGATACTCTATTTAGCAGAAAGTCATCAGGCCTTATCTGCTCATTATACGCGTAATAAATCCGCAATATCGCTAAGCTATGGTTTCTGTGTAAATATATTAAAAATTATAAAGTATTGGTTGACAAAATCACGCAGATATAATATACTGCATGATGTTCAAATCTTTTAAAAATAATCAAATGGTTTTTATAAACGTAACTATACAGGAGGTTTTGAAAATGTTTAAAAAAGTTTTATGTGGAGTTGTTATTTTTATATCTTCTTTATCTTTAGTTGCTGTAAATAGCTCGGTAGCGAAGGATATTCCTGAAGATAGATCAAAAGCAAAATACTTTTATGTATTTGGGGCGGAAGGAGACCCGCTTCTGGGCGCGGAAGATAATGAATTTACATTATTTATTGATGTTCCAAAGAGAGAGGCCTCGGATCTTACTATTGAGGTATATGACCCTGATACAGGAAGCCATAAAGATTTCAGGACAGACTCTAACAATGCCTGGGATACGGTTACAGAGTTTTCTATCTATGGAGATGATCTGATCGCGAGTAGAGAATTTGGATCAGGTGAATATAACAGGGCCTTTTACATGTTTGGCCCTTATAGTAAGTCTCAGGGTGAAGAGATGGAAAACGCTTATCGTTTCAAGGTAGTTGTAAAGGGCCTTACGGGTGATGACGCGAATCTATTTAGATTCAGGATCTTACCGGAGAGCGCTGAATGCTTTAGTGAAGACATAACCATAAGGCTATTGAGCCATAAGGGAGATAAGATGTATTTTTATCCCCAGGTCTCAGCTGATACTGAATATATTGTGCTTGAAAATTATGATTTGGACGCGAAAGGCGGCACAAGTGAGATCTTCGCCGGACGTGACATACTTTTTGGAGAGACCAAAAAGGAGTACAATGTAGCTGACTCCCTAACAGGTGAATGGAGAAAGACCGAGATCCCTGTAAACGCGATGACAGGTGGAAGGCTCAAGTATGTCATAACAAAAGGTACCCAAAAGTACGCGCATGCGGGTATAAAAGTATATGATGATAAAGGTAATATACTTCCTATATATTTTACAAAAGGTGACGCGCCGATACCGGTTATCAAGGGTAAGCCGATGCCGGCTGTTGTCAAGGCGGTCCTAAAGCCTGTAAAGGATATTACATGTAATAAATTCACATTTGACGCGACAGATTCCTATGATGTAGATAATCAGAAATTATCGTTCGACTGGTCTTTTGGAGACGGTGAAACAAGTACAGAACCCGTTGTTACTCATCTCTATGAAGATGGCGGAACCTATACCGTTACGTTGACAGTTACGGATAATTCAGGCCTTGAATGTGACACAGCGACGACTACTCAGACTATCAAGGTAAACACACCTCCAAAGGCAGCGTTTAGTTATCCAGAAAGTTTATGTGTTGGCGATAAAATAGTATTTGACGCGAGCGAAACCCAGGATGATTCATCAAGCGATCTAAGCTATTACTGGGACCTAGGTGATGGGGCCAAGGTTGAAGGTGTGCGTGTGACTAAGATATATGAAAAAGGAGGCCTATATAAGATAAGCCTGACTGTTGATGATAATGAAGATTCAACATGCAGTACAGATACTATTCAGCAGAAGATACGCGTAAATACTGCGCCTATAGCTGATGCCGGAGGCGATGTTGATATCTGTCTGGAAGATTACCAAGAGTCTTATAAGGTTACTTTTGACGGCTCAGGTTCGTATGACGCTGATAAAGATAAGCTTACCTATTCATGGGATCTAGGTGACGGAACATTCAAAGAAGGCAAGAGAGTTACGCATATATATGAAAAGCCCGGTACTTATACAGCAACGTTAACCGTAGATGACGGTTCAGGCTCAGCTTGTAGTGTGTCTGTTGATTCTGTAAGCGTAGATCTGAATAAGACACCATCACCATCAATACAGACAAGAGATTCGAAGATATGCGTTGGCGATGATGTCGTATTTGATGGCTCAGAATCCATAACAGAGGATGGTGAGTCACTAAGCTACATATGGGATTTTGGAGACGGCACAACGGGCAAGGGGGTAAAGACAACACACGCCTACCAAAAAGGCGGAAGATATTATCCAAGACTTACTGTAAATGATAATAGAAATACCAGGTGTTCAGAGGCGATAGCGACTGTTATTGCTGATGTAAATACAGCGCCTATCGCTAATATCGATGCGCCACGCATCGTCTGTATCAATAAATCGATAACAATTGACGGCTCTGATTCTAATGATCCTGATGGTGATTCATTGCAGTACTTTTGGGATCTTGGAGATGGTTCAACGCAGTTTGGCCGCTCCAGCATACGCCATACCTATAAGAAAGGCGGCACCTATACTGTAAAGCTTACAGTTGATGATGGCCGTGATTATGAATGTTCTACATCCGTCGATACGGTTAGTATTAGGGTTAATACCCCACCGGTAGCTGACGCAGGGCTAAGCCTTGCCTGCTGCGTAGACACAATATCGAGATTTGATGGCTCTAATTCCTATGATCCGGATGGAGATATACTTACTTATACATGGGATTTTGGAGACGATACAGGCAGTGAAGGCGCAAGCGTCTCTCATGTATATACCAAACCCGGGAGATACAAAATCGTTCTTACGGTAGACGATGGTTCCGGTACAGAGTGCAGTAGTGATATATCTTCTTTCACCGCTACTGTAAACGCGAAACCTGTCCCTATTATTAGGGTCAGATAATTATTATATGAATATATGAAGTATGCGGCAGTAATGCTTACAATACTGCTTTGCGCGTCAGTAGCCTTTGCTCAAACAGGCCCTGAATTAAAAGTTGTATCCAAAGAATGGGATTTTGGCAGGGTAAGACAAGGCGAAGCAAAGGCCAAGGTCTTTTATGTAAAGAATATTGGTTTTGAAGATCTTGTTATTGATAAGATACATACCTGTTGCGGTTATAGCGTAAAAGATGTATCATCCTGGCAGATTGCGCCCGGTGGTAAGGCGGCCTTGGATGTTGTCTGTAATGCCTCTCGCAAGATGGAGGGCGCTGATAAGAAATATATTACTATCCTTTCAAATGATATCGCGAATCCCCAATTAAAGATCCCTACAAAAGCACTAATCATAGAACGTGACCCCAATAAACCTTTTGTGAAAAAGAAGCGCGTTGCTTTGCCCGCGGGTGTTGTATCATCTATACCTCATATGGACGCTGATGAGGTAAATGAACGCATCTCAAAGGGGCATCAGGTTATAATGTTTGATGTTAGAGAAAAGAGCGAGTATGGCCATAAATATATACCTAACTCAATACGTTTTGCCAGAAGTAAACTCAGCAATGCCGATGAGCTCAAGGATCTTGTAAGAAATATAAGCAAGCGCACTTTGATAGTCGTTTATTGTGGAAGTGGGACAAGGTCAAGCTATGTTACCTCTAAGCTTAGAAAATTAGGCTACAAGGCATACAATATGGATGGCGGCATATCTGACTGGGCCAATAAAGGCTACCCTATTATTATGGGGCCAAGGCTCTTACCGTCTGAAGAAGGGATAGCAATAGACCTGGAAGAGGCGTATGAGCACTATTATAAGTTATTCAACAAGGAGACCCAATGGGTAGATGTCAGAGATAGGCAGGCGTACAGAGAGTCTCATATAAAAGGCGCTGTAAATGTCCCTCTTTCAGAAATAGAGAGAAGCGTTAAATCAATACCAAGGTCTCAAAATCTTATATTATACTGCGACGGTTTTGAATGTGAGTCAAGTTCAGCTGCTGCCAGCATACTTATAAAAAGCGGTTTTAAAAAAGGATTAGTAAGGGTCTTTCTTGGCGGGTTTAGCCAATGGAAGGAAGCGGGTTATCCGATAGAAGGGTCAAAAGTTATCCGCAAAAAGAAGGGGTTATATCGAAGAAGAAACCGATAGGTATCTTATTGACACAGGACTCTAATTACTGTAATATAATAAGTGCCTTTATTATATAATGATAAAACTTGTCATGCAGTTAAACCTAAAAAAGGACTTACTGGATGAGAGTAAATACAATAGCCATATTGTTCATTACGCTTATCCTTGCCATGCCTCAACAAGCATTTTCACTTAGGCCTACCTCAACAGCAATATCAAAACCCGATAAAGATTGGCTAAAACCACAAAAACACAAGGTTAATTTAAAAGTTCTAATGCCGCCTTTAGAGCCACCTATGTTAGGTCCAAGGCCGGTATCGCCGGCGAGATCTATTGCAGTACAAAGCGCTATTAAGCGTTCCGTTTAAGCATAAGTGTTATTTATATAGCAAAGATTTGCCTACCCTACAAGCGATATCCTTACCGCATAAAGTTTCAACAATAGATAAAGAAAATTCCATAGCTGTAGCCGGCCCCTTGCTGGTTATGATCTTTCCATCGATTACTACATTATCTTCTTTGTAAGTTGTTAGGCTTGAGAAATCTCCACGCATACCTGGAAAACATGTGGCGGACTTATTATCGAGTATGTTTAGATAGGAGAGGACTAAAGCGGGAGATGAGCATATAGCGGCAATGACCTTTCCTTGCGCGTGCATTTTAGTTATCAACTCTTTTAGCATATCTGAGCTTGCCAGATTTTCAGCGCCCGGCATTCCACCCGGAAGAACACACGCGTCATATTCTGATCCCACGTCAGATTCGTCAAGCAACTTATCCGCGCTAATAGTTATATCGCGGGACCCTTTAACTAGATCGGTATCAAGCCCGCAGATAGTGACCTTAATGCCCGCTCTTCGTAGTGCATTGATTATTGTTATAGCCTCTATCTCTTCAAATCCATCCGCTAATACTACAATCGCTGTTTTTCTCATATCAAACCTCCAATCTTTTCTTCATGCATTATACTATATTCAAGACCGGTTCTCAAGCACAACCGGTTGTGCTTGAGAACCGGTCTTGAAGTAACACACAGCACACAACGCACGACGAAATGAACAGAGCGTTTAATTGCAAATATCGCCTTGACATATTAGTACAAATAGTATAATATACTCACACTTATACACAAATAAGAATGCTCGTCCTTCTTTTGGTGGTATGGTTGACCAGTCGAAGGATTTTTTATTTATAAGTACCAGGCATTGTATGAGAGTTAACAGGAGGCCTTATGTTGAAAATAATTACACTGATTGCTTGTATCGTATTATTATCAGCGCCTGCGTGTTTTTCTGATATTGATACGAATTTCAACACAAGTTATTTTTGCACAGATTTGGAGGGCAATCCAAGGTGGAGCGCGAAAGCTGTTATTAAACACCTTAAAGGTGACCCTGACGACATATTCATATTAACAGAAGACGGTATGGGTTATTATAGCGGTTTTGAAGATGAGGTATCATGGGCATCTGTATTGCGGTTTAAGAGCACTAAAGATACTATAAGCCCGATCAGGGTAGAAAAGCGAGTTTTTAATAAGGCGAAGGAATTACTTGCTATAGAGACGCAGGAATTCGATTATATTGATAAAAAAATATTATGTACAAAGAAGGACAAGGTTAAAGACCGTGAAACATCGAGAGAGTTTAATTTTTCCTCTGACCCGATAAATAGGCTGGCACTTTCTCTTTACCTGCAGAAATTGCTAAATAATGGTATCAGAGAAAAGAGGGTGGACCTATTGACCGCTGAACCGAGTCTACTAGTGGTAGATATTAAGGTGATTAATGAGGAGGTCATAGATATTCATAATAAGAAATTGCCCGCTTATAAGATATGCCTTGATCCTAATCTTGGGCTTTTAAGCATATTTAAGGTTTTCCTGCCAAAGGCATATACCTGGCATTTGGCACAAGGCGATTTCGCTTGGTTAAAGTATAAGGGCCCGGAGAGCAGCCCGACATCTATAAAAGTATTAATTGAAACCAAAGGATGATATCATGATAAAAGCGATAATACCTGACAGGTTCAAGAAAGAGTATAAACAAGAACTTGCGAAGCTTTTTCATTTAAGGATAAACCTATTCTGTTATGTAACGATCGCCATATTTTCGATTGAGGTCCTGCTTGGATCTATCTTTTTTAAGCATTTATTAAGCGCTAAAGACATGCCCGGTATTATCGGCGGAATAGCGTTTGCTATAATATCGCTTATAACGGGTAATATAACAAAAGAACTATGGTATCAGAAGGCAAGGGCATTGATATTTAGTTTTCTTCTGATCGCGATCGCGATATTAGCTGTTACGGCGCACCCTGAGATAATGTCTTTCATGGGCATTGGGCTTGTGCTTATAGCGCTATTTATGACTATATTGCTTCTACCATGGGGCTTTATAGAGGCGGTTATTATAGGCATCTTTACGCTAGTTAGTTTTCTTGCGGTCTATATCTCCTCTAATGTATTCGTAAGCACTGAGATATTAAGCATAAACGCTATCTTGCTCTTTGTCGCTGTTTTTGTCGCTGTTGTCGCTGAGGCGAGTGAGGATATATCCAGAAGAAAGATATTCGCGGCGGGAAAAGAGATAGATGAGAAGAATGCTTTAATGGCAAAAGAGCTGGAGCTCGCTAAAAAGATACATAAGAGTATAATACCACATTCAGTCAACCATAAGCTTGCTGACATAGCTGTTATGTATAAGCCTATGTTCTATATGGGTGGAGATTACGCGAAGTTCCATTTTATAAATAATGATAAATTATTATTCATAGTTGCGGATGTTACCGGCCATGGCGTATGTTCAGCGCTTTTGGTAAACAGGGTTCACGCTGAAATAGAACGGCTTGTAAGAGGAGAGGACTTGTCCCCCGGTGCCATCCTTAAAGAGCTGGATGAATTTATAAATAAAGACTTTGGAAAGATGGGGTTTTTCTTAACAGCTTTTTGCGGCCTTTTGGATTTTTCAAACAACAAGCTGATATATTCAAACTACGGCCACCCGCCACAGATACTATTGCAGTCAAAGGAAAATTCTATCGTGTTGATGCAGCCCCAGACTTTTTTAATGGGCATAGGTATGGACGCCAGCAGTATACACAACAATGATATAGCGTTTGCCCCGGGTGATAGGCTCATACTCTTTACTGACGGAATAATAGAGGCAAGAGATTCCTCGAAACAGGAGTTTGGCAGTAAGCGATTAGAGGATTTTGTACAGGAACATAATATTTTGGATGTAGAAACATTTAATCAGGCCCTTATGAAAAAACTTAATGATTTTCAGGCAGGGGTACAGGACGACGATGTCTTCCTTCTTACAATACAAACAAAGGAGCAATAAAAATGCCAAGGACTATTGATTTAAAAAATATCAGGAATATCGGAATAATGGCTCATATCGATGCCGGCAAGACAACGCTTACAGAGCGTATACTATTTTACACGGGTATATCCCATAAGATAGGTGAGGTCCATGACGGTAACGCGCAGATGGACTGGATGAAGCAGGAGCAGGAGAGGGGCATTACTATTACATCCGCGGCTACAACCTGTTACTGGCAGGATTGCAGGATCAATATTATCGATACCCCCGGACACGTTGATTTTACAGTAGAGGTTGAAAGGTCATTACGTATCCTAGATGGGGCTGTCGCGGTCTTTTGCGCTGTAGGAGGCGTTGAGCCGCAATCCGAGACAGTCTGGCGACAGTCTGATAAATACGCTGTACCAAAGCTCGCGTTTATAAATAAGATGGATCGCGTAGGAGCTGATTTTTTTGCTGTGAAAGAGGCTATAAAGAAAGACTTAGGCGCTCATGTTATACCCTTGCAGATTCCTATAGGGGCGGAAGACAATTTTAAGGGTGTTATCGACCTTATTGAGATGAAGGCCTATTTATATGATAGTGATTCAACGGGTAAGGACTTTAAGGTAGAGGATATCCCTGATGACTATAAAGAGCAGGCAAAGGAATATCATCATATTATGGTTGAGAAGGCGGTCGAGCTATGTGATAACCTTATGGAGAAATATCTTGAATCAGAAGAGTCTATAACGCCAGAAGAGCTTATAAACGCTATACGCATAGGTACGATATCCAATAAGATAGTTCCTATACTCTGTGGTTCAGCATTTAAGAATAAGGGCGTACAACAGCTTCTTGACGCGGTAAACACTTATTTGCCATCACCATTTGATACAAGTGCTATCAAGGGAAGCAGCCCTGATGACCCGGAGGCGTCTCTTGAGAGAAAACCTGATGATGACGCGCCTTTTTCAGCGCTCGCGTTTAAGGTACAGTCTGATCCTCACATGGGCAAATTGATATATTTCAGGGTCTATTCAGGATCATTAAAAGCAGGTTCGTATGTATTGAATGCTACAAGAGGCAAAAAAGAGAGAGTCGGCAGGATACTGCAGATGCACGCCAATGACAGGGAGATAAGAGAAGATATATTCACAGGAGATATAGCGGCTGCTATAGGCCTGGACAGGACAAAGACAGGTGATACCCTCTGCGCTGAAGATAGCCCTATATTGCTGGAGGCTATTGAGTTTCCGGCGCCTGTTATGTCTCTAAGCATAAAGCCGCAGAGTCAGGCAGACCAAGATAAACTCAGCAAGGGCCTTATAAGATTAGCGGATGAGGACCCTACATTTACTGTCAAGACAGATGAGGAGACCGATGAGGTCATACTCTCAGGCATGGGAGAGCTTCATCTTGAGATTATCGTGGACAGGCTAAAGCACGAGTTTAATGTAGAAGCAGAGGTTGGCGCGCCAAAGGTTGCTTACAGAGAGACGATCTTTAAGCAGACCAAGGAGAGCTACAAACATTCAAAGCAGACAGGCGGCAGAGGACAGTACGGACATGTAGAGATTATTCTCGAACCGGTTGAGGCTGGTAAGGGCTTTGAGTTTGTAAACCAGATAAAAGGCGGCTCTATACCAAAGGAATACATACCTGCGGTAGAAAAGGGCATAATAGCCGCTATGCAGCGAGGTATATATGCCGGATATCCGGTTGTAGATGTAAAGGTTACATTGATCGATGGCTCATATCATGAGGTAGATTCATCGGAAATGGCGTTTAAGATAGCCGGTGCTGAATGCTTTAAATCCGCGTTTTTAAAATCAGGCCCGGTTATTCTGGAGCCGCAGATGTCCGTTGAGATAACCACCCCTGAAGAGTATATGGGAAATGTGACAGGTGATATATGCTCAAGACGCGGAAAGATAATGGCTATGGAGGCAAAGGCGACCCAGCAGATTGTGGTTGCCGAAGCGCCTCTTTCAGAGATGTTTGGATACGCCTCTGCGTTACGCACATTGACAAGCGGTCGCGCCGGGTACTCGATGCATTTTGAGAAATACGCTAAAGCGCCTAATTCTTTGACAGAGAAAGTGCTGGAAGAGGCAAAGAAAGCAAAGGAAGCAAGGGAATCCAAATAAGCTTTTGAATTACGCCAAAACGATATTAAAGGTAAAAGGATACTTACTTGAAGATAGGTATAATAGGTCTACCGCAGACAGGCAAAAAGACATTTTTTCAGATACTCACCGGTCATGAGTTGACAGAGAAGGATATTGTATCGGGAAAGCCGATAAAAAATATAGCCCAGATCAAAGATCCTAGATTTGATATACTCTCTGATATGTATAATCCAAAAAAGAATGTCAGGGCAAGGGTAGAGATAGAGATGCTTCCTAAGATCGAGAAGGACACCATAGCAAAGGGGGATATATTCAAGGATATCGCTGAGATGGATGCCATAGCTCATGTCGTTAGGTCTTTTGCGGATGACTCGGTTTATCATATCGATGGTTCTGTTGATGCTTCTCGAGATATAGATAATATTAACTCAGAGCTGATACTGCATGACATGCTTTTTATTGAAAAGCGTCTTGAGCGCCTTGATAAGAGTATCAAAAAGCTTAATGACGCGCAATCCATAAAAGAGAAAGCGCTCCTTTTAAAGATAAAGGAGCATCTTGATAAGAATCTGCCTCTAAGGTTGCTAATCCTCGATGCTGATGAGAAAAAACTGATATCAAGTTATCCGTTTGTAACATTTAAAAAGATGCTTATCATTATTAATGTTTCAGAGAATGATATATTAAATAATTCTATAATAAAAGATATGCAAGAGAGGTATAAGGATGCCGACCTTTATATAATGCCTGCCTGCGCTAAGGTAGAATCTGAGATAGCGTCTCTTGAGACAGAGCAGGAAAGAGAAGAGTTCTTGCAGGCGCTTGGCATAAAGGAGCCTGCCGCTAATGTAATGACAAGGTTATGCATAAAAGCGCTTAACCTGATATCATTTTTTACTGTCGGCCCCGATGAGGTGCGTCAATGGACCGTAGTTGCAGGGTCATCAGCACCGGAAGCCGCGGGTGCCATACATACTGACCTGCAAAAAGGTTTTATACGCGCCGAGGTTATAAAATATGACGACCTTATCTCATTAGGAAGCGAGGCAAAGGTTAAGGAATCAGGAAAGGCATATTTAAAGGGAAAAGATTATATTGTCGAGGATGGGGATCTTCTTGATATAAGGTTTAATTTATAAAGAGCTAAAGGAGTAAAAATATGGCAAAGGAAAAATTTTCATTTGATATAGTTTCAGACGTAGATATGCAGGAGGTTGATAACGCTATACAGCAGGCAAAGAAAGAGCTCGGAAATAGATATGATTTTAAGGGTTCAAAATCTACAATAGAGTATAATCGTGAGGAGAAAAAGATAACCCTGGTTACGCCTGATGATTTTAAACTCCGCTCATTAAAAGACATAGTCCTTACAAGGATAGTAAAAAGAGGAATATCGCCAAAGGCGCTTGATTTTTCAGAACCGGAAAAGGTCTTCAGCGGGCATTTAAAGCTAGAGGCGTTGATTACCACAGGCATTGAGAAGGAAAAAGCAAGAGAGCTTGTAAAGATTATTAAGAACCTTGGATTAAAGGTACAGTCACAGATTGAAGGGGAGAAGGTAAGAGTGTTTGCCCCTAAAAAGGATGATTTACAGTCCGTTATGCAGCATTTAAAGGATCTGGATTTTTCTATACCACTTCATTTCAATAATTACAGATAGGAAGTTTTTAATAGGGAAGATTCCCGCGTTTAGTTGTAAGAATTAAGTGGTAAGAATTGCTTAGCAAGCATAATCCTTAAATTCTAAATCTTAAGTTCTAATCTCTAAACAATATCAAATTATCAAAAATCAAATGTTCAAAACAAAAGTTTTGAACATTTGAAAATTAAAATTTTGAATTTGTTTAAGATTTAGATATTAGAGTTTAGGATTTATCCTTTGCCTCTACCTCATTGAATAGAAAGATGTTTATCAACTCCCGCGATCTTAAATACTTTCTTAACATTTGGTTGTACATTAATCAATAAAAAATCCTGAACATCAGGTTCCTTTTTAGCCATCAGACACATGCTAAGAAACATCGATGCTATATAACTTACTTCTTTTAGATCAAAGACAACAGGTAGCTTTGCCTCACGTATCTTCTTAAAAAGTTCTTGCTCGCAATTAACGCAGTTTTCTGTCTCCATGTTGCTTAAGAATAAGCAGATTAATTTTTCACCCTCTAATTGAAATTCCAACATATCTTTACTCCTAATCTTTTTTAGTAGTTGCGGTTAAACTCATCTTCAAGCGTTTTTGTGTCGATAGATTCGTTAAAATAGAGGCTCTTATCAAACTTTTCCAGGCGCCTATTAACGCGTCTGCGCGCGATGCGCTGGATATTGAGTAGATGCCTTGCCGTTATATTGTCTGTAGTAATATTTTTACCGCCGCTTCCGCAGCCCAATGTAAATGATGGGTGAAGGGTGTTGTATAAACCTCCCACAGCGCCTTGAGAAGAAGGGGTATTAACTACAATGCGCCCCGCGTTCATAACAAAGGCAAATTCTCTGATCTTTTTATCATCATTGGAATAGATGCTTACAGTATGTCCTATGCCGCCGTGAAAATTCAAGTCTATGCATAGATTTACAGCATGTTCAAAATCATTAGCAATGTAGTAAGCCAGTATTGGCGCGAGAACCTCAGAAGAGAGGGGGTAGTCTTTGCCTATGCCTTTAAGGGGCGCTATGAGCAGGCGCACATCAGAGGGTGCGTCGATATTCGCTAGTTTAGCGATATAGGCCGCGGACTGGCCTACTATAGCGGCATTCATTAAACCGCGTTCTTGATCAAACGCTACTGCCTCAACGCGTTTTATCTCATCATCAGAGAGGAAATAACCCTTTCGTTTTTCGATCTCTTTTTTAGCCTTTTCAGCATGAGATTTATCTACTACAATAGATTGTTCGCTGGCGCATACAGTGCCGTTGTCAAATGTCTTTGATGCGAATATCTGCTCTATTGCGAAACCTACATCAGCTGTTTCTCCGATGTAGGCAGGCACATTACCAGGCCCAACACCTATAGCAGGCGTACCTGAGCTGTAGGCCGCTCCGACAAGGCTTGATCCTCCTGTGGCAAGAACAAGAGCAAGTTTTTTGTGTTTCATTAACGCGCGGGTACCTTCCGATGACTTTGCTTCGAGCCATTGTATGCAATCCTGTGGCGCGTCTTCCTTTAACGCTGCCTCGTAACATAAGCGCGCTGTTTCATTGGAGCACTTCATTGCCCTGTGGTGGGGGCTTATAATGATAGGGTTTCTTGTTTTTAGTGCTATAAGTATCTTAAACATTACAGTTGAAGTAGGATTGGTCGTAGGGATTAACGCGAAGATGGGCCCTATCGGCTGTGCGATCTCTATAATGCCTTTCTCTTCATCATCAGAGATAACACCTACTGTCTTAAGGTTCTTTATGTCTTCATACACAAACTGTGTCGCGACAACGTTTTTTATTACCTTATCTTCCCAGACGCCCAATTTTGTCTCCTCATGAGCCATCTTTGCAAGTTTAATTCTATTCTTAAATCCGGCCTCATATACAGCCTTGACAATGCGGTCTGTATGCTCCTGGCTCAACTGACTAAATATAGCAGAGGCAAAAGAGGCCTTCTGCATTATATCTTCAATATCTATGCCGCCTGTAGTACTTGTATCCACAACAGCTGCCTTTTCCATAACATTGACTCCCTTTTTATGCTATTGATTGAGATTGTTATTAAAATCAATGTAAATTATACCAGTTCAATAATAATTTGTCAAAGGGATTAAATATAATTTAGTTGCGCAGGATATAATAAAGTAGGGGTAAGCATAGTATATAGTATAATATAAGTATAATAGAAGCCCTGCTAAATACGAGCAGACAATAGAAATGGTCTTTAAAAAGGTTTTAAGATTGACATTTTGGTAAACTTATGTTACTCTTTTAAAGAACTTTATTAATATTATTATGTATTGATCATTAATACATAATTAAACTGTAATTACTGAAGAACGGATATATCATGAAAGAGTTCTACAGGGTTTTATCAATTTTTCTGGTTATTTCACTCATTATGGCCAGTATACCACCTGACTTATTTGCTCTGCGCCCAGCTTCTCACAAGCTCTCAGTTTCAGATAATACTCATGCTCAGGGCTACAAGCCTGTTAAGAAGGCGATACCTCAAAATTATACAATACAGGCGATGCTTGAAAAAGGCATGCGTCAATTTATTGCTAAAGATCTCTTATCTACAAGGCTTGAATTTAGCCTATTAGATACGGATACTATCAAAGATTTCTTAGAGAACAATAATATCATAATGTATAATCCGAACAGTCTTTCTATTGTCCGACTTTCGCTTCTAATATATTTATTAAAAAAATTACCCAAAGAGCATATTCAGGGCATAAGGATTGTATTTGCGGATAATTTAGTTACAAGGAATCTGCCGGTATCATACCTTAAGTTTACTGATACAATTACCATATACAATAAGATCAGCTTAATTGATCTGCCAGTCGCTTTTATACATGCGATAGGCAAGAGAGTGGCGCATTCTGTAAGCAGAGAGACAAAGAATGCAATATATAACAGTAGATGGGAACTTCTCCCATTTTTAGGCGCGGGCATTATATTATCTGCAGCAGCTGTTATTGTGGCATATACGATCTTACCTTTGTTTGCCTCATTTGCAACACTTCCACAGCTCATAGCTTATCTCTCATACGCGATGATGATTAAGTGGTCCGCGGACTTAATTTTTAAAGGAGGCCACTTAAAGAAATTCGCTAAAAAAACAGGAATATTTTTTGGCGTTCTTAACTTATATATTGACAAGGCCCCTTCATTAGATAGCAATATTAAGATACTAGGAGTTACGCCGACTAAATATTTCACTGATGCTTATTCCGCTTTTGTGCTGTTGAATCAAGAGTTTAAAGAGGCCACAGATAATAGAGCGGATTTAAGAAAAGCTTACGATGTCTTAGAAACAAGGGTTTTTAAGAATCCGCGCGCATCTTATCCGGGTCAAGACAAGTTGAATCCTGATAATTCAGGCACTGATTTGTTGGATAACTTTACCCTTACTACAAAAGGCGATGTAAACGGCAATCGCTCATTTACGCTATCATTTTCAGCTTATGACAGGCAAAATTCTCACACCTTCCTCAAGGCTAAGGAGCAACCCGATGTTGTTTTTTTGGCGTTTGATCCCCTTGTTAACAGCAGTGTGTTGGAAGGATTATTTTTTCAAAGAATGTTTTTTGATCCCATCATTAAGGGGTATTCAGCAAGATATGCAGCACTCCTCAATGATTTAAAGGCATTAGAAAAGGATTATTCGAGTTACCAGCGTAAAGTAGATGAGATAGATACTTTTAAATATGAGGTTATGGATGCAGGCTATGATGTAGACGTACTTGTTAAGGGGTTAATAAGCGGTAGAATTACTGTTGTAGTGGATTCAGAAATAAAGAAGAAAAAAACTCTTAGATTGCTCAAGTCTTTTTTTATTGGTCATGATGCAGGATTTTATGAAGCAAAATTAATAGATAGCGGTTACAGTGTTGATATAGCTAAGATGCTTTCAAAGGAGTTTGCCCGTAACAGGTCGTTTCATTTTCCCGGAGGGCTATTTAATAGAGAGGGCAATATATCTTTTAAAGACGACGAGGCCGTAGAAAAATTAATTAACGAAATAATCGATATTCGGGTCTTGGCGCTTGGCGACAGTATTGCATTAAGTAAGGGCTTGCCTTCATCGGAAACGCCTGCTAATACGTTAAGAATAGAAAAAACAGAAGATAGCCTTATCGTCACTGAGGGAGAGGGTGCGCATGCCTACTATATTGACAGAGCGTGCCTTGCCTCACGCGGGGAAAATCAATTTTATTCATCATGGACGCCAAGACAAGTCAACATGGTTGAGGAAGCGTTTAAGCTCTCTGAAAAGGATAGGGATGAATTAGTAATAATGCCTTTTGGTAACGCGGATCCCACGCCTTTTAGTGGTAAGCAGGATTATACAAATTTATTAATGGCGATTAATGGCAAGGGCATTCTAGTTGACCCCTCAGCGCAGACCTTGCGCAATATAAGGGCTAATGAACTCTTAGATAATGTTGACGCCTTCTATCTTTCGCATGTTCATTGGGACCACTTTGGCGGGATGGCAGATTTTGCTTACCAACAACTATTGAAAAAGGCTAATGGTGGACAATTAGGCTCAATGCCTCTGATAGCGGCTATCCCGGTTTACGAGACAGCGTTTGAATATCTAAACACCTTAACAGGTATAAGTAGATATGATTTTGAAAAGATCTTTCCTTTGGTTAAGACAGAAAAGGATGCGGATAGAGAAGTTGTTCTCTTTAATGATACGCTGTCACTCTTTGCTGGGATGGAGATGCTTCTTAATAGAACATTCGGTCACCCTCTGCCAACGTATGGGTTTAGGATATCAACTGAAAAAGGCATTTTCGCTTATTTACCAGATTCTCTGATGCCTTCAAAAGAGAGCCCATTAAGGCAGAAGTTTATTGAGTTTTATGAAAATGGTGTTGACCTTCTCATATCTGAAAATGGTGTGCCAGGTGTACATATAGAGCCTGAGGAATTAATCGATGCGTTTAAGGAGCTTGCTAATATTGGTGCTGTGCATACTGTCCACTCGGCAGGCCAGCAGAATGAACCTGGGCTCCAAAGGGCACAGGTCTTTGAATCATTGAGGGTTATAAAGAGAGCTGACAGGCGTAAGAGTATAGTGAGGGCTGATAACCTGCTGAAAGAGTCAACAGTTATAGAGACCACTGCTGAAAATATTATTTTTGGGGATCTAATCAGAAAGCAGTTTGCAACTATAGGTAGTATAGAGGAGATGAGAGGGGGGCATATAATCTACAGAGAAGGAGACCTTACTATCGATAATCCATATGTATATATAATATTAAGCGGAAAAGTAAATATTGAAGGTATCGCGGATATGCCGAATGGTATAAAGACATTAGGAAAGGGGCATGTATTGGGTGAGATGGCTATTCTTAGAAGAGCGTTAAGCTTATATACAGAAGATGATTTAAAGGCTCTTTTTAGGAAGGACATGATAAGCCAGCAGTTTATAGCAGGTGCTGGTTATTATATATGGAATGTAATGGATATTTCAGAGATAAAGAGCTTGGATATGGATAAAGATATGCGTGATAGGTTTATGTCATTATTCAATGATTCGAAACAGCTTCCAAGAAGCAAGACAGTTGTGGCATCGCAAAAGAGCGTTTTGTTAAGAATGCACACGGATGAATTCATAAAATTACTCGATGCGGAACTTAAAGAGACTGGCGGTGTGAGTTCTCTGGCGCGCTCATTGCAGGTTATCATGAAACGCAGACTGGATCAGGATAACAGGATAAACGGTTATCTTGCTCCAATACGCCCGGGTACTGCAACTGCTGTTTTACCGGTTACGGAGAAAACCTCTTCTTCGGGTAACAAGACCCCTGAAAACAGTACTAGAGAATTAGAGAGAATATTCAATGATGTAAATATTAGTACGGAAGACCACCTATTTCAGATGCGCTTATTAACGTATTATCTTATAAATAATAAAGCTCTGGTTGAAAAAATAGTAAAAAGGTATATCAAGGATAAAAACATAACGGTATCAATGTGCGCTACATGTGGCAGGATATACGCAGTGCGAAAATACGAAGGTCCAAGTGGTATTTCGCATGGAAAATGTATTAAAGATGCAGGCAACATCATTGAACGCTATGATTATAGCAAGCAAGATGGGCCTGCCCGCTTGAAACGTATTAGGGCGCAGGAAGCCAGAGAAGCTAAAGTTGGTGAGAGAGTGGCAGAGTACCTAAAAATGCATCCTGTGATCTCAGAGCGTTTAATTACGCATTCTAGAAACCTCTCTGTATCATATATAAGAAAAGCAATTCAAAGCGCCGCTTAATGCTAAAGAAACCTTTCTAAAAATGAAAAGTATAATTATATTTATAATAGTAGTTGCATTTGCCTTCAATGGTGTGGGGCAAGGCTGTCTCTTTGCAGAGATAAAAAAGTCAAAAATAGATGCGCTGAGACCACAGGCATCGTCTGGTATTTTAGGGGCCATGGCTGAGGCGGATAGAGATACTCACTTACAAGCTGATGTGCGACTATCGCCTGACATTGCTCACCTGCACTTTTTTTGGCCCGGCTATGCGGACGGCAATCCTGAGAATAAAATCCTATTGAGTGATAAGGGCTCAGGCCTAATGCGACTAGCCTTGGAGAATATGCCTGTTCCTCCGGGATTTGTTATCGATTCTGAAATTACATCAGATGAGATTAGAACTCTATCAAATGATCGTGCATCATTGCGCCGTGCGGTAGGTGAGATAGAAAAGCGGATGAAAGCTTTATCAGGAAAAGAGCGCTATTTCGGGGATGCTAAAAAACCGCTATTTCTTTCAATCAGGGCAGGATATCCATTTGTTGAGCCCGGGAAATTGTCCACATTGCTCAATATAGGTTTAAATGACGAGACAGTCAAGGCCTTGGAGAAGCGGTTCGAAGATAAGGTTGAATTGTACAATATGTATTTAATGTATTTATGCTTTTATAGTGAGGCTGTGTTGGGTGTTGACATTATCAATACTTTGGATTATGACATATTAGAGATATATAAAAATAACTTTATTAGAAAATATGATAATGCGCACCATTTTGTAGGCTTTGAACTGATAAGTAAAGACGGGGTGCCTAAGAAGTTGGTATACAAGGAAACTATTAGTAAGCTAAAAAAATATCTATTAGACAAGCACAATATAGAATTCCCTGAGGACCCATGGCAGCAGTTAGCGCTTGCGGTAGAAGCTTTCAAAAAATATCAAGAAGGTGATATGGGAGATCTTTCAAAACAAGCTCGGCTTTTGCACAGTAAAAAAATGCTAGGAGATAGCACATATATAGCTTTTACTGTGCAGGCGATGGTTTTTGGTAATCTCAATAACAACTCATGCACCGGTATTGCCGCTTCAAGGCACCCGATAACAGGCGAGAACAGCGTATACATTGAAATGGCTCATAAGTCACAAGGGCCTGCGGTTGTAACGCCTTCAAGCGGACAGGTAATATTTTATAAAGAGACTTTTGAAAAGATGTTCCCGGCACAATTAGCCGCTATTAAAAAGAATGCTAGGAAATTAGAGACAGTTTACAATGATATTAGAAATATTGAATTTACTATTGAAGGCGGTAAATTGTATATTCTTCAACAAAGATCTGCTCTTGTACATCCTGTGGCCCTGGTCCATTACGCGATCGATATGGGAATCAATGGTACTCTGACGTATCGTGAAGTTGCTGATAAGATAAGCTATTCAGATATAGCTACAAGAGATATTCTTAGTATTGATTACGAAGAGAGCGGAAGCGTTTTAAAGGAGTCGGAACGGATAGATCATTTTATCTCCTTACTCAAATCGCCTGTAGTAAGCCCTAATTGTGACATAGAGCCTGTTTTAAGGGGATTTCCGCTTTCTCCGGGTGTTGTAACAGGAAGGTTAATTGTGCGTGAGAACCCCGATAGATTTTTATTTGATAAGTATGATAACCCTATTGCGGCTATGGGCTCATCATTTTTTCACAGCCAGATTGACATGTACTGGCCCGTGGGCTTTATTACAAAGGAAGATTCATTGATTAACCATATCGCGGAATTAGCCAGAGAAAAAATGGGAACAGCAGATATTATAAAACCGGCTGTAACTCTTCGTGCTGGCGCTAATTTTGCACGTGATGACAGCGGTATTGTGTATACAGATAATACTGGCAAACCCTGTAGGATCGAAAATGGCGATACCATAACAATAGATGGCAATACAGGCAATATCTATTTAGGCAAAGTGCCTACTATTAGCCCTATTATTGCGGCAGATACTAAGCTTCAACGTTACTTTAAGATAGCGGATGCATTGTTAGCATTTTACCATGGTGATGAGGCAGGTGATATCGATACCCTTAATTTAGATATAAAAGAGGATGAGGATATCCTGAACAATGACCATCTATTCCAAATACTCTTATTAACGCATGGTTTTATAGGCAGCAGAGACATCGTTGAGCCCATAGTTGAGAAGTATATCAAAGGGAAAAATATTAAGGTTTCAATGTGCGCTACATGCGGCAAGGCGTACGAGGTAACAGAAATAAAGATACCAAGTAACATTTCACATGGATGGTGTGCAAAGCACCAGATTCAATGGCTTGAGAAGGCTTTTCCTGGTAAAACCATTGAACCTAAATGGCAGGAAGAACTTACTATGCAAAAAGCAAAAGAGGCTGATTATGACGCAAGAGTAAAAGAGTATTTAAGCGCGCATCCTGAAGTTTTAAAGGCCCTTAATGGGGCTGTTAAGGCTTCTTCCAGCGGCAGTAGAGATAAGACTATACAAAAGATTAAAGGTGTTGTTAAAGAATTGATAGAAGAAGGAGAGTTGCCTATTACGCGAAATATAGCACGCAAACTAGGCTATGAGAAAACAGGGTCCTTGACAAGACTAGCCAAGTATCATGGTATAGACTTAAACTTGCTAGGATTGTTTACAAGTAGAGATGTTTTTATTTATAAGGTTGAAGGCGCTGTTAAGGAATTAACAGACAAAGGTGAACTGCCTATTACGCGAAACGTAGCACGCAAACTAGGCTATGATACAGCAGGTCCTATAACAAAGCTCGCGAATTATTATAGTATAGATTTAAGTTTATTAGGATTAGTGGTTTTCAGCAGAGATAAATTTATACATAAGGTTGCAGGCGCTGTTAAAGAATTAATCGAAGAAGATAAGCTGCCAACCATATGCAATGTAGCGTACAAACTCGGCTATAAGGAATCAAAGGAGCTAACAAGGCGCTCTAAATATCATAAGATAGATTTCAGTTTATTGGGAGTGCTTTCGAGGAGAAGCGTATTTATTCATGAGCTTAAAGGCGCCGTTGAAAGATTAGCAGTAGAAAACATCCCTATTAAAAATATGAATGTAGCGCGCAAGCTAGGATATCCCAACACAAGTCCCGTAACAAGGCGCGCTAATCGTAATAAGGTAAACTTAGGTTTCGCTATAAGCAGCTAAAACTATTACCTGTTGTATCCTATCAAAAAAGGCCTTGCCATACCAATTCGTATCTTAACAAAATCACTTGCATGTAAAACTTATAAGGAGTAATATACAATAATATTGCTGTTAAGGAAAATTTGAATATGAATCAGATATTTACACGTCTTTTAATAACGATTGTATTTTTTACTGGATTTCTTGCCACTGTTTACGCTGATGAGATATATCTTAAGAATGGTGATAAGATAAGCGGGCAGATAACGCAGGAAGAACAGGATAGCCTTTCTGTAGAGACAGAGGCTATGGGTTCAATCGTGGTAAAGAGAGACTTGATAGGCCATATTGTTAGAGCAGAAGATGGCTTGCGAAAAGATATCAATGATCCGACAGATATAATATGGAAGAGAGAGGTTGCATTGGGCTATAATTACGCTACAGGCAATACGCGTGAAAGCCAGTTCTCAGGCAGTTTCCTGCTTAATAGAGAGAATAAGCATATTGACGAATGGACAGCTAAAGGTAACATGTATTATTCCTCGGCAAACAACAAGATGGATGCGCATAAGTGGTATAGTATGGGAAGATATGCTTATAGCTTTGGAAGCATGAAGAGGTGGTATAATTTTTATAGGATAGAGGCAGATCACGACAGGTTTGCTGATATAGATTACAGGTTTGTACCCGCTGCAGGTCTCGGTTACTGGCTCTATGATCTGCCTAGATTAAAGCTGATGGTTGAAGCAGGCGCGGGTTATGAGCATACCTCATACAGGTCTAATATAAAGGATAAAGGGGATTGGGTACTTGTTCCCAGGGCATTTTTTGAGAAAAAATTATTTAGTAACACAAAAATCACGCAGAACATATTGTATTACCCTGTTTTTGAGGATTTCAGTGATTACAGGATCCACTCAGAAACAATGCTCGATATCGCCATGAATCATAAGTTAAGCCTGCGCATAAGTCTTATAGATGATTACAACGCGGCGCCGCCGGCAGATACAAAAGATAATGATCTCCGTGTTATATCCTCATTAGCATACTCGTTCTGATATTTTTAAAATTCCCATTATAATCGCATATCATTAAAAACCAGCATCTAATACAAAATCTTCCTATGTCTATTCGTAATTCATTCTTGCTATTTCTATATAACAAAACTATAATATTATAATATGAGAGTATTTTTTATGTTTATTATATTGGCCCTTGTTAGTGGCTGCGCTTCAATTAAGTTGCATGCGACAAAGAAGAATAAGTCCAATCCAGCGGATTTAGGTACTCAGACAGATTTTGAATTGAAAGGTCCAAGAGCTAAGGTGAGCCATAAATTTTAACATAACGATTAGGCAAATATGAAAAATAATCAAAAACAGCGCAAACAGCTTATATTTGTTGTACAAAAGCATAATGCCTCACATCTGCATTACGACTTTAGGCTTGAGAGAGAAAGGGCCTTAAAAAGCTGGGCTATACCAAAAGAACCGCCTGTAGTGCCAGGTGTAAGGCGACTAGCTATTAAGGTTGAGGACCATGCATTGGATTATGCTGATTTTGAAGGGGAGATACCGCAGGGCCATTATGGCGCGGGCACAGTAGAGATATGGGACAAAGGCACATATGGCCTAATAAAAGCAGATAAAAAAGAGATTGTATTTGACTTGCATGGCAAGAGATTAACAGGCCAATATTGCCTATTAAAATTTACCCCTAAAGATGGTAAAGATAATACCTGGTTATTTTTTAAGAAAACGCGCGCTACTTCTCACTCATCAAAACTTCAATAATAAATTTTAGGAATTTCATACTAGCTATTGACATATTGTACAAAATATTGTACAATTACTTTGGAGGTGAGGCAAATGGATTATATAGTTCCTATATCAGAAGCAAGAGGCAAATTGCCTGAGTTGATTAAAAAAATAGCTCATTTTGGCAAACACTTGATTATCACCAGAAATGGCAGGGCAGAGGCTGTTATGCTTTCTCCGGAAGAGCTGGAGACGCTTGAAATTATGGCTGATAAGAATATGCTAGCCTCTATCCAAAAAGCTAAAAAAGATATAAAAGAAGGCAGGCTTTTTACATTTGAGGAAGTTTTTGGTGATGTATAATGTTAAATTCACAAAAGAAGCTACAGGCAATATAACTACCTTATCTGCTAAGAAGAAGCGCCAAGTAAAAGACGCGATACAGCGCATTGCCCATGACCCTTTGATAGGAAAATGCTTAACAAAGAGGCTTTCTGGTTTGCATTCTTACCGCTCTGGAGATTACCGTATAATATACAAGATCTTACATCAGCAAATCTTGATCATCGTTCTAACCGTTGGGCATAGAAGAGATATCTATAAGAAGGCTTCAAGGAAAATCTTGTAATTTTTACCTTTTTAGCCACTTAATAGCATAATCGCTTTTCAGCTTATCTAAGACACCTATGATTTCATCAAAACCTTTTGAGCGGCTTATGTCTTCACGCGCTCTTTTTGAGTAGGGCAGGCCCTTCGAGTACTTTCAGATTTTTCCCTTGACATATATGTGAAATCTTGATATATTGTATATACAATAATGTATACATACTGAAACTATTTTATGAAGACTATTAGGTGGAGTATTTTAAAAAGTGAACGACTTAAAAAGGCACGTGCTGTGTCTTTTGATGAATTGATTGGTGCAAAGCTTATAGCGGTTAAGAAACATCCAAAGAGGTCCAATCAGAGGATACTACTTTTTTATTATAAAAGATATATATGGATTGTGCCATACATTGAGGATAGAGATAGTATATTTTTGAAAACTTTATACCCGAGTAGAAAATTTACCAAGCTTTACAAGGAGGGCAAGTTAAAATGAGACAAATAAAGCTAGCTAAGAATGAAAAAGCGATTGAAGACGCTTTGCTTAAAAAAGAGTATGTGAATGTGTCAAAAAAAGAGTTTGATATAATTGCAAGATCTGTGGCTGCTCGTAAGAAAGATGCTGTATTAAACATCCGTGTTAATAGTGGAGATCTTGCTAGCATAAGGCAAAAGGCAAAGAAGTTCGGTATCAAATACCAAACCTTTATATCAGAATTACTGCATAAGGTAGCTCAGGCTTAATTATCTCTTGATCCTTCTGCCTAATCCTTTATCTTTTTAACCACTTGATATCATAATCACTTTTCAGCTTATCTAAGACACCTATGATTTCATCAAAACCTTTTGAGCAACTTATGTCTTCACGCGCTCTTTTTGAGTAGGGCAGGCCCTTAGAATACCATATCGCCACTTTTCTTAGGTGTCCTACATAGTACTTTTCTGAGGTAGTTTTTCTCCAATTCTTATATATAGTTAAATGCTCTTTAGCTGTATTTACAATTTTTTCATAAGACGCAGGGGAAGGAGGTAGGCCGTCTTTTAGGTACTTTTCTATCTGTTCAAATATCCAAGGGGTTCCAAAAGCGCCCCTGGCCACTAATATACCATCACAATCTGTCTTATCAAGCATATCTTTAGCAAGTTCAGGAGATAGTATATCACCACTGCCAATAACCGGTATGTTTAGCTCATTTTTAGCCTGTTTTATAGGCTCATAAGTAGTCTTTCCTGAGTACCCCTGAGAACAGCTTCTGCCATGGAAAAATACCCCTTTTGCGCCATTATCCTGCGCTATTTTTGCCAGTAACAAGCCCTCATTTTTATGCTCCTTACCCCAGCCGGCTCTTACCTTCACTGTAATAGGAATAGAGAGAGAGGATGCCAGTTTCTTGATGATCTTGCCAGCCTGCCTTGGCTCTTTAAGAAGATAGGCGCCGCACTTTTTCTTAAGTACTTTTAAGGCAGGGCACCCGCAATTCAGATCTATTATTTTTGGTTTTGAATTGGCTATGATAATATTTGCAGCTTCTAAAACTCTTTCAGGATCATGGCCTAAAATCTGAGCCCCAATCGGAGAGTCAACTTTGTCAGAGCCCAGCATTGATAAGGTGCGCTTATGTCCATAGGTCAAGCCATGGGCATCCAGCATCTCATAAAACGCAAACTTGCAGCCATGAGCCTTGCACATTGCCCGAAATGGCAGATCAGAGCAGCCTGAAAGGGGGGCCAAAACGAGCCTTGATTTGAGCCTATACGATCCGATGTTTAACATAATATTTATCCACAGAAAATTAAAGTTTTGTAAGGTTTTGTGTATGTAAAGTAGCAGAATTAGGTATAAGTGTCAACAAAATTATTTATGCAAGACGTTTTTATTAATCTGTCTTTGTGGAAAATTTTTTGACGATTTGACAAAAAAATTCTTGACAAGATTGTAGAGCTTGATAGTACTTGAGATATTTTAAGGTTCTTTGATACGGGTTTTAGAGGGATATCCACAAGTGTTCTGGACAACTCCATAAGTGCAGTGATATAAAGGCTTACGCTAAGGGCTGCTATACTGTATAGTTAACATAAGATATATTATAGTCCAATTCAGAAGTATGCATATTGAAGCAAAGAGAGGTGCTTTTTTTGTTTTCTATTCTGAGATTAAGCTGGGATTTAGTCTTCTAGTTTGAGTGTTTGCAGTATGCCTTCAGCTGATTTTAAAAGTTCTTGCTGGTATTCTTTTATTTCTGCAGAAAATTCCGGAAGTGGTTTTAGGCGTTCACAATAGGTTCTTATTTTAGTGATGTGCCTCTTGGTTGGTATATACTTGCCCTTTAGCCAGTATTCTGCTATTCGTTCGGAAACGCCAACATGTTCCCCCATATTTTTTGGCCATACTGCTATGCCATCTATCTCACAACCACCCCTGTAAAAGAAGTAATTTTCAAGCAATTTTTTGCGCAATATCTGCCACTCTTTTAAGTTTTTTTCAGCCATTTTTTCTCCTTGAAATATCACCATATTTTTAGTATTATGCCCATTCTGAGTGCGAAGCGCGTCAGTCCGCCTACGGCGGAAAGAATCTAGCTTATCTTTGCCCTGCCTGTCAAAAGAACGTCCATTCTAAGCCCTCTCACAAGCCTTTTTAACAGCTCTAAAAGCCGATTTTTCTGCCAGTTTTCTATTTTAACCTTTAACCTTTTTCCTTTTACCTTTTATCCAACCTTAACCGTGCCGCCTTCAATCCTGATAATCTTGCCATTTACAATACCATCCGCGATTTTATTTCTAGCTTTCCTAAGTATTCTCTCAAAGGTCTGACGCGAAATTCCCATGATCTTACCAGCCGCGTTATGCGGCATTATTTTATGGTCCGCTAATCTTAATGCTTCATATTGATCCATAGAAAGCTCAACCTCATCAGGCCTTCCAGGCCGGCCCCTGGGGCTGAACTGTATTATCTCCGGCTCTGCCTTGATATACCTTGTCTTTACAGGTCTTCCTATCGGTTTCCTAGGCACTCCTATACCCCCTATTACTTATAAGCATATGCTCATAACTAATATACAATAAAAGAGGCTCAATGTCAAGCCTCTTTTATTGTTGTTCTAGGTGACGAGTATTGTTTGCGCAACATGGTTACTTATGTATTCATCCGCTTTTTTTATATTTGGGAAAGTAGCGCAATGGCTAGCTACTCTCCTTCTGTTCTTTTTTACTATAACTCGAATAAACTGTTTTGCTTCACAATCAATACTCCATTCATCATCCTTTGTGATGTCGCGGCCTACCCAGCTCATTTTACCTATTTTTTTCCAA
The DNA here is from genome assembly GCA_964634945.1 of uncultured Planctomycetia bacterium. Classification (GTDB taxonomy): domain Bacteria; phylum Omnitrophota; class Gorgyraeia; order JABMRG01; family JABMRG01; genus JAUVHV01. The sequence continues at coordinate 4,427 of CAZWMG010000006.1, read as the reverse complement.
TCAATACTAAATTTTAGAGACTCTAATCCTCTGCGCATTGCAGAAGCATTAGCATATCGTAAGGTTAAGTTTGGATTAGAAGCTTTCAAAACAAGCCTTTTGATTTTTAATGGCACATAGGGAGGCCACTCTAAATATTTTAGTAATTTGCCAGACTTAACTTTAGCATCAAGATTGCGAACCGTTGATTTTGACTTCTTCCAGTCAGTAACATTAGCTAGTAATCTGTATAAAGTTATACCGACAGCAAAAATATCTGTTTGTACATTTTGCACTTTTTGAGTAAAATATTCTGGAGCTAAATGGCTAAAGTAGGTGCTATGGTTTTTGTCTTTACGTGCAGCTAAACCAAAATCAGACAACTTAGCATGATTAATGCCCAGCATTATGTTTCCTGGTTTAATATCTTTATGCACTATCCCAAGATTATGTGCATGTTCTAGTCCAAACAAAATGTCACATGTGTGCTGTATAGCAGAACAACAAGTTAAAAATTCTTTCTTCATGAATTGCTCAAGAGAGCCTTTTTTTATGTATTCCATGTCAATAATTACTGTTTTGCTATCACCCTCTACATGCTTGTGAGCTTCGTTAATTTTTACAATATGCTTATGCTCACACTTGTTCAAAGTCCTTGCTTCTTCCAAGCAATCATGAATGTATTCATCAGAATTAGAAGCATTTAGAATTTTAATTGCTTTCTCTCTTTGTAGGGCAGTGTCAATTGCAAGCCAGACTGTAGCATATCTACCTTTGCCTAGCGGAGTGATAAGTTTGTATTTTTCAGCAATCATTTTTTCCATAAAAATGTGTATTTAAGTTAAAGATAGCCAGGCAACAAGTATTGAGTTTTTTTGGCTAATATCCCAGTACGGTGGGTTTTTACCAAAAACCTTATCGCATATTACATACTTATCTTCACTTGGTTGGAAGCTTAGTTTTTTAGGGGTTATGTTTCTTGTTATGTATTCATGTATTTGTAGATTACCTCTAAAACACAATAAATTTAAAATAGCATATGGGTATATTAAATAGGGAAATTGTTTTCTGCTTGGATTTTCGGAAACTCGGTAAGAAACCGTGTTTGGATTTTCCTTGTTTAGGAGTGATTGAAAGTATGACTCAAACCAGTTTAGCAGATTTTTGGTATTAGGAATGCTAGGAATTGCAATGCGATCTTTTTTAGTTAGTTTTGGGTTATTTTTAGTCCCAGCCAGAATGGAGTATCTTACAAAACCTTTTTGTAAATCAATTCCTAGTGATATCATATGCTTTTCTTTTTCCGTTTTTTGTTGTCATGCTATTTCCCTATTTTAGTTGATTTGGGTGTACCGCTTTACAGTATTCCGTCTCCTGAATTGTCAGTGTTCAGGAATTGATTAGCTCGAATAGTTTATTGAGATGCTTCCAGTGGATTCCCCTAAAAATACTTGCATCTCCTGCCTCTTTCGATGGCGAGTTTGCTAAAACAGAAATGACCTTATTTGGCTCGCTTTTCAGTGCTATAGGCGCACCAGAGTAACCACCGGCTACTGACCCAGAAATTTGTATTGTCTTAGGAATCGTGTCTTCAAGTATTTCTGAACCAACTACACCCTCCGAATATGTAGGAGAGTGCCTACTATTAAGCAATTCATTTCCAAAAGGGAAACCCGCATACGCTACTTGCTCCGCGATGTTGATGTTGCGATCAGCTATTTCTAAACCTGTGGCTATTTGAGAATCAAGATATTCTTTGTCTGCCTCAACATGCAACACTGCTAGGTCGTGAACAGCATCAATAATAGATATAGTTGCCTTGCGATATTCGAAATTATTTCCGCCAACAACAAGCATTCCAGCTACCTCTATTGATGCCCCTAAAATATTTTGAACAACGTGGGAGCATGTAATAAAAGCCTCATGCTTTTTAAGCCAAAAACCAGTTCCGTCAATCCGTAGCTTAGGTGGCGAAAAGTTTCCTTGTGCTGGGTCAAATTTTGGTTTAATAACTCCAACAGCACGCACTGCACTGCAAATGATTGAAGATGCATTATTTTCCATTTTTCTCTCCTTTTTTTTGCCCCTTATTCCCATTCCCCTTGCGGTAAAATAATAAAAAACCAAAACCCAAGGACAGTTCTAAACCACTACAAAACCCCCTCTACTGACTCTCTATAGGCGCAATAATCATAATCTTTAATTACTGGTATATTATCAATATTTAAGCATGTGTACAGCCAAGGACAGTTCCTTTGTGCCTTTCTACTAAGCCCCTAAAGACTTAAGCAGTCCAGAGACTAAGAATGCTGGCCATACCAGTGATTTTAGAAGGCCTACTGCTCCAGTCCAAAAACCAGTTGCAGCTGATATATAGTATACTGCTGCTCCAATAATGCCAAGCATATATGCAATACAGCCACAACCGCACTTACTCTCTTTAGGATTGCAAGACATATTTACTTCTTTATTTAGATTAGCCTTGCGAAATTGGCCTAAAATAGATCTTATTTCACTTTCGTCCTGTTGTATAAGATAATCACATTCAATCCTGCAAAGATGAATATCTGCTAGCCATCCTATCAAGAAGAAAACAACTCCGGTCATTACTATTATGAACTCATAATGCTGATTTAATAATAAAGAACCGAAAAATATTGAAATAACAGCAGTTAGATAGCACATATGTATTTCCGAATGTTGTAGATGAAACCCAGATTGCATTTTATGCTTAAAAGTGGTTCTCACTAATCTAAGAGCATCTTCAGAATAAAGTGGTTTTATTTTGTATTTTTTTTGTATATAATGGAATACATTCATGCTTAATTCTGCAGGTACCGATTTGCGTGGGTGTATGAGCATTTGAGCTATAACTATTTCACTAATCAATATTTTGTAAAAAAAATAAATAGGAGCACCAATAATTAAAGCGAGTAAAACAATAAATGCCGGGTTAAATTCTGATATTAAAAATTTAGAGCCAATATTGCGAAAGTAGAGCTCAGTGTAAAATAGAGTTAAAAGCCCCACATATTCGTATCTGAAAAAATGATTTATAGATAAATTTAAGTTCATTTTTTACCCCTTATTGTAAAGCTTAGATAGCAGTGAATTATATATTATGTAAAACTGGGACGGTCCCAAAGGGGACACCCCTGAGCACGAATTTTAGTGAATTTTACATCTTTTATAAAAGGAGCCTGACCCCTTTTATTTATATATTTATAAAGCATAAAGTAACAAATTATTTAAAGAAACAATCCTCGATATCTTGCAAAAGTTGTGTTTCAGACTGATCACTAGGGAAAAGTCCAAGTAGGTCAGACTGAAAATAGCCACTTAACCCTTCTTCCAATGCTTTATGAAACTGATATTGTTTTGCAGCTGCCCGCATAGAAGAAAAGGGCTCGGGTGAAAGAATATATATCTTAAGATTTTTTTCAAAAATGGCTTTTTCTAAAACCTGATTTAAATGTTTATCCTTAAAGCCATATCCAAGAATAAGTACTTTTGCATCACCCTGAGTTAAAACATCACGCAAAATATCCCAATACCAACTTAACAGGCCAACTGTTTTTATTTTTTCAATTTTATTCTCGCCTGTAATAATTAATTGCTGTTGGTCAGAACTGCGCCAATTAAACGAACCATGTAGCTTTACATAAAATGAATTTCCTATTTTTAATTCTTTTTCTTGTTCTTCGGCAGAGGTTTTCTTAGATGAAATTGTAATATACATCTCTCGAGGTAATGGTAAATCACGTCTTATTGGCTCATTTAGTTGATAAGGATATTTAATTCCCGGGTAAATAAACCGATGCCCATTGATATATTTTCTTTCAAAAAATAAGTCCTGATTTAATGTAAAGATAAATCCTTTAGCAGTTTTTTCATTACTTGAGAATTTATTCAAGAATGCATCTAAAGCATAATGATTTACGGGAAAAGGGGCGCCGCTTCTATATGCCCATTTTCTGATTACATCATCAAGTTTTACATAAGCAGATAGTATTGCATCCTCTAATATCTTACATCCTTTTTTGCGCTCATCTTCATATGGCGGCAAACATGCTTGATGCATTATCGACGCATACACGCTTTCATAATCATAGTTATTAAGAAGTTTATTACGCAAAATTTCATTTTTTTGCACTTCGAAATTATTGAATATGTGAGCCCACATTTCAGATGCAAGGAACCCACCAAAATTTTTACTAAAGCCCGCACCAGTAATTAAGATTGTTTTTTTAGCATTCATGCTTATGTCCTATTTCCCCGTTTCTTTATAGGCGGTATATTCAAAGAGTAAAAGTTGAAAAATAGGGACAGACACCTATTTAATGTGTTCCCTACTCTATCTCTCTTCTAAACAAAAAAGCAGCTTCGGCCTCCCTCCCCGAACCAAATTCTAAGAACTTACGTTCGGAAAATTTGTTACGGGGCAAGCC
>CAZWMG010000005.1:0-109080 GCA_964634945.1 uncultured Planctomycetia bacterium | reverse complement strand
GTGGAGCAGGAAGTGCCAGTTCCATGTTTAAGAGCGCAGGGATTGGTGCAGCCATAGGCTTTGGTATTGGATTTACTACTTCACTAGCCTCAAGCGCCCTAAGCTCTGCTGGTCAGGCAAATAGCAGTAAACTTGGTCCTCAGAAACAACAGCAGGTTCAAGAGGCTGTTAAAGATACAAATGTTCAAAAAGCAATTGATGCAAGTATCCCTGAAGGGGTAGAAGGACAGTTCGAAGCAGCAATTGAAGTAGCAAACCAAGCTTCGCAGCCAACAGCTCCTGTCAGTACTTACAACTATAAATACGATTTACTATACGGAGCTGATAAAACACTTGCTAATGCACTTGGAGAACCAAGAGGCAATGTTCTATCAAAAGCATTTGGCTGGTTCTCAAGCTTTGCAGAGATGAGAAATGCCCCTAAATCCTTAGTAAGTGGATTTAGGGCTCTATCAGTATTTTTCTCTGATATGGGTCCTTTTGAAACAGCGGGAATGGCTTTCGGTTCGAATGTTGGACAAGGAGTTGGTAAATCTATAGATAGCGCTCTGTCTATTGATTGGAAATGGGTACAACCTGCTTATTAGCAAATAAAACATGGAGTAAAATAATGTTAAAATTTATAGCCATTTTATTTATTATTTTTGGCGCTTTATATCTTATTGATTATTTGCCTATTATGAATGAAAATCTAGATCAGGCAGAGTACAATAATTTTTCTAATTGGCTTGAACAAAATAATTATTCTTTCTATGTGATTACAGATATAGTTAGAAGAATTAACAAGATTATTGGGATGGTGCCTTTCCTTTTAGGTGTAATTATTTTATGTAAATATTACCACATGTCTTATTTTTTAGCAAAAATTATCTTAATTTCTAAAATAGCACTTTTCCCCTTATCGGGCATGATGATTTATCAACGTTTTGTTTATGAATCTAATTTAGAATATATTAAGCCAATAGATTTAAAAGCTGGTATCATTGCCATGTTTTTTACTTTTATGTCAATGCTTATAATTCTGATAATATATATTATTGCTGTTAATTTATTAAAAAAGAAAATCCTAAAAACATCGGTAAAATAGAGTAAAAATAGGGTAAAAATAGGGACAGACACCCATTAAATTTTAAAAGGAGGCACTGAAAATGAAGATATTACGACAAGCAGTAATCGCTATATCTATTCTAGCAATAACTACCCTATCGTTACCAATCCTATCTTTCGCTGAAATCCCCCATTCAATAAACTACCAAGGAAAGCTCACAAACCCAAGCGGCAGCCCCGTCTCTGATGGCACGCACTCTGTAACATTTAGAATATATGATGTACAGGCTGGTGGCAGTCCCTTATGGTATGAAACCCAATATGTTACAACAGAAAAAGGCCTATTCAGCACCCAAATTGGCGCAACTAAGGATCTAACTCTTACTTTTGATAAGCCCTATTATCTTGGCATACAAGTAGGAAGCGATACTGAAATGACCCCCCGCCAGACTTTATCAAGTTCTGCCTATGCTTTTAGAGCAAAAACAGCAGAAGAGGCTCTGCATTCTTATACTACAGACTCTGCTGATACAGTAGATGGTATATCAGCTTCTATATTACCAGAACCCAATAAGCTATTAGCATTAGATTCAGATGGAAAGTTCCCAGCATCTGTCTTTCGGTATGAAGATTATATAGTTGGAGATGAAGTTATAGCATCCGCGCCTTCTGAATATCAAAACCCGGGTACAAGCCCTCAGAAAGTCAAAGAGATACGTATCGACAGAGGTGGCGCCCTACGACTTACCTGGAACATGAGAGGTAGTACAAGTTACAGTAATTCAGGTTGTGTTGGGTCTCAGGTTTACAGAAATGGGGTTCCTGTAGGCAGAAGTCATAGTCAGTGCAATAGTAACTCATGGCAGAGCATTTCAGAGGATATTGATGGTTGGTCACCAGGAGATCTGGTCCAGCTTTATTGCAGCGCTCAAGGCGGCTATCCTAATAGATGCACTGTTAGTGATTTTTCTATAAGAGGTTCCAATTCAAATAATTTAAGTGTATTATTAGATAGGAGCAATTGATAAACTAGGGACAGCGACTAGTTAATTGAGACGTAAAAGGGCTATGGTGGCTTTCTACACCATCAATAAGGCCTCTGTTATGGATTTTTAATTAAATTGACCCACCTGTTTGAAATAAGCGAAATATTATGACAAAAGTCTTGACAAATCTACAATTATAATGTATATATAGTGTTGTAATGTAATAAGTTAAGTATGACAAAAATGGTGACAAAATGAATGAAAAAAACAATGTCATAAAAGTTGAAACATTTAAAAGTGGATACTTTGCTTTAAGCGCTAATTTTGATAAGGCAAAATTAGAAAACTATTTGATCAAGGCAAAAGCTATTTATAGATCAATCAAGCATATACCAATTCTCCCCGAATTAATGGCTATTCTTGAAGAAGAACTAATCAAAAAATCTATTTTTGGAACAGCAGCTATAGAAGGCAACCCTTTGTCTCAAAAAGAGGTCGATAAAGTTATTTCTGAAAACAAGGACACTAAGGATTTAATTGAACCGGAAATACAAATTAGTAACTTAAAAAGAGTTTACAGGATTATTAAGAAAGTTAAAACAGATTTTAAAAATCCGTATTTGCTGGATGAAAAAACAATTAAGCGCGTACATTCAATCATTACAGCAGATACCGATAAAAGAGATAATGAACCAGGAGTTTACAGGAATGAATTAAGAAAAGTTGGGGGTGCTCAGCACGGCGGTGTTTATATTCCCCCAAAAAATTTAGTAGATATTAAAAAACTTATGGAAGTTTTTATACAGTGGATAAATTCACCAATACTTTTAAAACAAGATGCAGCTATTAGGGCGGCATTAGCGCATTATTATTTAGCTTTGATACACCCATTTGGAAATGGAAACGGAAGAACAGCGCGTGCCATAGAGGCTATTTTATTGCGCAGTGCAGGCATAAGATATGTATCTGTTATGTTGTCTAATTATTACTATAGAAATATTGATGAGTATTTTAAAAGCTTTTCCATATCTGAGCGCAATAAAGACAACGATATTACTTATTTTTTAGAGTTTTTTCTAAACGGGTTATTAAGCTCTTGTGAAGACATTCAGAAGCGAATCATTATGTGGATTAAGATAACAACGCTTAGAGAATACTATAGAAGTTTATCTAAACAAAAAAAGATTTCTCAAAGACAACATGATTTGCTTAATATGCTTATTGATACTCCATTAGCCTTTACACTAAAAAGTTTATTTGATCTTGATAAATTCAAACCTATTTATAGAAAAGTTACAGAAAGAACAGCAAGAAGAGACTTACATCTGTTAATGGATAAAACAATTATTAAAAAAACTAATGAAGACAAATATGAATTAAATTTTGATATTTTAGATTTTTCCGGTTAGTAATGAAAGAACTAGGGACAGCGACTAGTTGATTGAGATGTAGAAGGAAGAAATAGGGTCACACCTGCTTCTTTCTTAGCTTATAAAAACGCAAAAGGGGCCAGAGCGATTTCTACTTCGATCAAAATCACTCCGCCCCATTTTTCATTTGACCCCTTTTTAATTCTCGAGATAAATCTAAAAAATAACCCATTTCCCCCAGTTTTCCCTACACAGCACTATATCTATTTGTTATAATAATACATAATTAAAAAGTAGCGGTTTGCCCAAAGCACGTGAGGAGGAAAAGATGCCGAAAGTAAAAAGAGCACTTGTCGTAGATGATGATGTAAGTTTGATTAATATGCTACGTGATTATCTACCGCAGGTTATGGAGCTTGAATTGTATGTTGCTACAACAGGAGAAGAGGCATTAAAGGTTCTTGAAGCCAAAGAGCTTGATGTTGTTTTGCTTGACATGCAACTTCCGGGCATAAAAGGCCCAGAAATTTTACGTATTATTCGTGATAAATACCCTAAAACAAAAGTTTTAGTTATTACAAGCTTTGATGATGAGGTAAAGGAAGAGGTATCAGGCCTCGGCGTTGATGGTTTTTTCCCGAAACCCTTTGTATTAAATGAGATTACAAGCAGAATGGAGGAAGTTCTACAAGCTGGGGAAAATCTAGAGACAACTGTTCCTCCAGTAGCGTTAGTTGATATTAAAAGAAGAGACGATGTTACTCCTGTGGCAAAGATAATGTTTATAGAAAGAGAATTTCTCATGCCATACCTTTTGCCTATTATTGATTCGGATGAAGAAGGAGGATATGGTGACTACGAATTTAGGTGCATCTATTGCCAAAATCAAGCGATTCCAGCTCTTAATGCATTCAAGCCTGATATAGTGATATCAGCTACTGATGTTCCGGAGAAAGAGCCTCTTGGCCATAAATCTGTTTCAACTGTTGATACAATAATGAAAATAATGCAATCTAAAAATGCCCCAAAGGCGGTTCTGGTACATGGAACACAGCAGTCAATTGTCTCTTCTCGAATAGGAAACACAGCAGATAGTTCTAGCGTATGGGTTGAAAAGGAAGATATGTATAATTATGATGAGGAAAAAGATAAAGAGAACGTCGAGAGACTCAATAAGATGCTTTGGTCAATATGCTATAAGCATAATCTGGTAAGAAAGGTAGGATAGTGAACACAGGAAGAGTAGTAATAACAGGCGTTGGTCTTGCGACCCCTATTGGTATAGGCAAAGATCTATTTTGGAAAAATTGCTTAAAGGGGCAATCGGGTGTGCAAAAGATTACTTCTTTCGATGTTAGTGATTATAATTGTCAAATAGCTGCGTTGATTGATGATTTTAATCCATCTGAATATATGGATAAAATTACAGCAAGACGATCAGATAGATTTGCACAATTTGCTATTGCTGCGGCAGATATGGCCATGAAAGACAGCGGGATTGAAAAAGTGATCCCGAAGTATACAGGAGTTTATATCGGTACTGGTTTAGGTGGCATGGTCTTTGCAGAGACACAGATTGTTCGGGTAATAGAAGGCGGTAATTCTGCTGGTAACCCAGTGTCTATCCCGAAGATTATGCCTAATTCAGTAGCTAATCAGATAGCTATTCAATATAATGCTCAAGGGCCTAATTTAACTATTTGTACAGCCTGTTCATCCAGTACTCACAGTATTGGCCAGGCATTTGATACAATACGCCAAAACAGGGCAGAGGTAATGATTGCAGGAGGTACAGAATCTCCGATAATGAGATATAATTTTTTAGGCTTTGACAAGCTTCATGTTATGAGTAAAAGAAATGATAATCCAGAGGCCGCTTCCAGGCCTTTTGACAAAGATAGAGATGGTTTTGTGATGGGTGAAGGGGCAGCTATTTTGATACTGGAATCATTGGATCATGCATTAGAAAGAAATGCAAAAATATATGCAGAGGTAAAAGGGTATTCAGTAACATCTGGAGCATACCATATTGTTATGCCGCGTCCTGATGCAACGGATGTAATGAGAGCTATGCAGCTTTGTCTGGATGAGGCAAACATTTTACCTGGAGATGTAGATTATATTAATGTTCACGGTACATCTACTATTGCAAATGATAAGGCAGAAGCTAAAGCTATCGCTAAAGTATTTAAGGACAACATAGATAAAGTACCCGTTAGCTCTACAAAATCAATGATAGGCCATACGTTAGGTGCAGCAGGCGCCATTGAAGCCGCTGTATGCGCCCTAACGGTAAAAACCGGTAATATACATCCTACAGCAAATTTGAGCATACCTGATGAAGATTGTAATCTAAGTCATGTGTGTAAAGGTTCTATAAAAAAAGAGATAAAAAACGTGCTTTCTAATTCTTTTGGTTTTGGTAACAATAATGCGTGTTTGATATTCTCTGCATATAACACAGGTAGCTAAAAGAGAGGTTTATTATGACCAATCTAAACGAAAATGTTAATGTCAGCGATATTGTTAAAAACACCCTTGCGGAATCATTGGATATAGAGCCGTCTAAAATTAAGTCCAATGCCTTGTTAATAGAGGATTTAGGTATTGATTCTTTTGGATTCGCAGAGTTATCTTTTGCAGTACAGGAGAAGTTTAATTTTGAAATTTCTGGAGAAGACGCAAAGAATATTAAGACTGTTAAGGATTTGATAGAGTATGTTAGTTTGAAAATAGAAAAGGTGTGATATTATGGCTAAAAAAAAGTTTTCATTCGATTTACGAGTCTATCTTAAGGATACAAATTTATTTGGTAATGTGTATTTTGCCAATTACTTTTTTTGGCAAGGAGTAGCAAGAGAGGAATTTTTTAGGCTAGTTACTCCTGACCCTATGTTTTTCGTCAACAAAAGAATAACAATGGTTACCATAGAGGCCAGTATGAAATTTAGAAAAGAAGCATTGTTATTCGATGATGTTATGATAGAGGTGAGTATAGCAAAACCCAAAATTACCACATTTGAATTATTATTCATTTTTACTAATAAAAAGAGCGGAGAAATTTTAGGTGAAGGTAGGCAGAAGATAGGTTTCGTAAATGAGGGAAAACAGGTTATACCTATACCAAAAGAATTAATAACTAGAGGCATTGAATACTTATAACATGAATATGTATATTTACCCGCCATTAATTAGTTCTGTGTTGTTTATAGCTTTAGGGACGCTTGTTTTGTTCCATAATGTAAAGTCTGCTATAAATCGCACCTTTTTTTTATTATGCCTTACTACATTTGGATGGCAGTTTACATGGTTTATTTTATTCCTACTGCCCGATGTATTTCCTGCCAGTGTTATGGTAAAGGTCGGTTACAGCTGGATAATCTTCCTGCCTATTGCATATTTTCATTTCGGAATGAGATTTATTAAAGCTCATGAGGAAAAGAATACGATTCGGGTAGCGTATTCTTTGGGATTTATATTTCTAATTATGAATTGGTTTTCAGATTACTTCATAAATGGTTTTTTTGATTATTCATGGGGGTATTATCCGCGAGCCGGTATTTTGCATCCACTTTATTTATTAATGCTAGCTTGCTTGGCAGTAAGAGGAATATATAAAGGGATATGTAAAGTCAGATGTGAGCAAGATGCCATAGTTAAGAATCAAATAAAGTATATAATTATAGCTTTTGCTTTTTATATGGTTGCGGCTGTTGATTTTGCCGTAAACTATAGTGTTGAATTTTATCCTCCCGGTTTTATTTTTATTTTAATATCATTAGCCATTATAGCCTATGCCATAGTTCGTCACCAGCTTATGGACATAGAAGTTGTAATCAAGAAAACCCTTGTTTTTGCAGGCCTATTCGGTTTTGTATTCAGTGTTATTGTAGTTGTCGCAATGCTAACACAGGAGTTTATCGCAGGATATTTCCCCCATTCACGGTTTATAGCGTTGGCGATTAGCGCTGTTATTATTGTGTTTCTTCAGCAGTCTATTTATAATTTTCTGATAAAGATAACTAATAAGTACCTTTTTCAGAAAAAATACGATACGCGGAAAGTGCTAAATGCTTTTTCTAATGAAGCCTTAACCATTTTGAACCTAGACAAATTATGTAAGATTACTATAGACACCCTTGTAAAGAATCTGTATTTATCAAATTGCGCTATTTTACTTTTAAGCCGGGATGAAACTCGTTACGAGGTATATGATTCTTCTGGCTTGTCTGAACAAAATGTTTACTATTTAAAAGAGAATTCTTTTATTAGTTGTCTAAAGGCCACGCAAATGCCTGTTTTGTATCATAGCTATGTGCGTGACTTGCAGGCTTCTGAACAGGTTAAGGAAGAGATGGATAAGATACAGTCTAAGCTTTGCGCGCCATTGGTTATCCATAAAGATATTGTAGGCATATTAAGCCTAGGTGCTAAAAAGTCAGATCAGCCCTATGTTGCGGATGATGTTGATATCCTGACAACTTTAGCTAAGGCCCTATCTATAGCAATAAGCAATGCGAGGCTTTTCGCGCAGGCTGCGCAGTATGAGAAATTAGCTACAATTGGTACACTTGCATCCGGCATAAACCACGAAGTATGTAATCCATTAAATAACATGAGTACTCGCATGCAGATATTTATAGCTAATCTAGACAGAGGTGCGTATAAGAATAAAACCCAGGATGAACTTCTTAAAGAAGTAAGAGATATGATAAAGGATTCCATAGCTCAAATACATAAGGTAGCTGGTATTACCGGTAAGCTCTCGAACTTTGCCAAACCCACAAAGACAGTTTCATCTAAGTCGGTCAATATAAGCCAAAGTATTGAAGATGCGCTCGGTGTATTAGGTCATAAACTACTGCTTGATAAAATTGAGATTATTAAAAATATGCCTCAAGATTTACCTGATATACTAGCTGATGAAGATCAGATGCAGCAGATATTTTTTAATCTTATCAGGAATGCCGCACAGGCGATAAAAGAAGAAGGTAAGATTACTATTAATGCAAAAGAGGAATCAGGCAATATTATTATAGAAGTATCTGATACAGGTAGCGGCATACCCGAAGATAAACTTGATAAGATTTTCGAGCCTTTTTATACTACAAAAGCTGATGGCAGCGGCTATGGCTTGTCCATAGTAAGAGAAGTAATATGGCGCAATAGAGGCGAAATAAAGGTGAAAAGCCAACTTGGAAAAGGAACTACTTTTTATTTAGAATTCCCAAAGGCATAAGGTGATAGAATGAAGGTACTAAAAGTACTAATAGTTGATGATGAGAAAGAGTTTTCAGATTCTATTTCCGGATACTTTAAAGCATTGGGTTATGAGGTATTTAACACGTATACAGGAGAACAGGCTTTAGATATTTTAAAAAAAGAAAAGCCTGATGTTCTGCTATGTGACTTGAAATTAAGCGGCATAGGCAATCTAGATGGCGATGATGTTCTAGACAGACTTCAATCTATAAGCCCCGATACAGTACCTATTATCATAACAGCCTACCGCGATGAGGCCACACAAAAAAGATTAGCAAGCAAAGGGGCTTTTAAGTTATTATTCAAGCCTATTGAGCTTGAAAAAGTTGATGAGCTTTTATCGGAGATAGAAGACGAGTTAGATAAAAAATAGACAATGTAAGCCACAAGTTTTTTATAGGATAATAGCATTATCTATGCAATAGATAGCAATAATATCCAATTATTGTTTACCTAATTTTTTATATATGACTATTTTTTATACTTTTTCTCCGTCGTGAAAACCCTTTTAAGTTTTATTCTTATTTTTTATTAATTTTTCCTCTTGACAAATGCTGTTCATCGGATATAATACACACTTTATCTCGGTGGGAGATAACAACAGAATCAAATGATTCAGGAGGAAGTAAGTGTCGTACGATTTGGAGGAAGTAATACACGAGTTTAAGAAAATTCGTGGGGTAAAGAATAAGCAAACAATATTTAAACAAGGATTTGCTGTAGGTTTTGGCATGGGTTTTATGGCTGTTCCGATAGCGTTCTTAACCTTATTGGGGGTTATGTTAGTTTTAAAGACATTCTGTTTTAACTGATAGTTTAAATGAGAGTTGCAAGTTTGATAAGGGGAGTACCACTTTAAGAGTGCATACTCCCCTTATTTTTTTTGATAAAGTCATATTTTCCCCTTTATAATACTATTATATAATGTTAAAATAATAAAATACACAGGAGCATGTAATTTATGTTAAGAAATTTAAAACTGAGCACATTCCTTGCCAGAAAGGATATGTTAAATAACCTCGGCTCGCTTCTTTTTGTCTCAGCGGCCCTGGGGTTTCTTTTTGCGAATGTCTTGTTCGCGAGATTTATGCTTTATGGTTTTGAGCAATGTATCGGAAATCTCATACCAAAGGTAAGCGGCAATCTCTATGTTACGCCTATAAGGGGCCAATCCTATATATATGATACCGAAGATGTCCTTCATGAGATGAGACGGAATCCTTCCGCGGACAGCGCCAGTCCGGTGCTTGAGATGCCTTGCGTATTGGAATATAAAGATTGTAGGATAGTTACCATGGTCTGGGGCCTTGAATTTGACGAGAACGTGATGGATCTAAGGAAGCATGTTATTGAGGGCAATTATTTTTCAGATCCGGATGCGGAGGAGATTATCCTCGGCAATATACTCAAAAGGCGATTTGAATTAAAGATACCAAAGACAGAGGAGATTACATTAGGTGATAGAGTAAAGGCAATCTTTATAAAAGAGCACAATCTTGATAAGTTTAACAAGGAAGTATACAGAGACAAATACTGCAAGATGGTAGGTGTCGCTGATTTTAGGGATTATATAGCCAATAACAGTATATTCATGCCGCTTAAGACCTTGCGCAACGCGGTTCTGTTAAATGGCAGGTCCTCAAGTATATTTATACGTTTAAAGGATGATGTTGTCCTTGATGACGAAGGTGCGCCTGCGTATAAACCGTATAATATGAATATCGAGGTAAAGCATTGGAAGGACAGAGATGACTACGGAACTGATGATCTTGTCTATGGTTTTAACCTTATAAGTATCATAACATTCGCGGTAAGTATCATATGCGCGGCCATACTCGTAGCGTTTATTATATTTTATAATACCCAGAAGAAAAGACGTGAAACAGGCATATTAAGAGCAATAGGTATAAAGGGAAGGATATTTCTTCTCTTTTTTATATTTGAAGGCATACTCTTTTCATTGATAGGGGTCGTTGCCGGTACAGGGCTATATTATTTGTTACAGGCATACCTTAAGGCACACCCTATTATTATGCCTTTTGGAGATCTTTACCCTATATTCGAGGTAAATAGCTATATATTCGCGACCGCACTATTTTTGACTGTCTCACTTATGGCGAGTGTTTATTATGCTGTCAAGAGCGGCAAAGAGAATATAGTAAAGATAATTAGAGGTGATTGATGGATAAGCACATGACTATTATGAATATAAGAAATCTAACCAAAGAATATTATATTGGTAGCACTGTAATTAAGGCGCTTAATAAGGTCAATATAGAAATAAATAGAGGAGAGTTTTCTATACTTTGTGGTCCCTCAGGAAGCGGCAAAACAACACTCTTAAATATTCTAGGGCTTATAGATGTCCCAACACAAGGTTCTATTGTTCTCGATGGTAAAAATACAGAAAAGCTTAATAGGGTCCAGCGCGCTGATTTCAGGCTTAATAACATAGGCTTTATATTTCAGAAATACTATCTTCTGGATGAATTAAACGCCGCGGAGAATGTCTTTTTGCCGGCTTTGGCAAAGGAAGGGCATTCAGCACAGCTTGTGAAAAAGGCAGAGAGCATCTTAGAACTTGTAGGGCTAAAGGACAGAGTGAGACACAAGCCAAAGTATCTTTCAGAAGGTGAAAAGCAGAGGGTAGCTGTAGCGAGAAGCCTTATAAATGAGCCTGCGATACTGCTATGTGACGAGCCTACCGCGAGTCTCGACGCTGATAACGGTAAAGTGATATTAGACTTGTTAGCAAAGATAAACAAGGAGAGTTCTGCTACTGTATTTCTGGTTACTCATGATGAGCGCCAGCTTAAATATGGCGATAAGGTTATACGTATCGCTGATGGTATGGCAACAAAGGGGGAATAGTAGATAAATGACTAAAAATATAAAAAGATGCAAAAAATGTATTTTGCCTGATACATACCCTGGGATAGCCTTTGACAAGCATGGTGTTTGCAATTATTGTAATTATTTAAAAGCCTCAAAAAAAATGAGAGAATCGCTTAGGGAGGATTTAAATAATAGTTTTTTCACGCTAATAAATGATGTGAAGAAGCAATCAAAGGAATATGATTGTGTTGTTTGTTTTAGTGGAGGAAAGGACAGCACCTTTCTGCTATCAGAGTTAAAGGCTAAATTTGATCTTAACATAATGGCATATACCTTAGATAACGGTTTCATATCAAAACAATCTTTAAAAAACATAAGGACATTGACGGAGAACTTAGATATAGACCATATCATGTTTAGGCCTAGACAGAAAATTATTAACAAAATATTTCGGGATGCCTTAACACAAAAGATAAGCTACCCAACAGAATTAGTATCCATGTTAAGTCCGCTATGTGCGACATGCCAGGGTATAGTTTTAGGTTTTGCAGTACGTTTTGCTATGGATAAAGATATACCTCTTGTCTTTGTTGGATTTACGCCAGGTCAATATCCTGATGTGAGCTATGAAAATTTTTTAAAAACAAAATCTTGTATATATCTTACAGATACTGTGCACAAAGACGACCCGCCTGATATAATAAAAATGCTCAGGGATCCTATTGATGAGATATCAGGTGAAGAGGCAGGAAAATATTATTTTAAGAGTCAATATGTTGGTAAGGATGAAAAGTGCCCACATATATTATTTCCTTTTCAGACGGTTTTCGATTACGATGAAAAGTTAATCTATGAGAGAATCAAAAGTAAGGGCTGGCAAAAGCCTAAAGATACGGATATGTGTTCCACTAATTGCCTTGTTAATACTGTAGGTAACTATGCTTTTGTAAAGCAATACAAATATCACCCTTATATAGCAGAAATCAGCGCACTGGTAAGAGAAGGCATGTTAACCATTAAGCAGGCAGTTGAAATGGAGAAGATAGATGAAAATTCAGAGACAATGAATTTTTGCTTGAAAAAATTACAACTAACAAAGAAAGAGATGGTAGGCAAATGACAGTAACTACCAATGATTCAGCAAGAAAGCTTATTGCAGAAGACAGATATCCAGGTTTATCTGTATTAAATTTTCGTTTTTTATTTACTAAAATTAAGGAAGTTTTGTATACTTTAAACGACCCATATTTTCCTTCCCCTTATTCTATAATACCTTTTATTTCTCAGTCTATAGGTTTAGATATCCCTATTATGGGAAGCGGCAAGTCGCCATATTCCATTGTTTCATATTTTACAAAACTGAGGCAGAATATTTTTTTAGAAAAAGGCAAGGGGCTAACATTTCAAGAGCGCAGAGAGCTTATCGATGAACTTTATAATATGATAGCCCCATATATGCTAGATGAGCAGTCAGAATATATAGAGTTATTAATTGATACGAAATACAAAAAACTATTCCACGATTGCAAAGATCTAAATGTAGACCACTTTAGATCTATAATGCGCAAAAAGTTTAATATCCTGCATAGATTTCTATCTAAGATAAAATTCAGCGGTGGAAATTATTCTCACCTTGCACATTATGGTTATATTGATGATTTATATAGAGAGCAAGATTTTATAAAAGATTTTGATTCCAATGCTCTTCAAGCGTGGTCACAGGGTTCTTACCCCATAGTTTTAGAGATGCAGATAGACAATTTTGAGGCAAAAAATAAATGGATATGTGGCTGGTATATATTGGTGCCAAACTATACGGAGGAACTACTTAGAGATAAGTCTTTAAGGCAGAAAAAAATATTGCAGGCGGCAACCCTAGCAAAGAAACTAGGCGCTAAATTTAGCGGCATGGCAGGATTGATGGCATCTTTTACTAAGGGTGGGAAGTTTTTAGCTGAACATATGCCAGATTTCGGTTTTACAACAGGGCATTCATTTACAATAGCAAATATATATGAAATATTTAGTAATGTAACGAAAGAAGTCTCCTTAGATTTAAGCAAGTCATGTATAGCTATAGTCGGTGCTGCAGGTTCGATCGGTTCAGGCGTTGCAAAGCTAATCTCAGAAAACAACATTAAGGATTTATATCTTATAGATAGGTCAAACATGGTATCAACTGCTAAGCTTAAAAAACTGAAAATAGAATTAGATCTACTTAACAGCAATAATTCCACTCATATATCAAAATGCATAGAAGACGCCAGTAAATGTGATCTACTGATTGTAGCTACTAACTCTAGCACGTCTTTTATAAAGTCAGAACATTTAAAAAAGGGCGCTATAATAATTGATGATTCTTTTCCTAAGAATGTATCTAGAAGCTTATTAAAAGAGCGTGAGGATATTATCTTGCTTGAAGGAGGCGTAAGTCAAATGCCAAAGAAGCAGAATGGATACGTTGCGAGAAATATTCCTGATTTGTTGGATTTATCTGTATCAAAACTGATTAGTTGTAAACAATCTTACGGCTGTTTATGCGAAACCTTCATACTAGCAGCCTTTGATCATAAAGGTAATTATGGTTTAGGAGATGCTGACCCAGAATTAGCAAAAGAGATAATGAAAAAGGGCAAACAGCT
The DNA here is from genome assembly GCA_964634945.1 of uncultured Planctomycetia bacterium. GTDB lineage: Bacteria > Omnitrophota > Gorgyraeia > JABMRG01 > JABMRG01 > JAUVHV01. The sequence continues at coordinate 94,938 of CAZWMG010000005.1, read as the reverse complement.
AGGGTTTGCAAGTGCTGTTTTTCAAAATTATGGTTTTGCTGTAGAAGAAAGCAGGTTAGTGCAGGTTAAAAATATTATAAAAGACAGATTTAACGGATGACCCTATCTATTGTATTTCACATATTAGCGGCAATACTTGAAATTTTGTTAGGCTTTTTTGTAATATCACAAAATCCAAGATCAAAGACTAGCCCTCCCTTATTATTATTAATCGCAAGTACATTTGTATGGCAAATTGGTACAGCACTAACATTGCTGGCAAAAGATGCCTCAGTCGCTTTGTTGTGCACGAAGGTGGCTTTTTTCGGAATAATTTTTATCCCTATAAGTACATATCACTTAACTCTCAATATACTTAATATAAAAAAACAAAGACGCTATTTGTAGGATATGTAATAGCTTTTTTATGTGTTCCCTTGTGTTGGACATCGCTCATTCTTGATGGCGTGCATAAATATGCGTGGGGTTTTTTCTTTAAAGCAGGTGTTTTGCATCCATTTTTTATGGTATTTTTTGTCTATTTAATGATATTAGCATTTAGTAAGCTCTTTATGAGCTATCAGAGGGAAGAGAATAATCTTGAAAAAAACAAAAGAAAATATTTTTTTGCTGCCATCTTTATAGCATATATAGGTGCTATTGATTATTTGCCTACTTATGGTATAGATGTACTTCCTTTGAGTTTTTTAGCTGTTGCAGGATGTGTCGTAATTTTTGCTTATGCTATAATATCTTACCGCCTCATGGATATAGAGGTTATTATTCGTGAAACAGCGGTATTTGCGGGAATATTTGGTTTTTCAGTCGGCATATTTATGCTTGCTATAGTTGCGGGTGAACAATTTATTCAGCCTTATATCGGGCAAAGTCAATGGCTAGTACCCGCACTTTCTCTGCTACTCGTTACCTTTGCTATTCGTCCTATCGAGAAGCTAGCATACAATGTAATAGGTAAGCATCTCTTCCGCAAAAAATTTGAGTATCAAAAGATACTAAGAGACGCGTCTGTGGGCATGTCTACAGTTAGAGATCCTAAGAAACTCCTCGGATTAATAGTTCATATAATATCAATGAAGATAAAACTGACTAATGTTTCTATCCTAATATATGATGAAAAGCAATTGCTTTATAAGATAAAGGCATCACGTAATAGTAGCAGCATTGTAGGCAAAAACATGACTCTCAGTACAGAGAACCCGCTTATCGAGTGGTTAACTGAAAAGAAAAAACCCCTTACATTAGAAGAGGCGCAAAAATGGAATAAGCGTGATTCGAGCCACTCATCTAAAAGCGTGCTTACATCAGACCTGGTTCAGATAGAGCGCAGGATGAGAGACTTAGATGCTGCTGTATGCGTACCGAGCTTTTACAGGGATGAGCTTTTAGGAATACTGGTTCTTGGTGATAAAAAATCAGGTGACTTTTTTTCACAGGATGACCTTGACCTATTTTCAGCACTTGCTGATGAATCCGCCGTTGCCCTAAAAAATTCACAGCTCTATTTTGAGATAGATAAGAAGGCAAATGAGCTTGAGGATCTTTATAAGAGAGAGCACAGGCTCTTTATGCATGCCTCAGTAGCATTCGCGGCAGCTATAGATGCAAGAGACCCTTATACACATGGCCATTCTGAGAGGGTTACAAACTTTAGTCTTGCTATATTAGATTGTATGGGTGCTGTGCACCAGATTGATAATAACCCTCTTTTTAGGCAGAGGCTCCAGATAGCTGCGGTATTACATGATATAGGAAAGATAGGTGTGCCTGATGATATATTGCATAAGCCCTCAAAACTCAGTGACAAGGAATGGGGTGCTATGAGAAAGCATCCTGCTAAAGGTGCTGAAATAGTAACGCACATAAAGGGCTTACGTGATCTTATTGGAGGCATAAGGCATCACCATGAGAGATACGATGGAAAGGGCTATCCTGATGGCTTAAAATCCGATGAGATACCATTTATGGCCAAGATAATCGCGGTTGCCGATACCTTTGATGCCATGACTTCTGACAGGCCCTATCGTAAAGGCCTGCCTGTTGAGGTTGCCAGGGAAGAGATCCAGCGAAACGCCGCTGCGCAGTTTGACCCTTACATGGTAGCGGCATTTCTAAAGGCATATGAGCAGGGCGCTATAAAACAGAGCGCTATTAATAAGAAAGTAGAACTTGTTATAGATTAAGGTTGAGTAAAAATGTACTATTATAAGGTAAATTATATAGCAGGGGCCATTATAACGCTTGTTGTTGCACTTCTCTTTGGCTTACTGATATTTATTCGTGGCAGAAGAGGAAGGACAGTAAAGAGCTACTTTTTACTTATGTTGTCTATCGCGGTGTTTTCTCTTGGCATGCTGTTAGCATGCATATTGAATGATAAAAGTTACACTGTTTTATTAGCAAAGTTTTGTCATATGGGTGTGTCGTTTGTACCGTTGTTCTACTTCTGCTTTCTTATAAACCTTATGCGTTTGGAGAGTAAGCAGAAATACGCTGTTATTGCAGGCTACCTGTTTGCTATTGGTTTTGCTTGTTTAAGTTTTACGCCCTATATTATAAAAGGGGTATCATATAAATTAGGGCTAAATTTTACAGATCCAGGCATTTTGTTCCCCTTGTTCATCCTCTATTTTATCGCGTATCCGGCTTACGCGCATTACCTTGTTTATAAGGCCTTTACCAATCTAAGCGAGATAGGCAAGAAGCAGCTAAAGTATGTTATAATAGCGGGCACCTTTGGTTTAGGTGGTGGGGGCCTGATATTTTTCACAGTCTATGGGATAAACATACTTGTATTGGGCCCGTTGGCATTTTATTTTATCGCGGCGTCAAACCTTTTTGTGGCGATAGCTACATATACGGCCCGTCTTATGGGCGTTGAAGTCATAAGAAAAAAGACACTCGTTTTTTCACTTATGTATGGCGGGATAGTCGGCAGTTTTGTCGCGCTTGTATTTATCGCGCAGAGGTTCTTATCATTAAATTTCAATATAAACCATTGGGTGTTGCCTGTTGTCGCGCTGTTTATAATAACAATATTTATCAGGCCCTTAGAGCAGATGCTGGCAAAGGCGACAGACGCGGTTTTGTATCAGCGGGGCTATGATTACATGTCTACGTTAAAGAGTGTCGCGCGGGGCATGACACTCGTTACCGATACAAAGAGGCTGCTTAAGATAATGGTGCGTTTTATATCAAAAGAGGTAAGGATAGCGGGCTGTTCCGTTTATATATACAACAAGACAGCCAATAGTTATCTGCAGGAAGTCTCTCAAGGCTTTAAAGATCAGGATATTATAAAGAAAGTTGATACAGACTCGCCGCTTATAAAATGGCTTATTGAGAAGAAAGAACCGATAAGCATAGAAAACATCCTAAGCTGGATCCAGGGCGAGAGGATATTCCCGCAAAAACTTATATTAAAAAGAACACTTGATCAGATAAGGATAGCGATGCAAAAGACAGGCGCGAGTTTATGTGTGCCAAGTTTCTTGCGCGGCGAGATGATAGGATTTTTAGTTTTAGGTGAAAAACGTTCAGGGGAGAGATACACTACAGATGACCTGTCGCTTCTTTCAACCCTCTCGAGCAATGCAGCGATAGCCTTTGAGAACGCGCGAATGTATGAAGAGCTAAAGGCAAGGATAGGCAAGCTTGATAAGATGTACAAGGAAGAGCATACACTCTTTATAAACGCCGCCTCGGCATTTAGTGTCGCGATAGATTCAAAAGACGGTTACGCGCATGCGCACGCGTCAAAATCCAGTATTTACGCGGCAGCTGCCACCAAGGAGCTTGAAAAGCTCCTGCCATATGTTAATTTTACCAAGGATTTTTACGAGACTCTGCGCATAGCCGCGCTCTTGCATGATGTGGGAAAGATCGGTATCCCCGATAAGATACTCACAAAGAAGGCCAAGCTTACAAAGAAAGAGTATGAAATTTTTAAGAAGCATACGACAATAGGAGAGCAGATCCTAAGCCCCATGAAGGAGATAGAGAGCACATTTGATATTATCCGTCATCATCATGAGAATTTTGACGGCACAGGTTATCCCGATGGATTAAAGGGAAACGATATACCTATGGCATCACGCATAATAGCGGTATGCAACGCGTATGATGACATGACTTCAGAGAGGCCATACAGAAAAACCATCAGCATAAAAGCTGCGTTAAAAGAACTCGAGGAGAACAAATCGACTCAATTTGACCCTGTTATAGTAGACGCTTTTATAAAAGCGTCAAAGAGCTTCCCTAAAACCTAAATGGCATATCTCATATTCTTCATAGCTTTTCTTCCAAGGTTGATCTATATTATCCAGATCAAATCTACTATTTTTTATAATAATTTTATGCTTGATGAGGCATTCTATAGCGATTGGGCCCTGTCCATAGCAGGCGGTCAATGGTTGGGAAAGGGCCTATTTGACGGGCTCCCGCTCTACCCGTATACACTTGGTATCGTCTTTAAAATATTTGGATACAATCTGTTTGTTGCCCGTTTAATAGAGGTAACGATAGGCTCTCTAAGCTGCGTTCTTTTGTATCTTATCGCCAAGGAGATATTTAATAAGCGCGCCGGTATTATAGCGGCTATTATAGCCGCTCTTTACGCGCCTTTTATTTTTTACAGCGGCATCTTAGTCCCGACAGTATTTACGGTCTTTTTCTATCTTGTGTCGTTACTGATTTTTGTAAAGGTTGTCCATGCCCCGACCAAGCGCGGGTTTTTCTTATTTGGCGCCATAGCGGGGCTAGCTGTTATGACAAGGGCGAGTATGCTTTTATTTTTACCTTTTGCGCTTGCCTGGGTTATGATAATTTCAGTTGATAAGAAAAAAGCTATTGTAAATGTTGCCCTTGCCGCTATGGGCCTATTGCTGATAATGACGCCGCTTCTTGTAAGAAATTATATCGTTTCCAAAGATATTGTATTCCTAACATCACACGCCGGGATGAATTTATATATCGGTAATAATGAAAAAGCCGATGGCAGGTTTAAGGCGCCTTCCTGGGCGCGTTCTAACATAGGCGGCCTGCAGGCTGACGCGAAGACGATAGCAGAGAGAGCCCTTGGCAGGGATTTAAAAGATTCCGAGGTATCAAGGTATTACGCGTCTAAGTCCGTAAGTTTTATAAAAGAGAATCCCGGTTCTTTCTTAAGGCTTCTATGGAGAAAATTAGCCCTCTTTATAAATAAGCAGGAGATATACGATGCCGCCTGTTACGAGGTATATCGTGATAAGATACCCCTATTAGGATTTCCATTTATCACATTTCTCTTTGTAGGTACATTGGCAATAGCGGGTATGTTGATAGCTTTACGAAACTGGAAAAAGGTAATGCCCCTGTATCTCTTTATGATTACATATACAGTGTCGATACTTCTGTATTTTGTAAGTTCCAGATATCGGGTTCCTTTCGCTATGGTAATGATTATTTTCGCGGGGTTTTTTATATCATGGTTCATTGATAAGATAAAGAAAAGAAACTTTTTAAAAGCAGGACTAAGTATACTTTTGTGCGTCGCGATATTTCCAATGGTCAATTTCTCAACAGGAGTTGATGATATAACAGCAACCGGATATAGCAATCTTGGCAGTCTTTATTTGCAGGCGGGAGAATATGGTAACGCGATTACGGCGTTTAAGGAAGCCATAAGGCTTGATCCATCTAGCCCTAAGCCATACAATGATGCAGGCTACGCGTACATGATGAGCCGGGACTACAAGCGCGCCAAGAAATACATATTTGACGCGTTATCAAAAGACCCGGACTACGCGTTCGCTTATATAAACTTAGGCCTTTTAAACGCGAGAGAGGGTAATCTCAATGCCGCTGAAAAAGAGTACAAGACAGCTATTGAATTAAATCCTAATATCCCGCAGGCGCATAACAATCTTGCCGGCCTTTACGAGATATCCAAAAGGCGCCCACTCGCGATAATAGAGTACAAGAAAGCTATAGAGCTTGATCCCGGAAACGCTAAGACCCACTATAATCTAGGTATTATATATGGGCGGTCAAAAGAACTGGATCTTGCCAAGAAAGAACTGATGGAGTCTTTCAGGCTGGATCCCGATTCCGCGCCTACGCGCAAGGCGCTTGAATATTTCAGGTAATATTAGGCCAGCCTGCTTTTTTCCCTAACCCCTTGACATTTATATATTAGTATGGTATATTTTACTGAACTTTTAATCCCCTTAATATGGAAATAATTAAAAATATAAACTGGTTGGACATAGTAGTATTAGTTATAGTGGTAAGAGGCATATACATGGGCGCCAAGCGTGGCCTTACCGCTGAATTGTTCAATTTTTTCGGTATTATAATTAGTTTAATACTGTCAGTGCAATGGTATAGCCGGGTAGCGGATGTATTGATACTTAATTTCAGTCTTCCTATCTGGCTTTGTAATATACTATGCTTTATTGTCATAGTCCAAATCATAAGGCTTATATTCAAATATTTTCTGATATTCTTTCTAAAGGTACTCAATATTCAGTTTATACCCCAGCTTGAAAAGATAGGCGGCGGAGTAATAGGCTGCGGAAGAGGGATAATTGTCTCAGGGATATTGATCTTGACCCTTAGCTTTATCCCTAATGATTATATGAAGCAATCCATACAATCCAAATCATTTACAGGTAGTTTTTTGATAAATGTTACAGAGAGGACTTACTCATCTATGACATTCTGGCTTCCGGAGGAAGAGAGGGAGTCCGATATCTTTGGTGTGCCTGCCAAGACTCAAAACTAATTTAACTAACTAAAAGGTAAAGGCAAAGGAAAAGGTAGAGAAGAAATAATCTTATAGAGTATTAAACTTTATCTTCACCTCAATCTATACCTATCAATAAGGAGAAGAACACATTGAAACTGAAGGATATTCATAATTCAATTGTAGCCGAGGCCATTAAATGTGACCCTCGTGGAAAGAAGAAGGTTAACAGTTTCTTGGCCAAGGTCAGAAAAGAGTATGATTCGTTATCCGCGGAGGATAAAAGGGCCTTTGATAAAGAGAAGCTTACTAATCCCTATGGTGATAGCAGGGTACTTTTTGGCAATCCATCAAAAGAGATAAAAATCATCCTTGCCGGAATAGACATGGAGACCCCAGAGATCCTCCTTGCCGATTCCTTAAGAAAAAGAGGGAAGAAAATAGACCTTATACTTGGGCATCACCCCGAAGGTTTCGCGCTTAGCGCCCTACATAGCGTAATGAACATACAACTCGATATCTTAGAGAATGTCGGTGTCGTCAGAAAAAAGGTAAAGAAGATGCTTGAGGAGAGGATAGGCGAGGTAGCCAGAAAGCTCCATCCGGGCAATGTCATGCGCCCTGTTGACGCGGCGCAACTTTTGGGCATACCGATTATGTGTTCACATACTGTCGCTGATAATTGTGTATCAGCGTACTTAGATAACGCTATAAATAAGAAAAAACCAAACACCGTACAGGATATGGTCAATATACTTTTATCCGAGCCTGAATATCAATATTCAGCGGCTATCGGTGCCGGCCCATCTATAACATTAGGAAAGCCGACAAACAAATGCGGCAAGGTTATACTCGAGATGACCGGAGGAACAGGCGGTTCAAAAAAGGTATTCCCTGAGCTTGTAAGGGCAGGTGTAAAGACGATAGTAGCGATGCATATGAGCGAGGAGCATTTCAAGAAGGCAAAGAAGCATTCAATAAATATTATTATAGCCGGCCACATAGCCAGTGACAGCTTAGGCGTTAATCTTTTATTGGACTCAATAGATCCAAAGAAAAAATTGAAGATAATCCCATGTTCAGGATTTATCAGGGTTGACAGGCGCGGAAAAAAATAATCACTTCACGCGCGCTTTAAATAAGGAAAAAGACTTTGGCAACAGATATTGAAGGCGTAATAGAGGAAGTCCAGTCAAAGCTCGATATAGTTGAGATCGTAGGCAGTTACATATCCTTAAGAAAGGCAGGAAGAAATTTTAAGGCATGCTGCCCTTTTCATCATGAGAAAAGCCCATCTTTTGTAGTAAGCCCGGTAAAGCAGATATACCATTGTTTTGGCTGTGGTGCCGGAGGAGATACGATATCATTTGTGATGAAGCATGAAAACCTTGAATTTATGGACGCGCTTCGTATCCTTGCTGATAAAGCGGGCGTTGCGATACCGCAATTTAAAGGCAGAGCTAGCGGCAAGAGCCGTTCATTCGCGAGCATGCTTCACCGCATAAATGAGTTTGCCGCGAACTATTATAACGCGCTGCTTATCGGTTCAGCTAAGGCAAATGAGGCAAGAAAATATCTTATAAAGCGCACACTAAACGCTGATGTTGTAGCGAAGTTCAAGATAGGTTTCGCCTCCGGTGAGTGGGATAGCCTTTTAAAATTTGCCAAGACAAAAGGCGTTTCCGCTACGGCTCTTGAGAAAGCCGGACTTGCTATACCGGGTAAAGAGAGTAGTTTTTATGATAGGTTCAGGAACAGGGTAATATTCCCCATCTTTGACGTGCGTTCCAAGGTTGTTGCCTTTGGCGGCAGGGTCCTGGATGATTCGCTGCCAAAATATATGAATTCCCCTGAGACCGATGTCTATGTAAAAGGCCGCCATCTTTACGGCCTGAATTTCGCTATTGAAGAGATAAAAGAAAAAGACTACGTTATAATCGTTGAAGGATACCTCGATCTAATTATCCCCTACCAGAGCGGGATACGGAATATAGTCGCGACATTAGGAACCGCTCTTACTGTTGAGCAGATAAGGCTTATTAAGCGCTTTACTGACAACGTGGTTATAATTTTTGACGCTGATCAGGCAGGTGAAGCAGCTTCATTACGTGGGCTGGATCTCTTGGTCGCGGAAGGGCTCTTTGTAAAAATCGCCAAGCTCCCGCAAGGGCAGGATCCTGACGATTATGTCTGCAAAAACGGAAAAGATAAACTACTAGGGATAATTCAGGAAGCGGATAATCTTTTTGATTACAAACTCAAGCTACTCTTAAAGAAGCTTAACCCCGCGCTTTCAGAAGACAAGACAAAGATATCATCCGAGATGCTGCCGACTATCAAGAGGATTGAAAATAGCGTACTACGCGCGGATTATATAAACAGGCTTTCTAAGGCGCTCTTCATCTCGGAAGACGCGCTCAACGAGGAACTTTCCAAGATAAAACTAGACTATTCCTATCTCGGTGAGGTGAAAAAACCTAAGCAGAGCCTTGATATACCTCCGGCGGAAAAGATAATCGCCGGACTCATGATAGAAGATCCTGATATAGCGCAAAAAGTAAGAGGGGAATTAAAGAGCGAAGACTTTAACAGCCAGGAGATACGCGATGTAGTAGCATTGATATATCGTATGCTCGATAAAGGAAAGGTCCCTAGCGCGGCTAGGGTAATACATAATTTGAATGATGATCATCTAAGTCATATAGCATGCGAGGCGCTCTCAGCGACTGAAAATTTTGTGGATAGAGAAAAAAGCTTCAGGGACTGTATACTGCGTATTAAAAAAGATGACATGACATGTAAAAGAGAAAAATTAACAGGCCTTATAAAACAAGCGGAACAACAGGGCGATGACAAGAGATTGATGGGGCTTATAAAGCAGCTCGATATGTTAGAGAGCGAGAGGGTTTAATGACAACTAAAAAACGTATAGCAAAAAAGGTTTCAAAGAAAAGCGTAAAACCGGCGAGCAAAAAAGGTACGGGTAAAAAGAAGCCTGTTTTGCGAAAAAAGGCAAGCCCTGCCCCTAGGAAGAAACAGGTAAAGATCGTGCCTAAGAAAGTGCCCGCAAGGCCTAAGAAGGTAGCGCCTAAGAAAGAACCCGCAAGGCCTAAGAAGGTAGTACTTAAGAAAGAACCTGCAAAACCTAAGAAGGCAGCAAAGACCCCGGCGGAAAAGATAAAAGAGCTCGTAACGCTTGGTAAGAGTAAAGGTTATCTTACCTATGATGAGATAAACCAGATATTGCCTGAGAATATTACCTCATCTGAGGAGATAGATTCTATTCTTTCCGCTCTTGATGACGCGAAGATAGAATTGCTTGATTCAGATACCGCCAAGGCCAAGGATAAGGCAGCGAAACTGGCGGTTACATCAAGATCCACGGGTACGATGGATGACCCTGTAAGGATGTATCTTAAACAGATGGGTCAGATACCGCTTTTAACCAGGGAAGAAGAGATAACCCTGGCAAAGAAAATAGAAGTAGCGGAGATGGGTTTCCGTGATGTGATATTTGACAGTAAGCTTAGTTTGGAGTATGTAATCGAGCTTGCCGAGCGGATGGTTAATGAAGAGGTAACTGTTGAAGAGTATACAAAACATGACTTAAATCCCACAAGGATAAAACCTATTACAAAGGTAACGAAACTGCTCAAACAATTAAAACGTACCAGAAATCCCAAGACACAGAAAGAGATCTTATGCAAGTTCAGCCTGGCCACTACCTTTATTGAGGAGATGGGTTTCAGGATCATAATGCATGCCGAGCAGATTGATAGGATTAATAAAGAGATAGTCAGATTAAAAAAGAAGCGAAAATACAAGGATATCCCAAAACTTAACAAAGATATTAAGAGGATAGAACGCGAATTTGGCGAAAAAGCCGACATGATAAGGCAGTATATCTTTAGTATAAGAAAGAACGAGGCAAATTTTCAAAAGACAAAAAAGTTTCTTGTAGAGGCAAATCTAAGGCTTGTGGTCTCTATCGCGAAAAAATATACAAACAGGGGGCTTTCATTCCTTGATCTTATACAGGAAGGCAATATCGGCCTTATGAAGGCGGTTGATAAGTTTGAATACAAGCGTGGATACAAGTTCTCAACATACGCGACATGGTGGATAAGACAGGCTATTACACGCTCTATTGCTGATCAGGCGCGCACGATCAGGATACCTGTACATATGACAGAGACGATAAACCGCCTTGTAAGGGTTTCTCGCTCTCTTGTGCAGGAGACAGGAAGAGAACCTACGCCTGAAGAGATAGCGCGTCATATGGAGCTATCCGTTGAAAAGGTTCGCGGTATATTAAAGATCGCTCAGGAGCCTATATCGCTACAGACGCCTGTAGGCGACGAGGGTGATACGCATTTTGGCGATTTTATTGAGGATAAGCGCGCGCTCTCGCCGTCGAGCGCTACCGCTTATACCATGCTTAAGGAGCAGATGGAAGGCGTGCTTGATACCTTGACTGACAGAGAAAAACAGGTATTGAGGCTTCGTTTTGGCATCGGAGATGGCTATCCGCGTACACTCGAAGAGGTTGGAACGGTATTTCATGTTACAAGGGAAAGAGTCAGGCAAATAGAGGCAAAGGCGCTGAGAAAATTGCGCCACCCTATACGCAGCAGGAAGTTACGAAACTTTTTGGACCTTTCATATAGTGAAGAACGGGAAATCTTTTAAAAAAGGAGAGTTCAATGACAAAACAGGAGATTATTAAGATCGCTAAGAAGAAAAAAGTAGCATTTGTTCGTTTATGGTTTACTGATGTTCTGGGATTTTTAAAGAGTTTTGATATGCCTGTTGAAGAACTACCCCACGCGCTAAATGACGGGATGGGATTTGACGGATCTTCCATAGAGGGATTTTCACGTATAGAGGAATCCGACATGGTAGTAAAGCCTGATACTTCAACATTCCAGATTATGCCATGGACGCAGGAAGAAGGTACCGTAGCAAGGATGTTCTGTGATGTTGTAGAGCCTAATGGAAAGCCCTTTGACGGAGATCCAAGGTATGTCTTAAAGCGTAATCTTAAAGAAGCAAAGAAGATGGGTTACACCTTTAACGTAGGCCCTGAGCTTGAGTATTTCTATTTTAGAAACGCCGGCGGAACCGAGATACTTGATAATGGCGGTTATTTTGATCTTACGCCGATGGATATAGGCCAGGACTTGAGAAGAAAGACAGTTCTTGCCTTGGAGAAGATGGGTATAGATGTAGAGTATTGGCATCATGAAGTAGCGTCATCTCAGCACGAGATAGACCTGCGCTACAACGAGGCTCTTTTGATGGCTGATAATGTCATGACATACCGCATGGTCGTAAAAGAGGTAGCGATGCAGCAGAATATGTACGCTACCTTTATGCCAAAGCCTGTATATGGTATAAATGGAAGCGGCATGCATACGCATATGTCCCTTTTTAAGGGAAAGAAAAATACATTTTATGATAAGAACGATAAGAACCATTTATCTGAAACAGCAAAGTATTTCCTGGCCGGCCTTTTAAAGCACGCTACTGAGATATGCTCTGTGTGCTGCCAATGGGTCAATTCATACAAGAGGCTTGTTCCGGGTTATGAGGCGCCTGTATATGTATCCTGGGCATGCAGAAACAGGTCCGCTTTATTGCGGATACCTATGTATAAGCCCGGCAAGGAGATGGCCACAAGGATTGAACTTAGAAACCCTGATCCGGCATGTAACCCTTATCTGGCATTTTCAGTAATGCTCGCCGCTGGCTTGGAAGGCATAAAGAAAAAATATAAACTTCCAAAACAGGTGACAAATAATATTTATACCATGACAGAAAGGCAGAGAAAAGATTTAGGCATAGCATCTCTTCCGGATGACCTCTATGACGCTATTAGGATAACCGAGCAGAGTCCGCTGGTACGAAAGGCTCTTGGGGATAAGGTATTCGAGTATTTTATACGTAACAAAAAAGATGAATGGGATGATTATAAGAAGCAGGTTACAAAGCATGAGCTGGATCGTTATCTAGCCATATTATAAGAAAAGGTCAAAGAGATGTCAAAAGAGTTGATAGAAAAATCAAAGATAAAATTTGCCGATATAATGAAGGAACAGCTTGAGCGCGTCGAGGCTATGAAAAAAGAGAGCAAGCCGATCGATTACTCGAGCCTTTCACCTATTATAATCGGTGTATGTTTTGGTGATGGCATAGGTGAGGTTATATCCAAGCACGCTGAAGTCCTCCTAAGGCATGTATTAAGAGACGAGGTTAAAAGCAACAAGATAGAGTTTAAGGATATAGCGGGCCTTACAATAGAGAACAGGGCAGAACAGAAAAAGGCCATACCCGACGATGTCTTAGAAGAACTTAAGGCGTGCCATGTGATATTAAAGGGGCCTACTACTACGCCTCAGGCCGGGGATAAGTGGCCCAATATAGAGAGCGCTAATGTAGCGATGCGCAGGTATCTTGATCTCTTTGCTAATGTACGCCCTGTACGTATACCTAAAGAAGGTATCGATTGGTGTTTTTTTCGTGAAAACACAGAGGGCGCATATGTCTTAGGTTCCAAGGGGTTTGATGTCTCCGCTGATCTAAGCGTTGATTTTAAGGTTATCACAGAGCAGGGCGCGGAGAGGATAATCAGGATGGCGTTTGAATACGCTAAAAAAAATAACATAGACCATGTAACTGTTGTGACAAAATCAAATGTTGTAAAGACCACTGACGGACGTTTTTCAAGGGTCGCTTTTCGTATAGCGAAAGAGTACCCGGATATCAAGCTTGATGAATGGTATATCGATATAATGACAGCAAAGCTTTTAGATCCCGCCAGGAGAAGTGATTTTAAGGTAATAGTCCTGCCTAACCTTTATGGCGATATATTGACGGATGAGGCGGCACAATTACAAGGTGGTGTGGGTACAGCAGGCAGCGCTAACATAGGTACGCGCTGGTCAATGTTCGAGGCTATTCATGGCAGTGCCCCGCGTATGGTAGATGAAGGCAGGGCGCAATTCGCGGATCCAAGTTCAATGATACGCGCCAGCGCGATGCTGCTGCGCCATATAGGTTTTTCAGCACACGCTAAAAGAATAGACATGGCGTTAGAGGTATGTGGATTATACGAGAAAAAACAAACTATTACCGGAAGAGACACCGGGGTAACCGGCGCGGATTATGTTGAATATATTCTCTCCTGGATTGACAACCCCGCTCTTGAATCCACCTGGAAGAAATACACAGAATAAAAAAAGCTTGACATAATTTCCTACTATGTTATATTACATACGTTTAACAAAGACGTTTTTGCTTTAGCCAATGATGGCGAAAGAGGAAACGTCTTTTTTTATGCATATGGAGCTATATATAATATGAAGATACTTAATAAGCAAGTAATGGTTCAGGAGTCAAATACCAGGATAACAAGACTGGAGATCGAAGCGCCCCTTATCGCGTCAAAGGTAAGGCCGGGCCAGTTTATAGTTATCATGGTAAAAGAAGTCGGCGAGAGAATCCCCTTAACAGTAGTTGATAAGAATGAGAGCACAGGCTCTATAGTTCTAATCGTCCAGGAGTTAGGTTTTAGTACAAAACTTTTATGCTCTATGGAAGCAGGTGATTCAATATACGCTATAGCAGGCCCTATGGGCCATGCTACAGAATTAAAAGATTATGGAGATGTTATTCTTATTGGCGGCGGGGTAGGCATCGCGGAACTTTACCCGCTTGCTAAAGGCATGAAAGGTGCGGGGAATAAAGTAACTACCATACTTGGCGCCAGGACAAAAGAACTGCTTATTCTAGAAGATGAGTTGAAGGCGGTATCAGATAAATTATACCTTACAACAGATGATGGTACTTATGGAAAAAAAGGTTATGTTACTGATATATTGAAAGAACTAATAGCGCAAGACCCGCCTACCGGCGAGGCAGGCGCATCACGCAATACGCAGTACGATTTAGTATACGCTGTAGGCCCTATCCCTATGATGAAACTCGTCTCAGAGATTACAAAGGGATATAACCTAAAGACCATAGTATCGTTAAATGCCCTGATGGTAGACGCGACAGGCATGTGCGGTGGTTGCCGTGTAAAGATAGCTGATGAGGTAAAGTTTAGCTGTGTTGACGGCCCTGAATTTGACGCGCATCTGGTTGATTGGGAAGAGCTTGTAAAGCGCACAAAGACATACGTTGAAAAAGAGAACCATATCTGTAAGTTAAACAGGCACAAGTGATAAGGCGCAAGAGAGAAGCGAGATGAAAAAAGACCCGATAAAACCACAAGAGATAGACCCACTAGTAAGGGCAAAGAGTTTTCAAGAAGTCTGTTCTGTCTATTCAGAGGAAGAGGCCCTGGCAGAGGCCTCAAGATGCATTCAATGCAAAAACCCCGCTTGTATAGCAGGATGTCCTGTAGGTATAGATATAAAGAAATTTATTCTGGAGATCACACAAAAAGATTATAAAAGCGCGTATTCTACTATAAGGGAGAAAAATAATTTTCCCGCTATGTGTGGAAGGGTCTGCCCAGCGGAGTATCAATGCAGAAAGGCGTGTGTATTTTCCAAAAAAGGCGAACCTTTCGCTTCTGAAAAAGCTATTAATATCCATTTTCTGGAGCGCTTTGTAGCTGATTTTGGCATGAAAAATAATCTGGAGATAGCCGTAAATAAGGATAAGAAGCTTTCAGGATTTAAAGTAGCTGTAGTAGGCTCCGGCCCCGCGGGTTTATGTTGCGCCGGAGAATTGGCAAGAAAAGGCGTTGAGGTAGTTGTCTATGAAGCGTTGCATAAGCCGGGCGGTGTTCTTCGCTATGGCATACCCCCTTTCAGGCTTCCACAGGACGCATTAGACGCGGAGATAGATTATCTAAAGAAGCTGGGCGTATCTATTGAATGTAACGTTATTATAGGAAAGACAGTGTTATTAAAAGAACTATTTGAGCAGGGATTTTCCGCGGTCTTTTTAGGCCTTGGGGCAGGCGTTCCATCTTTTTTAAATATCCCGGGTGAGAATCTGTGCAATATATATTCTGCCAATGAATTTTTAACCAGGGTCAATCTGATGGGCGCTTATAGGTTCCCTGAATACCACACCCCTATAAATATCGGCGAGCATATCATTGTCGCTGGAGGTGGCAATACCGCTATGGACGCGGCAAGGGTGGCGCTTCGTTTGCAGAAACTTAATAATATAGAGCCGGATGTAACCGTCTTTTACAGGCGTACGGAAAATGAGATGCCCGCGCGCAGACTCGAGATACATCACGCGAAAGAAGAGGGTGTTAAATTCGAATTTTTAGTCCAGCCTGTGGCATTTTTGGGTGATGACGAAAATTCATTTGTTAAAACAATAAGATCGCTGCGCTGCGAGTTAGGCGAGCCTGATAAGAGCGGCAGGAGAAGGCCAATTGCGATAAACGGTAGTGAGTTTGAAACAGATTGCGATGAGGCTATTATCGCGGTAGGCCTTAAAGCTAACCAGGTGTTGATACAGCAGACGCCTGATTTAAAGATAGATAAATGGTCTGATATTATTGTTGAGCCCGAGACAATGGAGACTTCAATAAAGTCAGTTTACGCCGGTGGCGATGTTGTCGGCGGCGAAGGAACGGTTATCGAAGCCATGGGGATGGCAAAGAAGGCCTCAAAGGCTATAATAGAATATCTTTTTAAACAATGAGGTTTTAGAAGGTAGTTCTGTGTGAAAAAAAAGTAAATAAAAGGGGGGATAAGATGTCAGCATATATTAATAAAGTATTAGAGCAGGTCAAGCGCCGTAATCCAGGTGAGGCGGAATTCCATCAGGCAGTAGAAGAGGTATTGAGCTGCTTAGGCCCGGTTCTGGAGAAGAATCCAAAGTATGAAAAGGCAAAGATCCTTGAGCGCATAACAGAGCCTGAAAGGGTCATGATGTTTCGCGTGCCATGGGTTGATGACAAAGGTGAGGTCCAGGTAAATCGCGGGTTTCGTATTCAGTTTAACAGCGCTATAGGCCCTTATAAGGGTGGATTACGTCTTCACCCGACTGTCTATCTTGGGATACTAAAGTTTCTTGCTTTTGAGCAGGTATTTAAGAACTCTCTTACCACACTCGCTATGGGTGGCGGTAAAGGTGGATCTGATTTTGATCCAAAAGGCAAGTCTGATATCGAGGTTATGCGTTTCTGTCAGTCATTTATGACAGAGCTATGTAAATACATCGGTCCTAATACGGATGTTCCGGCAGGTGATATCGGTGTCGGCGGCCGCGAAATAGGTTTTCTTTTCGGCCAGTATAAGCGCATACTTAATGAATTCACAGGTATCCTGACAGGCAAGGCGCTTAATTGGGGTGGATCACTTATCAGGCCCGAAGCCACAGGTTATGGGGCGGTATATTTCGCTCAGGAGATGCTAAAGACTCGCAAAGATTCGTTTAAAGGCAAGACATGCGTTGTTTCAGGATCAGGAAATGTAGCGCAATATACAGTAGAAAAACTTAACGAGCTCGGCGCGAAGGCTGTAACGCTTTCTGATTCTTCAGGTTTTATCCATGATCCGAAAGGCATCACAGCAGAGAAGCTTAGC
The DNA here is from genome assembly GCA_964634945.1 of uncultured Planctomycetia bacterium. Classification (GTDB taxonomy): domain Bacteria; phylum Omnitrophota; class Gorgyraeia; order JABMRG01; family JABMRG01; genus JAUVHV01. The sequence goes on along the minus strand of CAZWMG010000005.1, from coordinate 77,658 downwards.
TTTGTAATGGAACTTAAAAATGTAAAGCGCGGCAGGATAAAGGAATACGCGGATAAATATGGCGTTGAATATCACGAAGGCAAAAAGCCATGGTCTATTAAGTGTGATGCGGCGTTCCCATCAGCGACACAGAATGAGATTAGTGGAGATGACGCTCAGGCGCTTCTTGATAATGGTTGCTTTGTTGTATCAGAAGGCGCTAACATGCCAACAGAGCCGGAAGGCATAGAGAAGTTTGTCAAGGCAGGTATACTCTATGGCCCGGGTAAGGCAGCCAATGCCGGTGGAGTTGCTGTTTCAGGCCTAGAGATGAGCCAAAATTCACAGAGGCTCAACTGGACCAGAGAAGAAGTTGACGCGCGCCTTCAAGGCATTATGCAATCTATACATAAGGCTGCTTATGACGCGGCGGAAGAATACGGTGAAAAAGGCAACTATGTAGTCGGTGCCAATATAGCCGGTTTTGTAAAAGTAGCGGATTCAATGCTCGACCAAGGCGTTGTTTAGATAGCGTATTATTAGGGACAGCTACCAATTACAAATTATAATAATTGGTAGCTGTCCCTAATAAACTAGTTTGAAGACAGTCTTAAACCAAAGAATATTACAAATTTTTTTTACCCAAATTAAATGGAAAAGCCGGATATAATAATTATAGGTGCGGGGATAGTAGGACTTGCTATCGCTACTGCTTTAAGTCAAAAGGGCAGGAGTATTATTCTTATTGAAAAAGAGAATAGTTTTGGGCAAGACGCTTCAAGCCGCAACAGCGAGATTATCCACTCAGGCATCTATTACAAAAGAAATTCCCTAAAAGCAAAATTATGCGTGGAAGGAAGAGAACTTTTATATCAGTTTTGCCGGGAGCAGAATATTCCCCACAGACAGTGCGGCAAATTAATAGTCGCGACAGATGATAAGGAAACGCTTGAACTTGAAAAACTTTTTGCCAATGGCAAGCTAAACGGCCTCAAAGAGTTAAGTATGTTAGGCCCCGAAGAGATCAAGAAGATCGAGCCCGCTATAGCCGCTATAGCCGCTATATATTCTCCTTTAACAGGTATTGTTGACACCCATCAACTTATGAAGAGGCTTCAGAATATAGCGAAAAATAGAGGCGTTATTTTTGCTTATGGTTGCGAGGTTATAGGCATAAAAAGAGATAATGATCTTTACAGCATCAAGATAGCTGATAGTGATGGTGAAGAGCTAAAGCTTCTCACAAAGACTCTTATTAATAGTGCCGGATTATATTCAGATAAAATCGCGCAAATGGTTGGCATAGATATTGTAAAGAGTAATTACAGACTGCATTATTCAAAGGGTGAATACTTCAGGGTAAGCAACATAAAACCGGGAACTCTCAATCATCTTATATATCCTACCCCCAAGGAGACAAGCCTTGGCATACACACGGTTATGGATCTAGGTGGTGGACTTAAGTTGGGCCCCAATGCTTATTATACGGATAAGATAGATTATGAAATTGATTCATCAAAAAAGGAACTTTTTTACAAATCAGCAAAGAGGTTCTTGCCATTCTTGGAGCTTGAGGATTTAAGCCCGGATATGGCAGGCCTGCGCGCTAAATTGCAGGCACCGGGTGAAAAAGAGAGGGATTTTGTGATATCTCATGAAGACAAGAAGGGCCTTCCGGGCCTTATAAATCTTATTGGGATAGAGTCGCCGGGATTAACGGCATCTTTGGCTATTGCCAAGCATGTGGAGAGTATGGTATAATACCAACTTAATAAACACGGGGAGATAATAATATGGCTAAGCGAGAAGACATACATAAGATATTGATTATCGGTTCAGGTCCTATAATAATAGGTCAGGCATGCGAATTTGATTATTCAGGTACTCAAGCCTGCAGGGCGTTAAAGGAAGAAGGTTATGAGGTAGTCTTGGTTAATTCAAATCCCGCTACTATTATGACGGATCCGGGCACAGCCGATAAGACTTATATTGAGCCCCTGACCACTGAAGTCATAGAAAAGATTATTGAGATAGAGAAACCAGACGCGCTTTTACCAAATCTTGGAGGACAGACCGCGCTTAATCTCTCATCGAGCCTTTTTAAATCCGGTGTCCTTGAAAAGCATAATGTAGAGGTTATAGGCGTAAAGACTGATGCTATAGAGCGCGGTGAGGATAGAATAGCCTTTAAAGAGACGATGGATAAGATCGGTGTTGATATGGCAAAGTCAGAACCATGCCACTCTGTGGAGGAGGCTGAAAAAATCGCGGAAAAGCTCAAGTACCCGGTTGTATTAAGGCCGGCATATACCATGGGTGGAACAGGCGGCGGCATAGCTTATAATGTAGAAGAGCTGAGGGTTATCGTTGCCAGAGGGCTTTCGGTAAGTCTTGTTCATCAGGTCCTGGTTGAAGAGTCTGTGCTCGGTTGGGAAGAGCTTGAGCTTGAGGTAGTAAGGGATGAAAAGGGGCAGAAGATAACAGTATGTTTCATTGAAAATATCGATGCTATGGGGGTTCATACAGGAGATAGTTTCTGCACGGCGCCGATGCTTACGGTGCCAAAGCCCCTTCAGGATCGTATGCAGGAGCTATCATATAAGATAGTCGATGCTATAGGAGTTACCGGTGGAACCAATGTTCAGTATGCGCATAATCCTGTTGATGACAGGCTTGTAGTCATCGAGATAAATCCAAGGACATCGCGCTCATCCGCGCTTGCCTCTAAGGCAACAGGTTTTCCTATTGCGCGAATATCTACAAAACTCGCGGCAGGTATTACAATGGACGAGATGCCATACTGGAAAGAAGGAACACTGGAAAAGTATGCGCCAAGCGGTGATTATGTTGTTATCAAATTCGCGAGATGGGCATTTGAAAAATTCCCAGGGGCAAAGGATATACTCGGCACGCAGATGAAGGCTGTTGGAGAGGTAATGAGCATAGGCAAGACCTTTAAGGAGGCGTTCCAGAAGGCGATACGCTCTCTGGAGATAAAGAGGTATGGACTTGGAGGAGCAAAAAACTTTAAGGACCTTCCGTTAGAGCAGTTAAAAAATAAACTTGCCAACCCTTCAAGCGAGCGTATCTTTATTATGTATGAGGCGTTGCGAAAAGGCGCTACTGTCGAGGAGCTTCATAATCTTACCTATATAGGAACCTGGTTTATAAATGAGATAAAAGAACTCGTAGATTTCGAGGAAGAGATATTAAAGAAGGGCTGGGACAAGCTTAGTGACCAAGAGCTGGCAAAGGCAAAAGAATTAGGATTTGCTGACAGGTACCTAGCGGGCCTTTTCAATATAAAAGAAAAGCAGGTAAGAGAGAAAAGAATATCCATAGGAAAGCACGAACGCTATGAAGCGGTGCCGGTAAGCGGAGTGGATAACGCCGCTTATTACTACTCAACATATATTGGAGAAGATTCAGTCCCTGTATCGCCAAATAAGAAGATAATGATATTAGGCGGCGGGCCAAACAGGATAGGCCAGGGCATTGAATTTGATTATACATGTGTCCACGCGGCATTTGCGTTAAGAGACGCTGGTTATGAATCTATTATGGTAAATTGTAATCCTGAGACAGTATCTACTGATTATGATACATCAAACAAACTATATTTCGAACCACTTACTGTAGAGGATGTGCTAAGTATATATGAAAAAGAAAAGCCGGAAGGCGTTATTGTGCAGTTTGGAGGACAGACTCCTTTGAACCTCGCGCAGGAACTAAAAGACAATGGCGTAAAGATTATAGGCACTACGCCGGAGAGCATCAAGCTCGCTGAGGACAGAGAGAGCTTTAGACAGAAGATGATAGCCCTTGATATACCGCAACCGGAGAGCGCTACGGCCATGTCCCTGGATGAGGCCCTTGTAATCGCGAAAAAAATAGGTTACCCACTTATGGTGCGCCCTTCTTTTGTTCTTGGCGGACGCGGTATGGAGATAGTCTATGATGAAGATATGCTGCGCAGATACGCTATAAAGGCTATCAATGTAAGCCCTGAGCATCCGATGCTTATAGATAGGTTCTTAGAGCATGCTGTTGAGACAGAAGTGGATGCCTTATGCGACGGGGAAGAGACATTTGTCGCCGCGGTTATGGAGCATATAGAGCTCGCGGGTGTCCATTCAGGCGATTCCGCGTGCGCTATACCCACAAAGACCATAAAAAAAGAGCATCTTGATACCATAAAGAAGTATACAGCTCAGATAGGCAAAGAGCTAGGCGTAGTAGGGCTTATGAATATACAGTACGCGATATGCGATGAAAAGGTATATATAATCGAGGCAAATCCGCGCGCTTCACGTACAGTGCCTTTGGTATCAAAGATAAAGAATATACCATTAGCGAATATCACTACACAGGTAATGCTTGGTAAAAAGATAAAGGACTTCCCTGAATTAGTGGATGTCGAGACCCCTTATGTCGGTGTCAAGGAAGCGGTATTTCCATTTAATATGTTCCCTGAAGTTGACCCTGTCTTGGGCCCGGAGATGAGGGCTACAGGTGAGGTTATGGGGATCGCCAATACCTTTGGCCTGGCATTTTATAAAGCAGAAGAGGCGGCAGGGGCAAAGCTTCCTCTTGAGGGCAGTGTCTTGTTGACGGTTGCCGATAGGGATAAGCCGGAGCTACTTGCTATAGCTAATAATTTTAAAAAGCTCGGATTTAATATTTATACCACGGCTAAGACAGGAGAGTTCCTGAAAGAGAATGGTATCGATTCGACAGTTTTAAAGAAACTGCACGAAGGAAGGCCCAATATAGCCGATGCTATAAAAAATAAAGAGATACATCTTATCGTCAATACGCCGGTAGGCCGCACAGGCAAATACGATGATAGCTATATACGGATGAAGGCTATACAGCATAAGATACCTTATATAACATCATTGGCAGCTGCGGAGGCTACGGTAGAAGGTATAGACGCGGCAAGAAAAAGCAAGAATATTCCAAAATCATTACAGGATTATTACAAAGAACTTAAGCCATGTAAGTCCGCATCCTGTTGCTAAGTATGAGGCGTAATAAGCGAGTATTAAGGATTAAGTGGTAAGTTGTAAGTATTAAATTTTTCTTAATACTTAAAGCGAGCCTTGGCGAGCGGCTTAATCCTTAATCCTTACGAGTTACAACAAAAATGTACACAACGTATAATTAATCAAGGACCTCTTTATGGATAAAGACTGGATAGCTATTCTTGATTTTGGATCTCAATATACCCATCTCATAGCCCGTCGCATCAGAGAGTGCGGTGTCTATTCCGAGATAGTCCCATATAATATATCTAAAGATAAACTTATCTTAAAAAAACCAAAAGCCATTATCCTCTCAGGCGGGCCCTCAAGCGTAACATCGCGAAAGGCCCCTTTGTGTGAAAGGCAGATATTTGATTTAGGCATTCCTGTATTAGGTATATGTTATGGCGCCCAGCTTATGGCGCATCTTTTAGGCGGCAGGGTGCAGAAGGCGAAAATGAGGGAATATGGAAAGGCGCATCTTTCTCTAAAGCGCAAGGGCAAGTTCTTTAAAGGTGTTTCATCCAAAGAGGTTGTATGGATGAGCCATGGCGATAAGATAGCAAGACTGCCCAAAGGTTTTAATATAATAGCCTCAACCCCAAATGCCAAGATATCCGCTATGGCAAACATATCAAAGGGGCTCTACGGCGTACAATTCCACCCTGAGGTGATCCATACCCCTAAAGGCAAAGAGATATTTAAGAATTTTATATTTGACGTAGTAAAATGCAAAAAAAGCTGGTCCATGCGTTCATTCGCGAAAGACTCTATCAAGTCTCTCAAGGCTGATATCGGAAAAGATAGCGTCCTCTGCGGCCTAAGCGGTGGAGTAGATTCATCTGTCTTAGCGGTTCTTTTGCAAAAGGCTATCGGCAAGAGGCTCTTTGCCATGTTTATTGATAACGGGCTCCTGCGTAAGGACGAGGCAAGGCTCGTTAAAAAACGTTTTAAAGATGCCTATAAGATAAACCTAAAATGCATAGATGCCTCTGATATTTTTCTTAAGGCCCTGAAAGGGGTAACGGATCCTGAGAAGAAGCGCAAGGTAATCGGCAGGGTATTTATAGAGGTCTTTGAGAAGGAGTCTAAAAAACTTGGTAAGATGAAATTTTTAGCTCAAGGCACTCTCTATCCGGATGTTATAGAATCGCGCTCCGCGCTTGGAGGGCCTTCTGTTACTATCAAGACACATCATAACGTAGGGGGCCTGCCCAAGAAGATGAATTTCAAGTTGGTAGAGCCCTTAAAAGAGCTATTTAAGGATGAAGTACGACTTGTCGGAAAAGAACTTAGCATGCCTGATGAGATGATACATAGGCATCCTTTTCCAGGGCCGGGTCTAGCTGTAAGGATTATAGATGAGATCACTAAAAAAAGGCTTGATGTACTTCGTGAGGCTGACTCGATACTTATAGATGAGATTAAGAAGGCAGGCCTTTATAATAAATTGTGGCAGGTCTTTTGCGTACTGCTTCCTATAAAGACAGTAGGCGTAATGGGCGATGAAAGAACGTATGAAAATGCCGTGGCGATACGGGCCGTTACAAGTGAGGATGCCATGACGGCCCATTGGGCAGAGTTACCTTATGAGTTGCTCGAGAAGGTCTCTAATAGGATTATAAACGAGGTTGAGGGCATTAACCGTGTGGTCTATGATATATCATCAAAACCGCCAAGTACGATTGAGTGGGAGTAACGCGTTGTCTTTGCGAGCGAAGCGAAGCAATCCCAAGTACTGGATGCAAGATGCTAGGCACAAGGCACAAGGATAAAGGATAAAGGATAAAGGATCCGCCTTCGGCGGAAACCTTTGTAACTTTTTAAACCTTTGTAACTTTTGTAACCTTAAATAGAGAGGACAAGATGTTAGAAGCTAAAGTTTATATTACATTAAAAAAGACAGTGGCAGACCCGCAGGGCCTTACAATTAAGCACGCGCTTGAGTCATTGGAATATAATGAGGTAAGAGAGGCCCGCATTGGGAAGCTTGTAATCCTTCAGTTGGACATGGATGATAAGGAGGCCGCCAAAAGCAGGGTTGAGCAGATGTGTCAAAAACTTCTTGCAAATTCTGTAATTGAAGATTATACTTTTGAATTAGCGCCTATTAACTAAGACCTAAACCCCACAAAAATAAAGATTAAAATATGAATTTCGCTGTTGTAGTATTTCCTGGTTCGAATTGCGATCATGATTGTTTTCATGCTATAAAGGATGTTCTTAAGCAGCCTGTAAAATATATCTGGCATAAAGAGACGTCCCTGGGTAATATAGATTCTATTATTATCCCGGGAGGCTTTAGTTATGGCGATTATCTAAGGTGCGGCGCGATAGCGAAGTTCTCGCCCTTAATGGCGCCTATCGTTGATTTCGCGAATAAGGGCGGCCTGGTAATAGGCATATGTAATGGCTTCCAGATACTTTTAGAAGCCGGGCTCTTACCCGGCGCCATGCATCGCAATACAGGGCTACATTTTATCTGTAAGTATGTGAATATACTAACGGAGAGCAAGGATACCGCTTTTACAAATAGATGTGAAGAAAAGCAGATAATGAAGATACCCATAGCTCATAATGAGGGTAACTATTATATCGATGAGCGCGGCTTAAAAGAGCTTGAGGATAATAAACAGGTCATATTTCGTTATTGTAATGAGAAAGGCGATGTCAATACAGAGTCTAATCCAAATGGCGCAATATCAAATATAGCGGGAATTATAAATAAACAGGGTAATGTTCTTGGGCTAATGCCTCATCCCGAGAGAAGCTCAGAGGGCCTGCTCGGTTCATCGGATGGACTGCTTATATTTAAATCGATGCTCCAGCAGATAAAGGTTTAATATGATTACAAAAGAGACTTATGCCGCGTTAGGCTTAAGAGACGATGAATATCAGAGGATACTCGATATTCTAAAGCGCGAACCGACCACTACGGAGCTCGCGATGTTTTCCGTAGAGTGGTCCGAGCATTGTGGTTATCCACGTTCACGCAACATGTTAAAGCTTCTTCCGAAGACGGGAAAATACGAGGCGCTGATCGGCGAGGATTCAGGAGGTATTATCGTAGATGACCTGGCTATTGTCTTCAAGATGGAGAGCCATAATCATCCATCACAGATAGAGCCAAAGCAAGGCGCCGCTACAGGTGTAGGCGGCATCATAAGAGATATTTTTACAGCCGGTGCCCGTCCTGTAGCAAGTTTAAATTCACTCCGTTTCGGGCCCTTAAGCCAGCCTTACAACAGATATCTTTTAAGGGGTGTTGTTGACGGGATACAGTTTTATGGAAATTGCCTAGGCGTGCCTACGGTAGGCGGGGAGATATATTTTGATGAAAGCTACTCAGGGAATTGCCTTGTAAATTGCATGAGTATCGGTATAAATCATAAAGACAAACTTGCCAGGGCAAAGGCATTCGGCGTTGGTAATACTATTATGTATGTCGGCTCAAGCACAGGTAAAGATGGTATCGGCGGATGCAGTGTGCTCGCGAGCCAGGAATTTAAAAAGGGCGAAGAGAAGAGGCCGGCTGTTCAGATAGGGGATCCGTTTACAGAGAAATGCCTTATAGAGGCTACGCTTGAGGCGCTTGAGACGGATTATGTTGTCGGCATAAAAGATATGGGCGCCGCTGGGCTTACATGTTCAACAAGTGAGATGGCGGAGGCAGGCGGCTCAGGCATAGAGATAGAGCTCGCGAAGGTGCCGCGCAGAGAAGAGAACATGGAGCCCTGGGAAGTTATGATGTCAGAATCTCAGGAGAGGATGCTTGTCTGTATCAAAAAAGGCCATGAAGAGGAGATAAGCGCGATCTTTAATAAGTGGGACCTTCACGGTGTTATTATCGGTGAGGTTATAGAGGAAAAACTTGTAAGGGTAAAGAATAACGGGGAGATGGTAGCGGAGGCTACGCCTGATTCGTTGGCAAGCGCGCCTGTTTACGATATGCCTTCAAAGAGGCCTGAGTATCTTGATGGGATTAACTCATTTAATATGAATACCATATCAGAGCCTGAAGATTGTTCACAGGCCCTTATTAAGCTTTTATCGTCATTAACCATAGCAAGCAAGGAATGGGTCTATCAGCAGTATGATCATATGGTGCAGACAAATACTACTGTTTTGCCTGGTTCCGATGCCGCTGTTATAAGGTTAAAGGGAAGAGACAAGGCATTGGCAGCTACTTCAGATTGCAATTCCAGATACTGTTATCTAAGCCCGAAAAGAGGCGCGCAGATAGCTGTTGCGGAGGCAGCGAGAAATCTTATATGTTCAGGCGCGGAGCCCGCGGCGGTTACGGACTGCCTTAACTTCGCTAATCCGGAAAAACCTGACAGATATTGGTATTTTAAGGAATGTATCCAAGGCATCATCGATGCTTGCAAAGTATTTGATACCGCTGTTGTAAGCGGAAACGTATCTTTTTATAATGAAAGCACAAAAGGGCCGATATACCCGACACCGACAATCGGAATGATAGGTATTGTAAAATCCCTAAAGGATGTAACTACGCAGTATTTTAAGGGCGATGGTGATATTATAATATTGCTCGGCGAGACAAGGGATGAACTTGGCGGAAGCGAATACTTGAAGGTCTTACATGGTAAGGTTGCTGGCCACGCGCCATCGCTTGATCTTGAGGCTGAATCTCTTCTCCATACAGCTGTATTAGCATCTATACAACAAGGGCTCGTAAGGTCTGCGCATGATTGTTCAGAAGGCGGGTTGGCTGTTGCCTTAGCCGAATGTTGCATGTCAGGACAAAACATAGTTGGCGCGTCTATAAATCTGGATTCTGATATAAGGAAGGACTCTCTTTTATTCGGTGAGTCACAGTCGCGCGTTATTATCTCTTCCGATGAAACCGGCGCGAAGGAGATAGAGGCGCTAGCCCGGAAGCATAATGTGGGATTTTCTATTATAGGAAAAACCGGTGGTGATAAGCTTAAGATCAGCGTAAATAGCAAGAGTGTAATAGACTCAGGCGTATCAGGGTTGCGGGATACTTGGAAATATTCATTGGAAAAAGCTTTAACAGCTAAATAGAGGAAATATGTGCGGAATATTCGGAATCTATGGACATAAGGACGCCGCTTCTCTTACATATCTAGGGCTTTATGCCTTACAGCATCGCGGAGAAGAGAGTGTTGGCATAGTCTCATACGATAAAAGAAGAGTAAAACAGCACCAGTCTATGGGGCTTGTAAATGATGCCTTTGATGAGAAGACACTCAAGTCTTTAAAAGGCAGCACCGCGCTTGGGCATGTGCGCTATTCTACAACAGGTTCAAGTACCTCTAAGAATATCCAGCCTTTTTTGGTGAAACATAAAAAAGGTCATATAGCTATAGCGCACAATGGAAATCTTACAAACGCGGCTGATATCTGTCATAAGATGGAAGACGCGGGTTCTATATTTCAGACAACAATGGATTCTGAGGTAATTGTTCATCTTCTCGCGAAACTGCGCTACAAGGATTACAAAGAGGGCCTTGTTGACGCGTTGTCACAGTTACAAGGCGCGTTTTCAGTTGTAATGATGCTAAATGGCGCGTTGATAGGCGCCAGGGATAGTTTTGGAATACGTCCGCTTTGCCTTGGTAAGCTCGATGGCGCGTATGTATTGGCAAGTGAGACGTGCGCGCTCGATCTTATACACGCTAAATATATCCGCGATATCAAGCCGGGTGAGGTTGTCTGCATAGATAAGGATGGATTAAAGAGCATGCGCCTTACTAACAAAACAAGATCCGCTCACTGCATATTTGAGTTTATATACTTTTCAAGGCCTGATAGTAATATATATGGTGAAAATGTATATCTTACAAGAAAACGTTTAGGCGCGCAGCTTGCGAAGGAGTCACCTGTAAAAGCGGATATTGTTATGCCTATACCCGATTCCGGTAATTACGCGGCGTTAGGTTTTGCCGAGGAATCAGGCCTTCCATTTGAGGCAGGTATGATACGAAACCACTACGTAGGCAGGACATTTATCCAGCCTACTCAGCATATAAGGGATTTTAGGGTCAGAGTAAAACTCAACCCCATAAAAAATGTCCTAAAGGGAAAGCGCGTTGTTATTGTTGAGGATTCTATTGTTCGCGGCACAACTAGCAGAAGCCGCGTAAAGACACTTCGTGAAGCTGGTGCAAAGGAGATACATATGAGGGTCAGTTGCCCGCCGATTGTATCACCTTGTTATTATGGTATAGATTTTCCGACGGAAAAGGAGCTTATAGCGTCAAAGCGCACCGTAAGGCAGATAAGGGATTTTGTAGGCCTGGATAGCCTTAAGTATATAAGCCTTGATGGGATGCTTGAGTCTATGCTTCTTCCCGGAGATAAATTTTGTACAGCATGTTTTAATAGAAAATACCCAACAATATTGCCGAAACAGTGTAGAAAAAACATATTGGAGGAAGAAAAATAGTGATAACCTCAATCAAGCACGGCTTTGATAATGAAAAGTATCTAAAGGAGCAGACAAAGGCTATTTTAGAGAGGGTGTCAAAGTTTGACGATAAACTCTATCTGGAATTTGGCGGTAAGATACTCTACGATTATCATGCCTCAAGGGTCTTGCCCGGATTTGACCCGAATGTAAAGATGAGGTTATTCCAAAAACTTAAGGATAAGGCCGATGTTATACTCTGCATATACGCCGGAGATATCGAACGAAGAAAGATACGGGCGGATTTCGGTATTACATATGACGTAGATTCCCTTAAGCTTATAGATGACTTAAAGGGCTGGGGCATAAATATACGCGCTGTTGTGATAACGCGATTTGATGATCAGCCGGCAGCTAAGATATTTAAGAATAAACTTGAGCGCAGAGGCGTCAAGGTTTACACGCATAGTGTGACCAAGGGGTATCCAAAGGATGTGGACAAGATAGTTAGTGATGAAGGTTATGGAACAAACGCGTATATAGAGACAAAAAATCCGCTTGTTATAGTTACCGCTCCGGGGCCGGGAAGCGGTAAGCTTGCCACATGCCTTACGCAACTTTATCATGATTATAAAAAAGGCAAAAAAAGCGGTTACGCGAAATTTGAGACATTTCCGATATGGTCCATACCGCTTAAGCATCCTGTCAACGCAGCTTATGAAGCAGCTACAGCGGATCTGGGAGATTTTAATCAGGTAGACCCTTTTCATTTAGAGGCATACAATGAGACTACTATTAATTATAATCGTGATGTTGAGGTATTCCCTGTGCTTAAGAGGATACTTGAAAAGATAACAGGTGACGAATCGATGTATAAGTCGCCTACTGATATGGGTGTTAACCGCGCGGGTTTTGGTATCATTGACGATGCGGTTGTTTGTGAGGCTGCCAAACAGGAGATTATAAGGCGTTATTTCAGATATTCCTGTGAGTATATACTCGGGCTTGTGGAAAAAGAGGCTGTTGAGAGCGTAGAGTCTCTTATGAAGGAATTAAAGATAAAACCTGAGAACAGAAAAGTGGTATTACCCGCTCAAAAGGCCGCTAAAGAGGCGCAAAACCAAAAAAAAGGAAATGAAGGGATATTCTGTGGGGCAGCGATAGAGCTTAAAAATGGCGCAATTGTAACAGGAAAAAATTTCCCGCTTATGCACGCGACATCAAGTTTAATATTAAACGCGATTAAGGTGCTTTCAGGATTACCGGATAAGATACATCTATTGTCGCCTACTGTAATAGAATCAATAGGAGACTTAAAGAAAAATATCTCAGGCCAAAAAAGCGTAAGCCTTGACCTTGAAGAGGCGCTGATAGCCTTAAGCATAAGCGCTACTACAAACCCAACCTCTAAATTGTGCATGGATAAGCTAAAGGATCTCTCAGGATGTGAGGTCCATATTACGCATATACCTACCCCGGGTGATGAAGCGGGCCTAAGAAGGCTAGGGATAAACCTTACTACAGAACCAAACTTTTCTACCAATAGCCTTTTTGTATCGTAGAAAAAATTCACACCTATTACTATTTCCTTGAAACAAAGCCTCTTAAGAGAGTATAATATATAAAACAGGGGATTTTATGAAAAGATTTATATGTTTTAGCCTCATCTTATCTATGTTGTTTTGCGTAACATCAAGCGCGCTTTTCGCGACAGAGGAAGAGATAGATCCGGAGATCAAGATGCCCGTGGAGTTGGCAATGAAATATGTCGCTGAAAAATACGATTGCGATATTGCTGACCTGACTTTCGGAAATACCATAATAGCCAGATCCGGAGCGCGCATAGATATAAATCATGGTTTCGGCACAGAGAGGGTTATGTTAAGGCGAAGGGATTTTGAAAGTGACTGGGAGGTTGAGGGGTCTGAGCCTACCCATCAGTACTGATATTATTTTAATTAAATAAAAGGAGATAGAGATATGACTTGGAAGCTGTTTGGACAGATAATAGTTCTTATTGTTATAGCGGCACTTGTTTTAACCGTTGCAAAGACCGCGAAGCTTAGGATGTGCGGTATGAGTAAGGATAAGCGCATGCAGGCGATGTCAAAATGCGCGCAGAATTTTAGCCCTTCCGTAACACCTGAGCAGCAATAAAGGGGAAGAAAAAAAGAGAGGTGTATATGGGCATACTTAATAAGGTAAAGGCATTACCGAATCCGATGTTTGTGTTGTTTGTGTCATCCAAGGTTATTGCGGGAATAGGTATAGGTGTTTTGATATCTAGCTGCGCAAGAGGTTTTGGCTTGTGGATCCTTTTGCTCGGTATAGTGCTCTCTATACCCCCGGTTATAAAGATATTCAAAAAAAGCTAAAAAAGAGAAGAAAGAAAAGAGTTAACACATAGTAAGGAGCGGCTTGAGTGAGAAAACTACTGACAATTATCATAATAGCAGCCTTAGTATGGGGGCTCTATAAGGTTGTTAAGGATTTTGATTATAAAAAGACCTTTACTTGCGATAGCGTATTAGATAACGCGATGAACAAGCTGGAAAAAGGCAAATAATGTTTTATTAAATATTAGAGCAATCCTAAAAAGCAAGAGGATTGTTTTCGTTTTTATGAGGCATAGAATGATACCTTATTTTAAAAATATAATCATAATTTGTGTGTTGTTTGGCACTCTTCTTGGAATTTCTCAGATCAAGAGCCTTGCAGGAGATTCGAGAAAGCCGGTACTGACAATGGATGTTGAGATGCCCGCGTTGGGAGGTACTGTTACGGGCATTAGTAAGACGTTTCCTAAAGGAACATTCTCTGTAATGAAGATCTCCTGTATTAAGGGCAAGGATGCCTTGGTGCATTTCTATGCATCAGAGGCCTCAGATTATAGTCAATACGATAACGTATTTATATATGGCGTGGGAGCGTTCGCTGTCCCTGCGGGTGATATAGAGATGCTGGTAATTATCTGTAGGGCTGATTTTGACAATGGCCTGCCTGATAAGAAGATGCGCCAGAGCAAACAATTGATTATTACGGACCAAAACGGAAATAAATTTGCCTCAAGTACGGAATATTTTAATAACGCGGTCGGAAAATATAAAGATTTTGTTCAGGTCTTTACCATGAATCCCGCAAGAAAGCCTATACCTGAGAAAATAAAGATCAGTTTTTTTATGGATTAAGCAGAAGAAAGGTTGATAACCACAAAATGATACGTTTCGTACTCTTTTTATTAATAATTTATTTTGTATACGCTTTTTACAAGGCGATCCGGAAGAATACAAGAGAGCCTAAGATTAAAGATATTGGAAAGGCTAATGTTGTCAACGTAGCTCCTTGCCCGGACCCTAAGACTTTCCTAAATTACATAGAAGGAAGGATTGACGGCAAGCAGAAGGAGGCCATGCGCAAGCATATAGATAACTGCCAGGATTGTATGTACGCCTTGCAGGCTGCCTTTGATATGCCTGCCAAGGAGGAACTTAAGAAGTAAAGATTGTCTCAAGACCGGTTCTCAAGCACGACCGATCGTGCTTGAGAACCGGTCTTGGTTAAAATTTATATTTTTCTTCTTGTAAAGCTATTATGCCTATGATATAATCGCTTTCAATCATTTTTGGGCCCGTAGCGCAGTTGGTTAGCGCAGTTGACTCATAATCAATTGGTCGTAGGTTCGAGTCCTACCGGGCCCACCATTTCTTAAGAACGGTTCTCAATCACAGGTACCTGTGCTTGAGAACCGTTCTTGATTTAATTCTTGGCTTAGGGGTGTGAGAGGTAATATTATGCCTGAGAATAGCAATAGTAGGGTGTCGGACCTACAAAAGAGGCCACTTCCAAAGATGCCGCTTAGTATCCTTGCCATGATCGGCCCTGCCTTTATCTGGGCCTCTTTTGCGCAGGGCAGTGGTGAACTTATATGGTGGCCTTATCTTGCCGCAAAATACGGACTCTCATTTATTGGCCTACTCTTACCTGCCTGCCTTATACAATTTTTTGTCAATGCTGAAGTCATACGTTATACTGCCTTAACAGGAGAAGGAATCTGGGCAGGATTCAAGCGTCTTGGAATATGGTATTCAATTCCTCTTTTTGCTCTTTGTTTTATTTCTCTTCTATGGTTTGGAGGTTACGCCAGCGCAGGCGGTACCGCGCTTTATGAATTAACACATTTTCCTCCCCGTCTTTCCGCACGTGCAGGATCCTTGTTCTGGGGGTATATAACTATTGCTATCTTTTCATTCGGAATGTTTAAATCTTCCCGTGTCTATAAGCTCTTAGAAAACTTCATGAAAGCCATTGTGGGCATAACTGTTATTGGACTTGCTGTTTCATTATTCCAGCAACAGGTTTTTGCAACATCAAAAAACTTTTTTGCCGCCTTCTTTAACCCTTTAAGCGTCACTATTCCCGCTAATTGGGATCCGTCAGATGCATCAAAACTTGTTACTGCTCTTGCCTTTGCGGGATTAGGTGGATTCTTCACTCTCATGTATTCCTACTGGATTAAGGACAAGGGCATTGGTATGGCTTATTATGCGGAAAAAGTTCACACAGCTCATAGCGAGGACGATAGAGAACCATTTGTTAATAGTGGTTTGTATTTCGATGATACCTGGGAAAACAAAAAGAACTGGCAGGCATGGAAACGATATTTACGTTATGATAATCTTTTTGGCATTTTGATTAACGTATTTACTGTTATGATTACAACCTGGCTCGCGCTATCTTTGCTTGCTCCGAAGGGTATTTACCCTGCAGGATGGAAGATCGCAGTAGTGCAATCAGAGTTTTTTTATCAATGGTTGGGCGCTATAGGAAAGGTTTTGTTTTTGGTTATTGCCGCAGCTTTTCTTGGTGACTCGTGGTTTGCCGCCGCTGATGGAGCATCACGTAAATTCGCTGATTTTACCCGCTCACATTTTATTCAGGCAAGAAGAAAAACATTTAGTTATTGGTATTATTTTTGGCTCATTTTTCTAATTGCCATTACATGCATTACTATGCCTTTGGCAAAACCAGGTATTTTAATTCAAATAGGCGGTGTAGTAAGTATATTTGCCTTTGTATTGTTTATTCCTGTGCTTTTTTATCTTAATTATCGATTGCTCCCAATAAAGTTTCCGCGATGGGCAGCGCCCCCTGTATGGCGGGCCATCCTACTTGCAGGGGTATGGGGGATATATATAGCAATAGCGGTTGGATATCTTATTATTATCTACTAGATGTAATCAGGCCAGACGCTACCTAACATATGCGGAATCAGGATTTTTTTAATTTTGTTATCCGGATTCGGATTTATTTAAAGTAAGAGCGCTTCTGTATTTCAAGAACATCTTTTCAGTTTATAGATGCATAAGTTTTATGCCATTACCCATACCTGCTATACTCCTGTGATGATACTGTAATACTTCTTAAAAATAAGTCTTTTGAGTTTACATTTGGCTGCTTTTGTTATAGAATTGTAAATATGAAAAGAACCTCGGAAAACAGAAGAAATTATA
The DNA here is from genome assembly GCA_964634945.1 of uncultured Planctomycetia bacterium. Taxonomy (GTDB): domain Bacteria; phylum Omnitrophota; class Gorgyraeia; order JABMRG01; family JABMRG01; genus JAUVHV01. The sequence continues at coordinate 60,751 of CAZWMG010000005.1, read as the reverse complement.
TTCGATTGGGCGGCATCTTTCCTATAGAGTTTCAGCTTATTGATGAGAAGAAGGAGGCCATCTCATCCATAATTCAGGGCTTTACGCGCAATGTCGGCAAGGGAGGTATGTGTCTGGAGGTAAAAGCGGAAAAGGGCAAGATCCCCTTTGAGCTCACCCCTAAAAAGACAAGGCTTAAACTTACTATAAATATCCCATCAAGCGCTCTTGCTACAGATTCTTACGCTACTGTCAGATGGTCAAAAAAAGTATCGGAATATATCCTTGATACATATATCTTCGGCATAGAGTATGATGAGATAGAGTCTGATAATCAGAAGATGATAGAGCGCCATGTCCTATGGCTGCACAGAAAACCAAAAGTCATCCTTCTATTTTTTCTTGTGCTGCTCTTTTTCGCTATTTTCCTTACATACATTAGCGTGCGTCTGGGGTAGCCTTTTTATTCCGCGTAACACATCTAATACCATGATCAATAAAATAAGTGATACGATAGCCAAGTATTCCATGTTAAAAAAAGGAGATAGGGTCTTGCTCTGTGTCTCAGGCGGCCCCGATTCTGTCGCGATGCTCTATTTAGTTAAGGCGATAGCATCCGGGATGGGATTAAAGCTTTTTATCGGACACCTAAATCACGCCTTGCGTGGAAAAGAATCCGATCTGGATCAGTCCTATGTTGAGACGCTTGGCAGGCGCAAAGAGATACCTGTTTTTACTAAGAGACATGATACCAGAAGATTCGCGAAGGCAAATAAGTTCTCCATAGAAGATGGCGCGAGGCGCTTGAGGTATAAGTTCTTTAATGAGATTACTGACAATTTTGATATTGATGTGATCGCTACCGCGCATACAAAGGATGATCAGGCAGAGACGGTCCTTATGCGGCTATTGAGGGGCACAGGGCTTAAGGGGTTACGCGGTATCCCTCCAAAGAGCAGCCTTGGCAAGGCGCGGTTGATAAGGCCCATGATTGAGATATCCCGAAAAGATATAGAGACATATATCAGTCAAAAGAGGATATCCCCCAGAATAGATAGATCTAATTCCGATACCAAATTTTTCAGAAATAAGATACGCTTAAAATTATTACCTTTGATAGAAAAAGATTATGCCCCTAAAATAAAGTCCACATTATCGACGCTTGTTGACTTACTAGATAAGGATTATGAGTATATAGGGCTTAAGCATAAAGAGGAGTTTAAGGGCGCGTTTAAGAAGAGAGGCAAGAACAGCATCGTATTGAGCCTTGTTGGTTTCGCGAAGCTGCACCCTTCCGTTAAGAGGGCAGTGATAAGAAAGATCATACAGGAGATGTGCAATGGGCTTGAAGGCATAGATTACAAACACTATAAAGAGATAGAGTCATTAATTGATACCAGGCCCGCGGGTTCTATTCTTTATCTACCTCGAAAGATAGCATTGAGAAAATGCGCTAGGAGCGTAAGGTTTAGTTTTGTTGATATTAGAGTGCCTAAAAAAAGAGAGATGCCGCGCGTTATCGTTAAGATACCCGGTTCGACAAAATTTGGCAGGAGGTTGCTTAAGACCAGGCACATTAACCATGTATCTAATTTTTCAAAGAAGCGCAAAAATGTTGAATATTTTGATGTGGAAAAACTAGATCTTCCTTTAATCGTAAGAACCTTTAAACAAGGGGACAAGATAAGGCCCCTTGGCATGAAAGGATATAAGAAGGTATCGGATATCTTTATTGATGAGAAAGTGCCTCTAAAAAATAGAAATAGGATACCGCTTGTAGCTTCATCAAGAGGTGAGCTACTATGGCTCTGCGGCATTAGGATCTCAGATGTCTGTAAAATAAGCTCTCATACTAAGAAAGCGCTAAGATTGGAATTATTGACAAGGTAGGGACAATCTGTTATTATATATAATCTAACATATATAATATAATAACAACAAAAGGGTAAAAATGGCAAATGGCGATAAGAACAAAGGTACTAAAAAATCTAATAAAAATAGTAAATTCCCTAAGATAAAGCCCCCGGGTAAGAATAATCCCCCGGGTATGATATTCTGGGCGATCACAATAATTCTATTTATTATGCTTTTTAGGATGAATTCAATGTCCATGGATGGCATGGGTGGCGTTCAGAGGGCGATGCCATATAGCGAGTTTTACAGGGCCTTGGAGGAGAACGCCTCTACACAGAAGATATCCAAGGTTGTTATAATGGAAGAGAAGATGTCCGGACAACTCTCCGATGGAACAAGATTTAGTGTAAATGTCCCCCCTAATGATACGGATCTTATAAAAATTATACGAAGTAATGTTTCTGATGTGACAGTAAAGCCTACAAAGACTTTTCTCTCAACTATTGTCTATACAATAGGGCCAACATTGCTTTTCTTCGGGCTCATGTGGTTTTTCTTTTTGCGTGGCGGAGGAGCTGGTGGAGGAGCTGGGAAGATACTCTCATTTGGAAAGAGTCGAGCGAAACTCATACAAGGAGATAAGGCAAAGGTTACTTTCAAGGACGTTGCCGGTGTAGATGAGGCAAAGGAAGAGTTGCAGGAGGTCATAGAATTTTTAAAGGACCCTAAGAAGTTTCAACGTCTCGGCGGCAAGATGCCTAAAGGTGTTCTATTAATGGGCCCTCCGGGATGCGGCAAGACACTTCTTGCCAAGGCTGTTTCAGGTGAAGCGGAAGTTCCTTTTTTCAATATCAGTGGTTCTGATTTTGTTGAGATGTTTGTTGGCGTCGGTGCCGCCAGGGTAAGAGATCTTTTTGAGCAGGCAAAGAAATCCGCTAAGGTAGGCGGCAAAGGCGCTATTATATTTATGGATGAGATAGACGCGGTCGGTAGGCAACGTTTCGCTGGCATAGGTGGAGGTCATGACGAGAGAGAGCAGACATTAAACGCGCTCTTAGTTGAGATGGATGGGTTTTCAACAAAGATAGGTATTATCTTAATAGCCGCTACAAATAGGCCTGATGTTTTAGACCCCGCGCTTTTGCGTCCGGGAAGATTTGACCGGCAGATCGTAATAGACCGCCCCGATATAAATGGAAGAGAGGCTATATTAAAGGTCCATTCAAAGGATGTAAAGATGGATAAGGACGCGGACCTTATAGCTATCGCCAAGCAGACGCCCGGTTTTTCAGGTGCCGATCTCGCCAACCTTATAAATGAGGGGGCGCTCTTAGCTGCAAGAAGAGGCAAAGATACCGTTACTTCAAGTGAACTCCAGGAATCTATCGAGCGGGTTATGGCAGGGCCTCAAAGAAAGAGCCGCGTTATAAGCAAGCAAGAAAAGCGTATAGTCGCATACCATGAATCAGGCCATGCCCTTACAAGGCTTCTTATGCCAAGTGCTGAAGAACTTCATAAGGTCTCAATCATTCCAAGAGGCACGTCAGCTTTAGGCTATACCATGGAACTGCCTGTTGAAGATAGGTATATCGTCTCCAAGACAGAGCTTGTTAGCAGGCTTATTGTGCTTTTAGGCGGCAGGGCCAGTGAAGAGATTATATTTAAAGAGATTACCACAGGAGCGCATAATGACCTTCAGGTCGCTACCGAGACAGCGCGTAGGATGGTATGCGAGTTTGGGATGAGCGAGAATCTGGGCCACCTTACATTCGGAAGAAAGAATCATCAGGTATTTTTAGGGCGCGATATCACCGAGGAGAGAAACTATAGTGACCAGACAGCTGAGCTTATTGATAAGGAAGTCCACAGTATTGTAGATAGCGCTTATAATCACGCGAGAAGCCTTTTAAAAGATAATAAGGAAAAGCTTATCAATCTAGCGGATGTTCTATTGGAAAAAGAGGTCTTAAGCGTGAAAGAGGCGCGTGAGGCAGCAGGCCTACCTGCACCGGTTGTTAAAGATATAGGCCTTGATAAAACGACTAAATCCAAGAGTGCCTTGGATGAAGATAAGGCCGCTAAAAAAGAGCCCAAGCAAGCTCGTAAAGATATTAAAGATGCAAAAAAGGATCCTGACAGCCCGCAGGTATAAGTTTGATCTTTCTAAGAGAACGCTTGTTATGGGCGTTCTTAATGTAACGCCTGACTCCTTTTTTGATGGTGGAAAGTTTTTGAAGGCAGGTATCGCGCGTAAAAGAGCGCTCCGGATGGAGAAGGAAGGCGCTGACATTATAGATATAGGCGCGGAATCAACTCGTCCGGGATCTTTAAGCGTATCCGCAGACGATGAGATAAACAGGATAATGCCTGTTATTAGTAATCTTAAGCACGCGCTTAAGATACCTATCTCTGTTGATACCACAAAATACGAAGTCGCTTCCGCCGCGTTAAAAAACGGCGCGTCTATAATAAATGATATATCCGGTCTTAGCAATGACAAGAGACTGGCAACGCTTTGCGCTGAATATTCAGCAGGGCTTGTAATAATGCATATCAAGGGTAAGCCCCGTACAATGCAGAAGAACCCTGTGTATAAAAATTTATTATGCGATATCTCAGAAAGTATTCGCAAAAGCCTAAAGATCGCGAGATCCGCCGGGGTAAAAAAAGAGTCCATTATAATAGACCCGGGCATAGGTTTTGGCAAGAGACTAAAGCATAATCTTGAAATCATAAGAAATATAGGTTACTTTAAAAAAATAGGGTTTCCTTTGATGATAGGACTATCAAGGAAATCATTTATCGGCACTCTTTCAGCGCTTGGCGTAGAGGATAGATTGCCCCCTACGATTGCCGCAAACGCGATAGCGGCTTATAACGGTGCTGATATCCTAAGGGTCCATGATGTTAAAGAGGCTGTAGCGGCAGTTAAGATAGCACGTTCTATAAGATTGGATTGATCCTATGATGATAGAATATGTAGCAAGTATATGGAAGCCTTTACTGGAGATAGCGATTCTCTGGGCCGCGTTTTATACGGTCTTTGTCTTCGTAAAAGAGACAAGGGCTTTTCAAGTATTGAAAGGGCTTATAATACTTCTGATTATAATAGTTATTACCACGACTTTTCTTTCACAGCGCATGGGGCTCTATACGCTTAATTGGATAATTGAGAAGTTTTTCGCGCTTTTAGTGCTCGCGTTTTTAATTATCTTTCATCCTGAATTACGCCAGGGCCTGGCGCGTATCGGAGAACAAGGCCTATTAAGGGCTTTTGTAGTAGAAGAGCATATTATAGGTGAGATTGTAAACGCGGCGTTTCTTTTATCAAAGAAGAAGATAGGCGCGATACTGGCTATAGAGAGAACAACCTCTCTGAAGGCGTATACAGAGACAGGCATTGTTCTTGATAGCCGCGTAAGCCAGGAATTGCTCGCTACTATATTTATGCCCAGTACACCGCTTCATGACGGGGGCCTTATTATCCATGGTGAACGCATTGTAGCGGCAGGATGCCTTCTGCCTTTGTCAGATAACCCGCGCATAAATCGCAGCCTAGGTACGCGTCATCGTGCGGCTATCGGATTGACAGAGCAGACAGATGCCATAGTTGTAGTAGTCTCAGAGGAGACAGGGTCAGTCTCTATCGCTATAAATGGGAGACTTACAAGAGACCTTGATAAAGAAGGCCTTGAGAGGGTCTTAAATAACCTTTGCCGACCCGCTCGCCGTAAGAAAAAAAGCTTTATCAAGATATTCAAGAGAAAAAAATGAGCATTATGACTATAAAGACAAATAGGGGCCCTATAATTAAATGAAAATGCTAAGAGGCGTTCTTCTAAATAATTTTTCTATAAAGGTGATATCCCTGGCGCTTGCGCTCTTTACATGGAGCTATATAGGCGGACAGCTTTACAGAGAAAGCCTTAGCAAGGAAACGGAGGCAGCCTCCTTAATAAAGGTATCAGGTGAGAAGTTTATAGTGAAATCACTGCCTATCTATGTGAATATAGAAGGCGAACCTGCCCCTGGCTATAGGATAGTATTGGATAAGATAGCGATAAGCCCTTCCCACTCAGTGGTTGCTGGCCCCCCGGAGATTATTAAGGATCTCTTGTATATCTCAACAGCGCCCGTAGCGGTTCATCGCAAGTTCAGCACCGTAAAACAGGATGTTGGTATTACGCAAGTTCCGAGCTGCAAGATCGGCTATGAAGGCATGGCGCGAGTTACTATCCCCATAAAAAAAATAAAACGCAGATAGAAGGAGAAAAAATCAAGATATGAGCGTACTCTTTGGCACAGATGGCATAAGAGGAAAAGTTGGAGTTTACCCGTTAACAGAAGAGATGGTTTACAAGATAGGAAAAGCAGCGGCAATATATGCAAAAAAAGCAAATCCGCATAAGAGAAAGTCTCAACATATATCAATAGCGAAAGATACCCGTGTTTCCGGAGAGATGTTCGAGGACCAGCTTATAAAAGGTATAACCTCCTGCGGTGTTGACGCTATTAAGCTTGGTGTTATGACAACGCCCTGCGCCGCTTTCCTGGCTAAAAAATTAAATCATGATATGGGGATAGTTATTTCCGCGTCGCATAATGGTGTAGATGACAATGGTTTAAAATTCTTTACACATAAAGGTTACAAGCTTTCGCCAAAAGAAGAGCTTGAGATAGAGCTTCTTATATCATCAGAAGATGAGAGCGGATCCTCTCAAGGAGAGGATATTTTAATCGGCAAGGTAAAAGATGAGCCAAATCCTACGGCAGCGTATATGGATTTGTTGAGAGAGATTATAAAGGATTCCGATCTGTCAAACTATAAGATAGGAGCTGATTGCGCCTTCGGAGCGATATCGTATCTTGTGCCCCAAACAGCAAAAGAGCTATCTATTGATATAAGAAGCATCAATAATACGCCTACCGGTGATAACATAAACCAGGAGTGTGGCTCACTTCATCCGAATGTTATTTCGGAGTATGTGGTTGAAGAAGGATTGGATTGTGGGTTTGCCTTTGATGGTGATGGAGACCGCGTTATACTCTCTGATGAAAAGGGCCAAATATTGGATGGCGATTTCATACTGGCGATTATTTCAAAATATCTATCAGAAAAAAACCTTTTGACCAAAAACTCTATCGTTACTACCCAGATGAGCAATCTCGGGTTAGAGATGGCGATAAGCCAATGGGGCGGAAGGCTTATAAAGACTGATGTTGGTGACAAGTATGTTCTGGAGAAGATGCTTAAGGCAAAACTCAATCTTGGTGGAGAGCAGTCCGGGCATGTTATACTTCTTCATCACACTACAACAGGAGACGGCCTGTTGACGGCGCTCTTTATACTGAAGATTATGGCTGAGACAGGAAAGAGTTTAAGTCAGCTTAGCAGGGCAATGTATAAGTTTCCCCAGATACTATTAAATATTGATGTAGCGAGTAAGAAACCCGTTGAGGAGTTGACAAAGACTAAGAAGATTATAGAAAAGAGTGAGAAAAAATTAGGAGCGAAGGGGAGGCTATACATCCGTTATTCAGGTACAGAGAATAAGCTGAGGATAATGGTAGAAGGGCAGAATAGCCTGGAGATAAAAGACGTTGCTGAGGATATTGCCAAGACAGCGAGGGAAGAACTAGAATGCCTAAATTAGGTGTAAATATAGACCATATAGCGACTCTGCGCCAAGCTCGCGGAGAACTCTTTCCCGATCCGGTAAAGGTGGCTAAGATATGTGAAGCATCGGGAGCTGATAGTATAGTCTGCCACCTTCGTGTTGATAGAAGGCATATCAATGATAATGATTTAAAGAGACTAAAAATATCTGTAACAACCAGGCTTAATCTGGAGATGTCTGCCGCGGCGGAGATAGTTAGTATCGCGTGTAAGATAAGACCTGATCAGGCAACCCTTGTTCCTGAAAAGCGCCGGGAGCTTACCACAGAAGGCGGGCTCGATGTGGTAAAGCATAAAAAAAAGATAGCCAGCGTTATCAGCAAGCTAAAGAGCAAGGGCATATCTTTAAATCTATTTATAGATCCAATCAGATCACAGATAAAGGCCTCTAAGGATATAGGCGCCGATTATATAGAGCTCCATACAGGTTCCTATGCTAACGCGAAGACCGGATCAGCGCGTAAGAGGGAATTTAACAGGATTGAAGAGTCAGTCTTTTACGGCAATAGTATGGGTTTTGGCGTAAATGCCGGACACGGACTCGATTATGCTAATGCTCCGGCAATAGCTAAGATACCTAATATCGAAGAGCTTAATATAGGTTTTTCTATTATCGCGGCATCTGTGTTTATCGGTATCGGCAACGCTGTTAAAGAGATGAAGAAGATAGCATCATGCGTGTAATATGATAATAGGCACAGGCATAGATATGGTAGAGATATCAAGGATAAAGAATGCCGCTAAAAAATGGCAGAAAAATTTCCTGTTAAAGATATTTACTGATAAAGAACTTGAATATTCCAATGAGAAGACCTCTTCGTATCAGCATCTTGCCGCGAGGTTTGCGGCGAAAGAAGCTGTATTAAAGGCATTAGGTAGCGGCTTGACAAGCAGAATGGAGTGGAGGGATATCGAGGTTTGGAACGAAGAATCCGGCAAACCAAATGTGCGCTTAACAGGAGAAGTTGAGCGGGTAAGCACAGCTTTGGGTGTAAAAAATATTATTATAAGTATGTCTCATACACGTACCTATGCTGTGGCAAGCGTTATATTAGTTAATGGTAAAGTGTAAATTATGGCAAGGCGCAGCTTGAGTATAAAAAAACGCAAACAGGATAGCCACAAAGGTGACTACGGCCATGTTTTTGTAATCGCTGGTTCATTAGGAATGACAGGGGCCGCGTATTTATCTTCGCAAGCGGCTCTTCTTGCGGGCGCCGGACTTGTTACGCTGGCAATACCAAAAAGCTTAAATTCTATAATGGAACGCAAGCTTACAGAGGTTATGACACTTCCTCTGCCTGAGACAAAAGAGCGGTCTTTTTCAAGGGCAGCATATAGCAAAATAAAAGATTTCTCCAAAAAGTGTGATTGCGTTATTGTAGGCCCCGGCCTTTCACAAAACAGGCAGACTCAAACCCTGATACGTTCGTTGATAAGTAGCATAGATATCCCTATGGTACTTGACGCGGATGCCTTAAATGCTTTACAAGGCCATCTACGTATTTTACGCACAACGCACAACGCAATACGCAATACGATTATCACTCCCCATTCCGGTGAGATGGCCAGGCTTACAGGATTAAGATTATCTTTTGTTAATAAAAATAAAAAAGATGTTGCAAAAAAGTTCGCAACCGAATATAATGTAACAACTGTTTTGAAAGGATACAAGACAGTTGTAGCCTCACCGCGCAAAGAGATATATATTAATTTATCAGGTAATCCGGGAATGGCTTCAGGCGGGTGCGGTGATGTTTTGACAGGTATTATAGGAGCGTTTTTAGCATCAAGCATGGATTCGTTTAAGGCAGCAAGGCTTGGTGCGTATATACACGGCCTTTCAGGAGATATAGCAGCCAAGACAAAGACAGAGATATCTCTTAAGGCAACCGATCTTTTAGAATTTCTCCCACAGGCATTTAAGAAGGCCTATAAATAATTTTTATGCGCCGGCGTAGCTCAGTTGGTAGAGCGCCTCACTTGTAATGAGGATGTCGGGGGTTCGACTCCTCTCGCCGGCTCCATTCCTTCATTCGGTGTGCGGTTTTAGGTTACAGGTTATCGCCGAAAACTAAAGACCGAACTTTGAAAAAAGTGCTTAAAATATATTGCGTGGGTAGGTGGCCGAGTGGTCAATGGCAGCAGACTGTAAATCTGCCGGCTTCGCCTTCGAAGGTTCAAATCCTTCCCTGCCCACCATGCACCACTCATCTTGCGTATATGGTGCATGCCCTGAACCTGAGGAGCACCTGTTCGCCTACGGCGGAAAGCGACGAATGGTATAGGGCAAGACTCGGGTGCATGGCAAGCCATTTTTAAAGATTTGAAGAGAGCCTGCGCCGACCGAATAGGGAGGGAAAGCGGTTTGTATCAATGAAGCATGAAAAAAATTAGCTAAACATATTATATTGTTTAGCTTTTTAACTTTAGGGGGAGACTATGGCAAGTGTATTGGTGTTATATTATTCAAGAACAGGAAACACTGAGAAGATGGCAAAGATTATCGCGGATGAACTAAAGGTAAAAGGTCACGACGTAACCTTAAAAACAGTAACAGATGTTAAAGTAGATGAACTTGAAGTTGCGGATGGCCTGATAATAGGCTCACCTACTTATTACGGGACAATGGCGGCACAGGTAAAGACGCTTCTTGATGAAACAGTTGAGATACACGGTAAACTCGATGGCAAGGTAGGCGGTGCGTTCTCTTCCGCGGCAAATATAGCGGGAGGCAATGAAACCACTATATTGGAGATCATAAACGCGATGCTCATTCATGGTTTTGTTATTCAGGGCGATCCAAATGGGAGTCATTATGGCCCTGTTGCTATCGGCGCACCGGATGATAGAGCAAAAAAAGAGTGTAAACGCTTTGCAGGTAGGTTCGCAGGCTTGTTGAACACGATTTATTAATGAATATACTTATATATATTATATACTATTATAGTTATATAGGGATGCTGTAAATTAATAATTGGAGGAACAATGAAGAGTTATACAGAATATTTATGGTTTGAGACCGTTAAACGAAGAGAGTTCCTTAATATAACAGAAAAAGTAGAGAAGTGTCTTGATAAAAGCAAAATAGAAGAGGGCCTTTGCCTGGTAAATGCTATGCATATAACAGCGAGTGTATTTATAAATGACAACGAAAGTGGCTTACATCAGGATTTTGAAAATTGGTTGGAGCACTATATCCCGCATAAGCCGCTTAGCCGATATCAGCATAACCTTACAGGTGAGGATAATGGCGACGCTCATCTCAAGAGGACTATAATGGGCCGTGAGGTTGTTATAGCCATTACAAGGGGTCAGCTTGACTTTGGCCCATGGGAACAGATCTTTTACGGTGAATTCGACGGTTCACGCAAAAAAAGAGTTATGGTAAAGATGATAGGTGAATAACCGCGGTTGTACTATTTTAGATTGAAATATTTTTTCCGAACTGTTATAATGTGGCAATAAATAATTGCTTAAATGTGTTTATAAGATACACGAGCGGGAGTAGCTTCCCCCTTCGCCCTTTGATGTGAATATCAGAGCCTGGGCTTCGGAGGACGGGACGCTACTTCGTAGTACGATAATGAGCGGGAGTAGCTCAGTTGGTAGAGCTTCTGCTTTCCAAGCAGACTGTCGCGGGTTCGAGCCCCGTCTCCCGCTCCATCCGGTTACACTGAATAGGCTGGCATAGTTTGGACACGGTAAAGCGTATTGAAAAAGCGAAGCCTGTCCGCTCCATTAACAAAATAGCGCCCACTGTTCCTCACAGCTTGGCAACTGTTTCCAAGTTCTCAGTCTAACCATATTAACGTCATCCCTTGACTTTTGCCTATATGTAGTATATATTTACATTATGCCATATCCAAATAAAGATGATAACGAGATACGCCTATTTGGCGACAAAAGTATCAGAGAAGAGGCCTATCATAAGAAGATACTCCAGCTTGAAAAAGAGATAGCTAATCTCGAGACTCTTGCTAAAGGCCGTGAAGATATTGAATATATAAAACCGAATCTCCAGCCTAAGAATCTTAACAATCTCTATTATGAAAGCCTGCTTTCCTTTGACAGGAAGATAAAGAAGGAGCAGGAGTTCTTAGAAAAGCGCGCAACAGAGATTACAGAGAGGCTTGATATACAGGCCCAGCGATTGATTATGAATGTAGAAAACTCATTTCGCAGAAAAACGAAATGGGTCTTTTTTATTGTAGTCGCCCTTACCTTGCCATTTGTTCTGTTTTTAGCGTATTCAAACACAGAAATTTTTTCCGGCAGGTTTAATCTCCCCCAACCTGCCAGCCTCAATACAAGGATATCTTATATAAGGACAGCCTTGCGGACACAGACAAAATATCACCATCAGTATGTAGTTAAGAATATAAATATGCTGGATGGCAGCTACATAGTAGAGATAGAATTGGATAGCGCTTCAAATGATACCTGGTTTTTTAAAGACCTTGCGCAGGATGTAGTAAGAGTATTTCAGAGGTATTCTTCCAATGCTCCCGCGGAAATATCCTTTTTTCGTAATGGCAAATTATATATTAAAGCCTACTTGACAGCCTCATCAAAAAGGCCCTATCTGCAATATTTCTTCTAAAAGCAGTCCGCTTTGATTTATATTTAGCTTCTTCGGATATTTCATATTCAAAGTTGAGATCCTTCGCCCATATTCTCGCTTTTACAATAAAGCATAGGGGCTCAGGATATAATTTTTGCATACAATTTACTCTCGTTTTGCTCGCGTAAATTGTGCAAAAAAAATACTTAAAAAAACGCTTGACAAAAAAGTTTTTTTTGGTACAATAAACATTCCATTTCTTAAATACAATAACAGCGTAAGAGGCTACAATGGCTTTCTTCCGCTGCTGTAGCTCAGTTGGTAGAGTGCGTCCTTGGTAAGGACGAGGTCACGGGTTCGATTCCCGTCAGCAGCTCCAGAAGAATTATGTGTATTTTTTTGTTTATATAATATTATATAAATACATTAGTAAAACAAAGGAGTAACAATGGCAAAGGAAAAATTTTTACGAACAAAACCGCATCTTAATATAGGTACCGTAGGCCACGTAGATCATGGCAAGACAACTCTTACTTCAGCTATCACAATGTGCTTGAGCAAGAAGGGTCATGCTGAGGTACGTTCATTTGATTCTATTGATAAGGCCCCTGAAGAGAAAGAGCGTGGTATAACTATCGCTATAGCCCACGTTGAGTATGAGACAGACAACCGTCATTATGCCCACGTAGACTGCCCGGGCCATGCTGATTATATCAAGAATATGATCACAGGCGCCGCGCAGATGGATGGAGCTATCCTGGTTGTATCCGCGGCGGATGGACCTATGCCTCAGACAAGAGAGCATATCCTTTTAGCGCGTCAGGTAAACGTGCCTTCAGTAGTTGTTTATCTGAACAAAGTAGATATGGTTGATGACCCGGAGCTTCTTGACCTAGTAGAGCTTGAGATAAGAGAGCTTCTTTCTAAATATGAATTCCCAGGGGATAAGATACCTATAATAAAAGGTTCAGCCTTAAAGGCCATGGAGTGCGGCTGCGGTAAAGAAGATTGCGATAGCTGCAAATCTATAACAGAGCTTATGAAGGCTGTAGATGAGAATATACCGACCCCAAAAAGAGACGTTGAAAAGCCATTCCTTATGGCTGTTGAAGACGTCTTTTCTATTACCGGCCGTGGTACCGTAGCAACAGGAAGAATAGAGCGAGGTATCGTAAAGGTAAGTGAGAATATTGAGATAATCGGCATGCGCCCTGAGGCCCAGAAGTCTGTTGTAACGGGTGTGGAGATGTTCAGGAAACTTCTTGATGAAGGCCAGGCCGGAGACAACGTAGGAATACTCTTAAGGGGAACAGATAAGAAGGATATAGAGCGCGGCATGGTACTTGCTAAGCCTGGTTCTATTACTCCTCATACAGTGTTTAACGCAGAGGTATATATCTTAACTAAGGAAGAGGGCGGACGTCATACGCCTTTCTTTAATGGATATCGCCCACAGTTCTATTTCAGAACCACAGATGTAACCGGTATAGCAAAACTCGCTGAGGGCGTTGAGATGGTAATGCCTGGCGATAAAGTGACTATGGAAATAACATTGATAACACCTATAGCTATGGAAAAAGAGCTTCGTTTTGCTATCAGAGAAGGCGGCAGGACAGTAGGCGCCGGTGTTATAAGCGAGATAATTAAATAAATGAGCCCACAATTTACGGATGCTGATAAAAGCATAATGACGTAAATTGTATAGGGCGAATTTATCCTGAGGATGCGACTAACAGGAGCATCTGAAGGATCCAAGCACTAAGGAAAACATAATGCGGGAACAGATATTACTAGCGTGTACAGAATGTAAAAACAGATGGTATTCTACTACTAAGAATAAGAAGAATACAACTGAAAAACTGGAGATGAGTAAGTTCTGTAAGTTTTGCCATCGTAGAACGCCGCATAAAGAAGTTAAATAGTACATAAAATCTATAATATCAATAAAAAACCTGCCAGCAGCAGTTGGCAGGTTTTTAACGCGTTTTTGACAATATATTTTTAAAGGCCTGTAGCTCTAATTGGCTAGAGCAGTGGTCTCCAAAGCCGCGTGATGGGGGTTCGAATCCCTCCAGGCCTGCCATCGTTTCGAAAGGTAGATTATAAAAAGATGTTCGCGAAGATTAAGAATTTTGTAAGTGAAGTAACAGTTGAGCTCAAAAAGGTGTCATGGCCCACCAGAAGTGAGTTGATAGGGTCGACAACGATAGTCATAATAAGCGTAGCTGCCATGGCTTTTTATATCGGTATATGTGATTTTATTTTCTCAAAGGCTGTACATTTGCTTATAAAATAGTTTAATAGCATAGATTGGTGAATTATATGGGTAAACTTTGGTACGTCCTACATACGTTGACAGGTCAGGAAGAAAAAGTAAAGGCTAATTTATTAGGCCGGCTTGAACGTAGCAAGATTCAGGACAAAATTGCCCAGGTTATAATACCAACAGAAGTAGTTTCAGAGGTAAAAGCAGGTAAGAAAAAGATATCAGAGAGAAAGTTTTTTCCGGGGTATGTACTTGTTGAGATGGAACTTACCGATGAGTGCTGGTATCTTGTTAAGAATACCCCAGGGGTTACAGGTTTTATCAGCTCAGGTTCTAAGCCGACACCGTTACAGGAAGAAGAAGTAAAAAGCATACTAAAGCAGACAGAAGAGAAGAAAGAAAAGCCCATGCCAAAGGTGACATTCAGCAAGGGCGAAAGCGTAAGGGTCAAAGACGGCCCATTCACGAATTTTAACGGTAACATAGAAGATCTTAATCCTGCAAAAGGCAAGCTTAAAGTCTCAGTAATGATATTTGGCAGGTCAACCCCTGTCGAGCTTGAATATTGGCAGGTCGAGAGGTTGTAAGATGGCTAAAAAAGTAAAGACACAGATAAAATTATATTGTCCGGGAGGACAAGCAAACCCCGCTCCTCCTGTAGGGCCTGCGCTTGGTCAGCATGGCTTAAATATCATGGAATTCTGCAAAGCATTTAATGAAAAGACCAAGGATAAACAAGGGCTTACACTACCTGTGGTAATCAGCGTATACGAGGATAGGACATACACATTTATAATAAAGAGCCCACCATGCTCAGTGCTTCTTAAGAAAGCGGCGAACATAGCAAAGGCCTCTGGAGTTCCAAACAAGGAAAAGGTTGGCAAGGTTTCAAGAGAGGACGCAATCGAGATTGCGAAGGTCAAGATGGAAGACCTTAATACAGATGATGTAGAACAGGCCCTTAAGATAGTAGAAGGCACAGCACGCAGTATGGGCATAGATATTGGATAAAAAATGAGTAAAAGACTTGCAGAAGCAAATAAATTAGTAGACAAATCAAAGTTGTATGATTTAAACGAGGCAGTTACTACTTTAAAGAGTGTGCCTACCGCTAAATTTAATGAGAGCATTGATCTCGCTATAAAATTAAATCTAGCCGCAAAAGAATTATCACAATCTATAAGAGGCTCGGTAGTTCTTCCGCATGGTACAGGAAAAACAATAAAGGTGGCTGTTTTTTGCAAAGGCGAACATGCGCAAAAAGCAAAAGAAGCGGGTGCGGATATTGTTGGGGCAGACGATCTGATCGAAAAAGTAGCTGGTGGTTATCTAGAGTTTGATACGGTCATCGCCATGCCTGAGATGATGAAGGATTTAAGTAAATTAGGTAAGGTACTAGGCCCTAGAGGTCTTATGCCAAGCCCGAAGGCAGGAACAGTAGCAATGGATGTAGAGAAAGCTATAAAAGAAGTCAGGGCTGGTAAGGTTGAATTTAAGATGGACAAGCTTGGATGCATTAATATGACTATAGCAAAGCTCTCTTTCGAGGCAGAGGCTATAGTAGAAAACACGAAAACTGTGATTGACGCTATTGTTCATGTAAGGCCAGCCCATGTAAAGGGTAAGTTCCTAAGAGGTATCTCGATCTCAACAACTATGGGTCCGGGTATCAGGTTAGACGCGTCTAAATATTAATTATCTATATAGAGGATTATGATGGAGAAACAGCTTAAGCCAGGCAGATTTTTAAAGACCCGCATTATAAAAGAGTACACTGAAAGATTAAAGGATTCATCATCCCTATTTGTGACAGATTTTACAGGGCTTACAAATAAGCAGCTTGAAGCGTTAAGAAAGAAACTTAAGGTCGCATCAAGTAGCTATCTTGTTATAAATAATTCGCTTTGTAAGACTGCTCTTAGGGGCCTAAAGTTAGATAGCCTAGTGGATTTAATCGATGGCTCATGCGCGATAGGACATACAAACAGTGATCCGGTCGCGACTTCCAAGGCGTTGGTTGATTTTGCGAAAAAAAATGAGTGCTTTCAGGTAAAAGGCGGTTATGTTGATGGTGGTGTTATCAATGTCGATACGATTAAGGAACTTGCGGCTATGCCAAGCCGTGAGGTACTGATAGGACGTCTATTAGCGGCGATTAATTCACCTGTAGTAGGGCTAGTTTCGGTCTGCTCAGGCGTTATAAAGAAATTATTGTATACGATTAATGATATCATAAGAAAAAAGGAAGAGGATAACTAGTCCGCAGTGCCTATTTATCCTATATTTTTTTACTGATTGACGATTCACGATAAAACGATTCAATACAAGGAGGAATCAAATGGCAGATGAAATGAAACAGGAAGAGACAAAAGCGGCTCAGGCCGATGTAAAGGAACAGCCCAAGAAAGAAAAAGAAGGCGCAAAACTTACCATGACAAAAGAGCAAGAGGAGTTTGTATCAAAGATCGAGAATATGTCGGTCATAGAGCTCTCATCACTTGTTAAGGTGCTTGAAGAAAAATTTGACGTTTCAGCACAGGCCCCAATGATGGTTGCCCAAGCTGGCGGAGCAGCTGGCGGCGGAGCAGCCGCGGCGGAAGAAGAGAAGACCGCATTTGATGTAGTGCTTACTGAGATCGGTGCCAATAAGATACAGGTCATAAAAGAGATACGCGCTGTAACTAGCTTAGGCCTAAAAGAAGCAAAAGATTTGGTAGAGGCCGCGCCAAAGGCTATTAAGGAAGGCATCCCTAAGGCAGAGGCAGAAGAGATAAAGAAGAAGGTTGAAGCTACCGGAGCAAAGATTGAGCTTAAATAGTTTGGTCTTCTTTTTAGCTTAATAGTTTAAAAGATAGAAGCATCCGAACTATAACGAGAGTTAACAAAATAGGATAAGCATGACAATGCAGAGAAAAAACTTTTCTAAAGTTAAGCATGCATACCCGATACCTAATCTGTTAGAGGTACAGGTAAATTCATTTAATGATTTTATTCAGGTTGGTGTGCCTCGCACAAAGCGCAAGGACCATGGCCTGCAGGAAGTATTTACCAGTATCTTTCCGATAGAGAGCTATGATGGTAACTGCCGTCTTGAATTTGTAAGTTATTCCCTGGCCAAACCGAAGTATGATATTGATGAGTGCAAGGTCAGAAGCATGACTTATGCCGCTTCGCTAAAGCTTAAGGTTCGTTTGCGCATGCAAGACTGCATGAAGGAGCAAGAGGTTTATATCGGCGATCTTCCTCTTATGACCCCTGTTGGCACTTTTATAATAAATGGTGATGAAAGAGTTGTTGTCAGTCAGCTCCATCGCTCACCGGGAGTGTCATTTGAATCAGAACTACATCCTAATGGTAAGAAGATTTATAGCGCACGGTTAATACCTTACAGGGGTGCGTGGCTCGAATTTGAATTTGACGCGTATGACAATCTTCACGCTTATATAGACAGGCGCAAGAAGGTTCTCTCCACAGTATTTTTAAGGGCGCTTGGATTTTCCCAGGACGAGGATATATTAAAGATATTTAGCAATATAGTAGAAATAGAAAAGCCTTCTCTTGCAAATTTAAATAAGTATATAGGTTCAATAGTAGTTTCAGAGGTCGTTGATAACGATACCGGTTTTACATTAATGCAGCAAAGGGAAAAGATTACTAAGGAGTCAGCGGCGAAAATTGCTTCAGGCAAGGTTGATAGCATAAAAATTATAGAAGAACCCTCTGAAGACATAATAAATACGATGGCAAAGGATCACGCAAAGTCCACAGATGACGCGCTAATAGAGATTTATCGTAAGATGCGCCCAGGTGACCCCCCAACAATAGAGAGCGCAAAGGCGCTTCTTGACACATTATTTTTTGATAAGAAACGATACGATTTGAGCAAGGTTGGCCGCTATATGCTCAACAGGAAACTTGACATAAAGGTACCTCTTGAGCAGAGAGTTCTTGATAACGAGACTGTTGTAAGGACCATTAAGAGATTAGTGGATTTAAAGCTTACAGAAGGCCAGACTGATGATATAGACCACCTTGGCAATAGAAGAGTTCGTACTATAGGGGAGCTTTTACTCAATCAATTTAGAATAGGATTTACAAGATTGGAGCGTGCCGTTAAAGAGAGGATGTCAATATACGACCTCGAGAATATTATGCCGCACAATCTTATTAACTCAAAGTTAGTCTCCGGTGTCATAAAGGACTTTTTTGGCAGAAGCCAGCTTTCTCAGTTTATGGATCAGACTAACCCTCTAGCTGAGATGACCCACAAAAGAAGGGTATCCGCTCTTGGGCCAGGAGGTTTGTCAAGGGAGAGAGCCGGATTTGAGGTAAGAGATGTACACTATTCGCATTATGGCAGAGTTTGTCCTATTGAGACACCTGAAGGCCCGAACATAGGGCTTATCGCTTCGCTCTCCACGTATGCGCGGATAAATGAGTTCGGTTTCATAGAAACCCCTTATCTAAAGGTAGAAAATGGCAAATTGACAAAGAAGGTTGAATATCTTTCCGCTGACGTAGAAGATAATTATTATATTGCCCAGGCTAACTCAAAAGTTGACGCACAGGGCCGATTCACAGAGGATCTGGTATTTTGTAGATACAAATCTGATTTTCCAAAAATAGGACCTAAGCAGGTCCAGTATATTGATGTTTCTCCAACGCAGCTGGTTAGTGTAGCAGCTAGTATTATACCATTCTTAGAGCATGATGATGCCAACAGGGCATTGATGGGGTCAAACATGCAACGCCAGGCAGTACCTTTGCTCAGGGCACAGGAGCCATTAGTCGGCACCGGCATGGAGGCAAAAGTGGCCCGTGATTCAGGGGCTATGGTAATAGCGAATAATTCCGGCGCAGTAAAGAGTATTCAGTCCGACGAGATACAGGTAGGCGAAAAAACATATAAATTAAAAAAATATCAGCGATCAAACGCGTCAACATGTGTTAACCAGAGGGCCTTAGTCAAGCTTGGGCAGAAGGTTAAGGCGGGTGATGTTATCGCGGATGGGGCTGCTACAAATAATGGAGAGCTTGCGTTAGGGTATAACCTGCTTGTCGCGTTTATGCCATGGAGAGGCTATAATTTTGAGGATGCTATCCTGATAAGCCAAAAGCTTGTAAAAGACGACATGTTTACCTCGATACATATAGAAGAGTTTGGTATTGAGGCAAGAGATACCAGGCTTGGGCCTGAGGATATAACAAGGGATATACCTAATATCAGTGAAGAAGCGCTTAAGAACCTTGATGAAGAAGGCATAATACATGTAGGCGCGGAGGTAGGCCCCGGTGATATACTTGTAGGCAAGGTTATGCCAAAAAGCGAGACTGAACTCTCCCCTGAGGAAAAGCTTTTGCGCGCGATTTTCGGTGAAAAAGCAGGTGATGTGCGTGATGCCTCTCTTGTAGTTCCGCCGGGAGTAGAAGGCGTGGTTATAGATGTAAAGATATTTTCCAGAAAACAACAGAGACCAAAGAGCAAAGAAGAGCTCACTAAAGAGATAGCTCAAATTGACGAAGTAAAAGAATATTATGGGTCTCAGATAAAGACACTGGAGCAGGACAAGATTCTCAAATTGACAAAATTTCTTGTTGGCAAGAAGATTACAAGCTCATTATTGGATGAGCAGAGCGGATCAATAGTAATCGCCGCGGGAAAAACCATAAAGAAATCAGATGTAAAAAAACTTCCAAAGTGTGATATAGCTAGCTTAAAGTTCTCTGTTGAAGAAGCGGAGCTGGAAGAAGAGATAAAGAGGATCATAAAGATATTAGAAGAACAGATAGAAGACCTGATCTACGAAGAAGATAGAGAGATAGATAAGATAAAGAGAGGCGATGAACTTCCTCCCGGAGTATTAAAGAAGGTGGTTGTTAATGTTGCCAGTAAGCGGAAGGCCTCGGTAGGCGATAAGATAGCTGGACGCCACGGAAACAAAGGGGTTATCGCGAAGATATTACCTGAAGAAGATATGCCATACCTTCCTGATGGCACACCTGTAGAGATAGTTTTAAATCCTCTAGGCGTTCCTTCCCGAATGAATGTAGGGCAGTTGCTTGAGACCCACCTTGGCTGGGCCGCGCAATTATTGGGCATCAAGATAGCCTCGCCGGTATTTGATGGCGCGTCTGAGGAAGAGATAAGAGTACAGATGAAGAAGGCCGATCTCCCTGATACAGGTAAAGTCACATTATATGATGGCCTGACTGGTGAGCCTTTTGAACAGCAGATAACCGTAGGCTACATATATATGATGAAATTAGCGCATTTGGTAGATGACAAGATTCACGCCCGCTCTATTGGCCCTTACTCTTTAGTTACGCAACAGCCGCTTGGAGGTAAGGCGCAGTTTGGCGGACAGCGCTTCGGTGAGATGGAAGTATGGGCCTTGGAAGCATATGGTGCCGCGTATACCCTGCAGGAGCTTTTGACTGTAAAGAGTGACGATGTTATGGGCAGAACACGGATGTATGAGTCTATAGTCAAAGGCGAGAATGCTCTTCCGCCCGGTACGCCGGAATCATTTAATGTTCTTGTAAAAGAGTTGCAGAGTTTAGGTCTTGATGTCAAGACAGAGAAAAAGGAACAGAAAGATAGTTAACCGTTGCATACGGAGAGAGATAAATGAGTTCAGATGTAAAATTTGATTCAGTTAGTATAAACATAGCGTCTCCGGAAGTAATAAAATCATGGTCTAAGGGTGAAGTAAAGAAACCCGAAACCATAAATTATCGTACATTGCGCCCGGAGAAAGACGGCCTCTTTTGTGAGAGGATATTTGGCCCGGTAAGAGACTGGGAGTGCAGCTGTGGTAAATACAAGCGTATCAAACACAAAGGCATTATATGTGATCGTTGTGGCGTAGAGGTGACCCTGTCAAAGGTTAGACGTGAAAGAATGGGGCATATAGAGCTTGCTACACCTGTCTCACATATCTGGTTCTTTAAGGTGGTGCCTTCAAGGATCGGAACGCTCCTTGGCATAACATTAAGAGAGCTTGAGAAAGTTCTTTACTACGAAGAGTATATTGTAATCGATCCCGGTGAAACAGGACTCAAAGAGAGAGAACTTCTAAATGACGAGAAGTATCGTCAGTATAGCCAAGAGCACAAAGATGGGTTTAAGGCGATGATGGGTGCTGAGGCGGTCAAAGAGATCCTCAAAAAAGTTGACTTAGCGAAACTGTCAACAAAGACTAAAAAAGATTTTAAGAGTTCAAAAGGTGAGCAGAGCCAGAAGAGATTGGCAAAGATACTCAAAATAGTCGAGCAATTTAAACAGAGCGACAATAGCCCGGAGTGGATGATAATGGATATAGTGCCTGTCATACCTCCGGATCTTCGTCCTTTGGTGCCTCTTGATGGCGGACGCTTTGCTACAAGTGATCTAAATGACCTCTATAGGCGAGTGATCAACAGGAATAACCGTTTAAAGAAGCTCATAGACTTAAAAGCTCCAGAAGTTATTATAAGAAATGAAAAAAGGATGTTACAGGAAGCGGTTGACGCGCTTTTTGATAATGGCAGGCATGGCAGGCCGGTACTTGGTACAGGCAATCGCCCATTAAAGTCTTTAAGCGATATGCTAAAGGGCAAGCAAGGGCGTTTTAGGCAGAATCTCTTAGGAAAGCGTGTAGATTATTCGGGCAGGTCTGTTATTGTTATAGGCCCTGAACTTAAACTGCATCAGTGCGGACTTCCTAAGAAGATGGCACTAGAGTTGTTTGAGCCTTTTATCATAAAGAAGTTAAAAGAACGTGGTTTTGTTCATACTATTAAGAGTGCCAAAAGAATGGTGGAAAAAGCAAAGTTAGAGGTATGGGATATACTTGAAGAAGTTATAGAGGATCATCCGATACTATTAAATAGAGCGCCAACCTTGCACAGGCTTGGCATACAGGCATTTCAGCCAGTCTTGATTGAGGGAAAAGCGATCAGGATTCACCCACTTGTATGTTCAGCGTTTAACGCTGATTTTGATGGTGACCAGATGGCGGTGCATGTACCACTTTCTATAGAGGCGCAGATGGAAACACGCCTACTGATGATGGCATCGAATAATATATTTTCACCATCCAGTGGTGAGCCGATAGTCGCGCCAACTCAGGACATAGTTATAGGGCTGCATTATATTACCAAAGAGAGTGAGGGTAAGCTCGGAGAAAATATGACCTTTGCCTCTATGGACGAGGTTATATCCGCTTATGATGATGGCCAGGTGAATATACACGCGCTTATAAAGGTAATGATAGATGATAAGATCATAGTTACAACCCCGGGTAGAATAATCCTGAATAAGGTTCTGCCTGATAATCTACCGTTTTTTAACGACATTATCAACAAGAAGAAAATAGCGGATTTAATAACGACTTCATATAAGCAGTTTGGCCATAGCAGGGCTGTGACGCTTTTAGATGACTTAAAAACCTTAGGTTTCAAATGGGCAACAAAAGCAGGGCTTTCGATATCAGTTGATGATCTAAAGCTTTTGCCTGAGAAGAAGAAGATTATAAGTGACGCTCAAAAGCAGGTAAATGATGTCCAGGCTCAATACAGGAAGGGCATTATTACCGATCGTGAGCGCTATAATAAGATTGTAGACATATGGACGCATGTTACGGATGTTATTTCTGAGAAGGTTATAGACAATCTAGGGGAGTTTAACCCTATATATATGATGGCGGATTCAGGCGCTCGTGGTTCAAGGCAGCAGATAAGACAGCTTGCTGGAATGAGAGGCCTTATGGCAAAGCCATCCGGAGAGATTATCGAACATCCTATTACCGCTAACTTCCGCGAAGGCCTTACAGTACTTGAGTATTTCATATCAACGCATGGTGCGCGAAAAGGTTTAGCGGATACAGCGCTAAAGACCGCGGATTCCGGTTATCTGACCAGAAGGCTTGTTGATGTTGCTCAGGATGTAATTATAAATGAGGATGATTGTAATACATTAAACGGTATCCTAATCAGTGCTATTATTGAAGGTGATGAGGTTGTAGTTAGCCTCAAGGAACGAATTATAGGAAGAGTAGCATGCGATAACATAGTCGATATTATCACAGATGAATTGATCGTTGAAGCCGGCAATGAGATAGATGAAGAAAAGGCAGAGTGCATAGAGACAGCGGGCATAGAGCGCATAAGAATAAGAAGTGTTTTGACTTGCGAAGCGAAGAAAGGCGTATGTGTTAAATGTTATGGACGCAACCTCGCGACCTTCAGGCTTGTAGAAAAGGGAGAGGCTATCGGTATCGTAGCGGCCCAATCCATAGGTGAGCCGGGAACACAGCTCACTATGAGGACTTTCCATATAGGTGGTACCGCAAGCAGGGTTATTGAACAGGCATTCATAAGATCTAAAAATGATGGTATAGTAAAATATCACAATTTACGAACAGTGGAAAAGACCAGCACCCAGGAGATTATAGTCTTAAATCGCAATGGGCAGGTATCTATAAATGATGAAAGCGGTAGGGAATTCGAGCGTTATCCGATTCCACATGGAGCTATCATCGCTGTCAAAGAAAATAAGCCGGTTAAGAAAGACGCGATATTTGTAAAATGGGATCCTTATATGTCTCCGATACTTACGGAGATGGCAGGAACTATCAGATTTGAGGATGTAAAAGAAGGTATCACCATGCGCCAGGAGATGGACCCTCAGACCAAGCTTATCGATACGGTTATAATAGAACATAAGGGTGAGTATCACCCGCAGATTGTTATACAAAATGATAAGAAGGAAGTGGCCGCGTTATATCCTATACCGGCAGGCGCTCACATCTTGGTTAAAAATGGTTCCCAGGTTAAGGCGGGCGAGCTTCTCGCGAAGACGCCTCGCGTTGTTACCAAGACAAGAGATATTACAGGTGGTCTACCAAGAGTAGCGGAGTTATTCGAGGCACGTAAGCCAAAGGATCCCGCGATAATCAGTGAGATAGATGGTATTGTCGAGTTTGGTGGGTCGAAAAAGGGACAGAGAAGGATAATCGTAAAGAGCTCTACAGACATGACAAAAGAATACCTGATTCCGCATGGCAAACATCTTAATGTTTACAAGGGTGACAGGGTTTATGCCGGCCAGCAGCTGATAGACGGACCGGTTGTCCCACAGGATATTTTAAAGGTTTCGGGTGATAAGTCGCTTCAGGAGTATCTGGTAAATGAGGTCCAGGAGGTGTATCGTCTCCAGGGCGTAAAAATAAATGATAAGCATATAGAGGTTATAGTCAGGCAGATGCTAAAGAAGGTTAGAATAGATGACCCGGGAGATACAGACTTTTTAGTCGGTTCTAATGTTGATAGGGTTATTTTTCAGGAAGGCAACCAGAAGGCCTTAAAGAAAAAAAAGAAGCCCGCGAAAGCAACGCCTATACTTCTTGGAATAACAAAGGCATCATTAAGTACAGAGAGCTTTATATCCGCGGCTAGTTTTCAGGAGACAACCCGTATACTTACAGAAGCCGCGTCAAGCGGTAAGGTTGACAGTCTCCTGGGATTAAAAGAGAATGTGATTATGGGGCATCTTGTCCCGGCCGGAACAGGATTCCCGGAGAACAGGAACATTGAACTTATAAAAAAAGCAGACACTCTGAAAAAGAAAAAGCAGAAGGTGGATAGCCCGGAAGTTGAGAGTGTAGAGAAAAAATAATCAGGTAGGGCTTAAGCCCCCGCGAGGAGTAAGTAAAAAATATGCCAACGATAAATCAGTTGATAAGAAAAGGTAGGAAAGTTATAACAACAAAGACAAAGTCACCTGCTCTGAAGGGGTCGCCCCAGAAAAGAGGAGTATGTCTTCAGGTAAAGACCCAGACGCCTAAGAAGCCTAACTCAGCATTAAGAAAGATTGCCAGGGTAAGGCTTACTAATGGTATAGAGGTTACAGCTTATATTCCGGGAGAAGGGCACAACCTGCAAGAGCATTCAATAGTTCTTGTCAGAGGTGGCAAGGTAAAGGATCTTCCAGGCGTAAGGTACCACATCGTTAGAGGTATTCTTGATACCCAGGGTGTAGCAAATAGAAAAAATAGTCGTTCAAAGTATGGGGGCAAGAGGCCAAAACCAGGCGCTGCTCCCGCGGCATAAGCAAAATTATAGATAACCGTAGACCTAACTCAAGCTTAGAAGGATAATATAATGAGAAGAAGAAAGGCAGAAAAAAGAAAAGTATTGCCGGATCCTAAATATAAATCAGAGTTAATATCAAAATTTATAAATATTGTAATGGAGAGAGGCAAGAAAGCTACCGCTGAGAGAATCGTTTATGATGCCTTTGCGGGTTTGCAGGAAAAGACCGGTAAGGATAACGCATTGGAACTTTTTCAGCAGGTCTTGGATAACGTAAGGCCGATGCTTGAGTTGAAATCAAGGCGTGTTGGCGGCGCAACTTATCAAGTACCTATAGAAGTAACGCATGCCCGCGGCATAACTATAGCTATGCGCTGGCTAAGGAACTTCGCCAGGCTTCGTAAGGGCGGCCCGATGAGCGACAGATTAACAAGCGAGTTCTTTGATGCTTACCAGAAACAGGGATCAGCGGTAAAGAAGAAGGAAGATACACACAAGATGGCAGAGGCTAACAAGGCATTCAGCCACTTTAAATGGTAGAAAAATCGTATTGCGTGATGCGTAATGCGTATTGCGTTAAAGATTTTACGCAATATACACGACGTACGACGCACAACGCGAAACGAAAACATGATAACATTACTAGAGAAGCCTAAAAAAACAGAGACCATGACACAAGATAAGTCTTTATATAAAATGAGAAATATTGGAATCATGGCGCATATCGATGCCGGTAAGACTACTACTACCGAAAGAATTCTCTATCTTACGGGTAGGATTTACAGGGTCGGCGGCGTTGATGATGGAACCGCTACTATGGATTGGATGCAGCAGGAACAGGAGAGAGGTATAACCATAACCTCGGCTAGTACAGCATGTAAATGGAAAGATTACAATATCAATATAATTGATACACCCGGGCATGTTGATTTTACGGTAGAGGTTGAACGGTCCCTTCGAGTTCTCGACGGCGGGATAGTTGTTTTCTGCGCAGTAGGTGGAGTGGAGCCACAGAGTGAGACCGTATGGAGGCAGGCAGACAGATACAAGGTTCCTAGGATAGCTTATATAAATAAGATGGATCGTACCGGAGCTGATTTTTTTGCTGTTGAAAAACAGTTAAAAGATTATCTTGGAGCAAATGCCGCCCCCATCCAGATACCGATGGGCTCAGAGGCAAATTTTAAGGGTATAATCGATCTTGTTAATCTTAAGGCTATTGTATATAAAGATGAAGAAGGCGATAACTTTGATATAGTTGATATCCCTGATGAATACACCCAGCAGGCGCGGGATTACAGGCATAAATTGATTGAGGCTATCGCGGATATAGACGAAAGTATAATGGAAAAGTATATACAGGATGAAGGCAGCATTACAATAGACGAGATAAAGAGTTCTTTGAGGCAAGGTGTTTTAAAGGCAAAGATATTGCCTGTCTTATGCGGGTCCTCACTTAAGAATAAAGGTGTGGAGTTTTTAATGGATGCTGTCTGTGATTATCTGCCATCTCCGCTTGATGTACCGCCTCTAGAAGGCATAGATCCAAAAGATGAGTCGATTAAAAAATGCCGGCCTGATAAAGATGAACCATTTGTCGCTCTCGCGTTTAAGATAGTATCTGACCCATATGTAGGAAAGCTGACATATTTCAGGGTATATTCAGGACAGTTTACATCCGGCACGTATATTTATAACGCGTCAAAGGACAAAAAAGAGAGAATAGGTAAGATAGTCAGGATGCATGCTAATAAGCAAGAGATTGTAGAGACCGTATATCCGGGTGATATCGCCGCCGCGGTCGGGTTAAAAGAGACCAAGACGGGAGATACACTTTGCACTGAGAAGAGTCCGGTAGTGTTGGAGAGGATTAATTTCCCGGACCCGGTACTTTTTATGGCTATTGAACCAAAATCTAAACAGGATCAAGATAAGCTGGGCATAGTTCTTAAGAAGGTCGAAGAGGAAGATCCTTCGTTTAATGTAAAATATAATAGCGATACCGGTCAAACGATTATAGCTGGTATGGGTGAACTGCACCTTGAGGTTATTGTAAACAGAATGGCCCAGGAGTTTAATCTAAAGGCAAATACAGGTAAGCCTGAAGTTGCCTATAAAGAGACCATGAAGAATCGCGCGAGTGCGGTAGGTAAGTTCGTGCAACAGACAGGTGGCCATGGTCAATACGGACACGTTGTTTTAGACGTAGAGACCGGTGAGAGGGGAACAGGCGTTGTTTTTGATAGCAGAATCAAGGGCGGCGTGATACCTCGTGAGTTTATACCTGCTGTAAAAGAGGGTGTAATGGAAGCCGCTAGAAATGGTGTCTTAGCCGGATATCCCGTTACAGACATACACGTTAAGCTTATAGATGGCTCTTATCATGATGTTGATTCATCAGAAATGGCTTTTAGGGCAGCCGCCTCTCTTGCTTTAAATGACGCTTTGCGGAAAGGCTCTTCAATGCTCCTGGAGCCCGTTATGAATATCGAGATAATTGTTCCGGAAGATTTTTTAGGAGATGTTATAGCGGATTATAATTCACGTAGAGGAAAGATAGAATCCATAAAACCCAGAGTTAATCTCCAGGTCGTAAAAGGTTTTATACCCCTTGCGGAGACCTTTGGATATGCTACCGCGTTGCGTAGCTTGACCCAGGGAAGAGGCACATATATCATGGAACCTGCTTACTATGCTGAGGTTCCATCGTTTATAGCTGAAAAGATCGTAAGTTTAGGATAAAAAAGGAGTAACAATGGCAAAGGAAAAATTTTTACGAACAAAACCGCATCTTAATATAGGTACCGTAGGCCACGTAGATCATGGCAAGACAACTCTTACTTCAGCTATCACAATGTGCTTGAGCAAGAAGGGTCATGCTGAGGTACGTTCATTTGATTCTATTGATAAGGCCCCTGAAGAGAAAGAGCGTGGTATAACTATCGCTATAGCCCACGTTGAGTATGAGACAGACAACCGTCATTATGCCCACGTAGACTGCCCGGGCCATGCTGATTATATCAAGAATATGATCACAGGCGCCGCGCAGATGGATGGAGCTATCCTGGTTGTATCCGCGGCGGATGGACCTATGCCTCAGACAAGAGAGCATATCCTTTTAGCGCGTCAGGTAAACGTGCCTTCAGTAGTTGTTTATCTGAACAAAGTAGATATGGTTGATGACCCGGAGCTTCTTGACCTAGTAGAGCTTGAGATAAGAGAGCTTCTTTCTAAATATGAATTCCCAGGGGATAAGATACCTATAATAAAAGGTTCAGCCTTAAAGGCCATGGAGTGCGGCTGCGGTAAAGAAGATTGCGATAGCTGCAAATCTATAACAGAGCTTATGAAGGCTGTAGATGAGAATATACCGACCCCAAAAAGAGACGTTGAAAAGCCATTCCTTATGGCTGTTGAAGACGTCTTTTCTATTACCGGCCGTGGTACCGTAGCAACAGGAAGAATAGAGCGAGGTATCGTAAAGGTAAGTGAGAATATTGAGATAATCGGCATGCGCCCTGAGGCCCAGAAGTCTGTTGTAACGGGTGTGGAGATGTTCAGGAAACTTCTTGATGAAGGCCAGGCCGGAGACAACGTAGGAATACTCTTAAGGGGAACAGATAAGAAGGATATAGAGCGCGGCATGGTACTTGCTAAGCCTGGTTCTATTACTCCTCATACAGTGTTTAACGCAGAGGTATATATCTTAACTAAGGAAGAGGGCGGACGTCATACGCCTTTCTTTAATGGATATCGCCCACAGTTCTATTTCAGAACCACAGATGTAACCGGTATAGCAAAACTCGCTGAGGGCGTTGAGATGGTAATGCCTGGCGATAAAGTGACTATGGAAATAACATTGATAACACCTATAGCTATGGAAAAAGAGCTTCGTTTTGCTATCAGAGAAGGCGGCAGGACAGTAGGCGCCGGTGTTATAAGCGAGATAATTAAATAAATGAGCCCACAATTTACGGATGCTGATAAAAGCATAATGACGTAAATTGTATAGGGCGAATTTATCCTGAGGATGCAAAGCATTCGAAGGATCTAAACACGTAAATAAGGCAGAAGAAATACAAAGAGCAAATATGAAAACAGAACAAAAAATAAGAATAAGGCTTAAGGCCTATGATCACAGGATTCTCGATCAGGCAACAGCGGATATAGTTGAGACCGCAAAAAGGACAGGCGCTAGAATAGTAGGCCCGATTCCTTTGCCTACGAGAAGAGAAGATTATACGGTTTTAAGAGGCCCGCACGTTGATAAAAAGTCAAGAGATCAGTATCAGGTCAAGACACATAAACGCCTGATAGATATCTTTGATCCGACCGCAAAGACCATAGACGCTCTAAGAAAATTGGATCTTGCGGCTGGTGTCGATGTAGAGATTAAATAGTTTTACGTTTTACGTTCATAGTTCTACGTTCAGAACATAAAACGTACCACGTAAAACGCAGAACGTATAACCAAACATGGATATAACTTATGATTAATGGCATTTTAGGAAAAAAATTAGGCATGACGCAGATTTACACCAAAGACGGTGATGTTATACCGGTAACTGTAATAGAGGCAGGCCCCTGCACCATATTACAGGTCAAGACAAAGGCGCATGATGGTTACACTTCAGCGCAGATGGGTTTTGACGCCAGAAAAGAAAGCAGGACCAATAAGCCCCAGATGGGAAGGTTTAAGAAGCTTAAGGTAGAGCCGGTCTCTTTTATCAAGGAAATAATCGTTGATAACGTTGATGAGATCAAGACTAAAGATAGCATAACAGTAGAGATGTTTACGCCGGGTGATTATGTAGATATTACAGCTTCTACTATCGGAAAAGGTTTTCAGGGTGGTGTAAAACGCTGGAATTGGTCGCGCGGCCCAATGTCTCACGGTTCCAGGTCCCACAGGGCTCCCGGCTCTATCGGAGTTACGGATCCACCACGCGTTCTTAAGGGTAAGCATCTTCCGGGACATATGGGTAACAGGAAATTTACTGTTCAAGGCCTTGAGGTAGTAGAGTCAGATAAGGAAAAGAGCCTCCTGCTTGTTAAGGGCGCTGTGCCCGGTCCAAAAAACGGTTATCTGATTATTAATAAATCCAAGAAGAAAGCTAAGAAGGTTCTTAAGCCAAAGGCCGACCAAGCTCCTAAGAAGATTAATCCGCTTAAGCAGAGCAAGAAGAGCATGAAGAAATAGGTGATATATGACTAATATAACAGTTCTAGATAATAAAGGTAAGAAGGTAGATACTCTTGGATTGAATGAAAAGATATTCAATGGCAAGGTAAATAAGGCTATGTTGCAACAGGTCGTTATAATGTACCTTGCTAATCAGCGTAAATCTTTTGCAAAGGTAAAGCAGAAGGACGAGGTGCGTGGCGGCGGTAGAAAGCCATGGAGACAGAAGGGCACAGGAAGGGCTAGGGCAGGTAGCATACGCTCACCTCTATGGAGAGGCGGAGGAGTAACATTTGGACCTGAACCAAAAGATTGGCATTATCAGGTTCCAAAAAAGATCAAGGGCAATGCTTTATTATCTTCTTTTAATGCAAAGTTTAAGGAAAATAGTATTACTATAATTGATGAGTTCAAGCTTGAATCGCATAAGACAAAAGACATGCTAAGCATACTTAAGGCACTCAAGCTTGATACTGATAAGGTGATTATTGTTTCAGGAAAGTCCAATTTAAACCTGTTAAGAGCGGCTAGAAATATTAAGAAGGTTGTCCTTGTCAGGGCAGAAGATATAAACGCCTATCAGGTTTTAGTTAATGATAAGATCCTGCTTGAAAAACAAGCACTGCAGATTATTGAGAAGCGCTTAACACGTAAAGTTTCACGCAGTAAAGTCCGAATCTCCAGTACGTCAGGCAAGGCTGTGAAGCCAGATAAAAAGGTGATATAAAATGTATGAGAGTCCGCATGATATCGTTAAAAGCTTGTTAAGAACCGAAAAAGGCACACGCCTTTTAGTTGAGAACAAGTATATGTTTTGGGTAAGTGATAAATCTAACAAGATACAGATTAAGAAAGCGGTTGAGGAGATTTATAAGGTACATGTTACATCGGTAAATACCCTTGGTGTTAAGCCTAAACCAAAACGTGTGCGATATAAGTTAGGCAAGACCTCTCCGTGGAAGAAGGCGATGGTAACACTGAAAAGCGGCGATTCTATCGAGATGGCAACTAGTTAATTTTCAATACTAAAGGATAAAGTAAAATGAGAATGAAAACAAAGAAACCAATTACGCCGGGGCAGAGGTGGGCTACAGTTGCCTCTTTTCAGGAGCTGACCACAGATAAACCCTATAAGCCATTGACAGTAGCCTTAAGAAGTAAAGGTGGAAGAAATGCAAATGGCAGGGTAACGATGAGGCATAGAGGTGGCGGCCACAAAAGAAGGTTACGCCTAATAGACTTTAAGAGGGATAAGTTTGATATTCCGGCAACAGTGCTAACCATAGAATATGATCCAAACCGTTCCGCGAGGATCGCGCTTGTAGAATATAAGGATGGTGAAAAGCGCTATATTATAGCTCCGGTAGGACTTGTAGTAGGAGCGGAGATAATTTCAGGCAAAGAAGTCGATATGAAGGTCGGCAATACTACATCATTACGCAGGATACCGCCTAGTACACAGATACATAATGTCGAATTAGTCAAGGGCAAAGGCGGACAGATTGTACGTAGCGCGGGCGCTTCAGCTCAGATTATGGCCAAGGATGGCAAATACGCGCATCTTCGTTTACCATCTAGCGAGATAAGATTAATAGACCTTGATTGTAACGCGACGATAGGACAGATAGGCAATATAGAGCATGATAGTATCTCACTTGGTAAAGCAGGACGTAGCAGGTGGCTTGGCAGAAGGTCAAAGGTAAGGGGTGTCGCGATGAACCCGGTCGACCATCCGCATGGCGGAGGAGAAGGAAAAACATCCGGTGGAAGACATCCTTCTACGCCTTGGGGCAAACCTACAAAGGGATACAAGACCAGAAAAAAGAAAAAGAGTTCAAATCAATTCATAGTTAAGCGAAGAAAAAGCAAAAAGGAGTAGAAATTGGGAAGATCACTTAAAAAAGGACCGTACGCTGACCCAAGGCTTATTGAGAAGGTTGAGAAGATAAAGAGGCTTGGAGACAGGAAGCCTATAAAAACATGGTCGCGCAGATCAACTATCCTGCCGGATTTTATAGGGCTTACATTTTCTATTCATAATGGAAAGAGTTTTGTGTCAGTCTTTATTACTGAAAACATGGTTGGCCATAAACTCGGAGAGTTTGCTCATACCAGATTATTTAGAAAGCATGGTTCACATACTGATAAAACCGCAGGACTTAAGTAGAGGAAACGCAAAAGATGATATCAAAGGCAGTTGCAAAATATCTAAGAATTTCGCCTAGAAAGGTAAGAACAGTAATAGCCCTTATCAGGAATAAGCATGTGGATGAGGCTATTGGTATTCTGAATCTGACAAATAAGAAAGCTGCCTTTTTACTTCTTAAGGTGCTGAATTCAGCAATAGCCAATGCGAAGCGTTTCCCAAATACGCAGCAGGAACACTTGTTTATATCAGATATATACGCGGATGGCGGGCCACTTTTAAAAAGAACCAGGGCTGAAGCTATGGGGCGAGCCAGTGTAATAAGAAAGACAACGTCTCATATTACCATAGTCCTTGATCTGAAGCAGCCTAAGATAGTAGAAAATGCGTTACAGGATAAGAATTCAAAGACAAAAAATAAAAAAACAACCAAGGCAACGGTTGCGAAGAAAAAGGCAGTAACTAAAAAACCTAAGAAAAAAAAGATTCTTAAGAAGACTGGAAAAAAGGCTAAAGAAGGAGTAAAAAGTGGGGCATAAATCACACCCGTATGGATTGAGAGTTGGCTTTATATATACATGGAAATCGCGATGGTTCGCGAAGAAGAAAGATTTCTCCGGCCTACTCTTAGAGGATACCAAAATAAAGAAATATATTTTTAAGACATTTAAGACCGCGGCTATCTCAAAGATCGAGATTGAAAGAGCTAGTGGAAGGGTTAGGGTCATAATCTTCAGTGCTAGGCCGGGCATAATAATTGGACGTAAAGGCGCTGATATTGACAGGCTTAGAGAAGAATTAAACAAGATGACAGATAAAGAGATATATATCGATATAAAAGAGATAAAGAAGCCATATACAGAGGCCCAACTTGTTGCTGAAAACATAGCCTATCAGCTTGAAAAGAGAATAGCCTTCAGGCGCGCTATGAAAAGAGCTTTGCAACAGGCAATGGAAAGCGGCGCTGGAGGCATAAGACTACAGTGCGCGGGTAGATTAGGCGGAGCGGAGATTGCCCGTACTGAAAGCTACAGGCGTGGCAGCATACCATTGCAGACTTTCAGGGCAGATATAGATTATGGTTTTACCGAAGCCCATACTACTTATGGGTGTATAGGGGTTAAAGTGTGGATATATAAAGGCGATATATTGCCGGAAAAAAGCATAGCGAAGGAGTCGGTTCAAGATGGTCTTGATGCCCAAAAGAGTTAAATATCGTAAAGCCCATAGAGGACGCCGTTGTGGCATGGCAATGTCGGGAAATGCCGTAAGTTTTGGTGAACACGGACTTCAGGCGTTAGAAAACGCCTGGCTTACCAATACACAGATAGAGGCTGCTCGTGTCGCGCTGACAAGGCACACAAATAGAGGCGGCAAGATCTGGATACGGGTCTTTCCTGATAAACCGGTAACAAAGCAGGCGGCTGAGACAAGAATGGGAAAAGGTAAAGGTATGCCCGAGACATGGGTAGCTGTTATTAAAAAAGCACGTATCCTATTTGAAATAGAGGGGCTACCGGAAGAGATGGCGCGCGAAGCGATGAGATTAGCCGCGAGCAAGCTACCTTTTAGGACTAAATTCACATCCAGGAGACATATATGAAGCCCCAGGATTTAAGGAATATGACGAAGGATGAGCTCAATCACAAAGCACTGACGCTCAAACAAGATCTTTCAAAGTTTTTGTTTCAGGCAAAGACAGGTACTATTGAGAATTCAGCGAGTATCTCGCGTATTAAGAAGGATGTAGCAAGGATAAAGACAATCTTAAAGGAAGAATCTTATGCAAAATGATAAAAAAGAAGAGGTTGCATCGCGTAAACAGTTAATAGGCCTTGTTTCAAGCGATAAGATGGACAAGACAATCGTAGTAAAGGTTATGAGGTTGACTAAGCATGCCATGTATAAGAAAGTCATGAAAAGATATGCTAAATTCAAGGTCCATGACGAGAAAAACGTGGCTAAGCTTGGAGATACAGTTAAAATAATTGAGACCAGGCCTCTCTCAAAGGAAAAGAGATGGCGCCTGCAGGAAGTAGTGGAGGCGAGGCAATAATGATACAGATGAGAACAATATTAGATGTTGCTGATAATACAGGGGCAAGAAAGGCTTCTTGTATAAAGGTTATCGGGCGTTCAGCCAAACGTTATGCCCATATCGGTGACATTATAGCGTGTAATATTAAGGAGTCAACGCCTGAGGCAACAGTTAAAAAGGGCGAGGTCGTAAAGGCTGTTATTGTAAGGACTCGCCACCCAATAAGCAGGAAAGATGGTTCGCGTTTGAAATTCGATAAGAACGCGTGTGTTATTATTGATGCTACCGGTAATCCACTTGGTACAAGAATCTTTGGTCCAATCGCGCGTGAATTACGGGAAAGAGAATTCATGAAGATAGTATCATTAGCGCCTGAGGTTATTTAGAGGTAAAGGCAAAGGTAAAGGTAAAGATTAAAGATGAAAATCAAAAGAAATGATGTAGTTAAAGTAATAGCAGGTAAGGATAAGGGTAAATCGGGTAAGGTGCTTAAGATATTTCCAGTAAAGAGTAAGATTATTGTTGAGGGTATAAATTATCTGAAAAAGCATACGAGAAAGACCCAGGAGAATCCTAAAGGCGGCGTTATCCAGAGGGAAAACGCTATAAATATTTCTAACGTTGCAATGATCTGCACTAGATGTAGCAAGCCTGCCAGAGTAGGTTTTACTCAGCTCTCAGATGGCGCGAAGGCTAGGATCTGCAAAAATTGTAAAGAGACATTATAGAGAATGGTGGATAGTATGAATACTGGCGTAGAAGCGGCTAAGAAATCGAGATTGCAGGAAAAATATAATAATGAGATAGTTCCGGCCATGATAGAGAAGTTTGGCTACAAGAATAAGTTCCAGGTTCCGTATATTACAAAGATTACTGTTAATATGGGCATAGGTTTAGGCGCGCAGGATGCAAAGCTTGTCGAGGATGCTCAAAAGGAACTGGCTCAGCTTGTAGGCCAGATGCCTATTATGACCAGAGCCAAGAAGGCTATCTCGAATTTTAAGCTGAGAAAAGGCCTGCCTATCGGTTGTGCTGTAGTGCTGCGAGGCAAGAAGATGTACGAGTTTTTTGACCGTTTAATTAATATAGCATTGCCGAGAATTAGAGATTTTCGTGGTATATCATTAAAATCTTTTGATGGAAATGGTAATTATTCACTTGGTATAACCGAACATACTATTTTTCCTGAACTTGACATTGATAAGGTAACTAATGTTAGAGGTATGACAGTAACATTAACAATCGTTAGATCTAATGTTGAGGCATCTAAGGAACTTTTAAAACTGTTCGGCATGCCTTTTGCGCAGAAATAGGAGTTTAGATTGGCTAAAAAAGCATTAATAGAGAAGCAGAAGCGTAAGCCCAAATTCAGCGTGCGAGCCTATAATCGTTGCATGCTCTGCGGGAGGCCCCGTGGTTTTATCAGAAGGTTTGGCTTATGCAGGATATGTTTTAGAGAGATGGCATCGCGCGGTGAGATACCGGGAGTTACAAAGGCTAGTTGGTAACTCTCGTATTGCGCCCGCCTGCAGGCGAGGCAGGTATTGCGTGACGCACGACGAAAATTGCGCAACACGAATTACGAGCGAATAAATCGGAGATTATAATATGTCACAAACAGATACAGTAGCTGATTTTATAACTATCATAAGAAACGCTTCTTCTGTGAAGAAGGAAAATCTGGAATGCCCCTTATCAGGTTTGCGTAAATCAATATGCGAAATATTGAAACGAGAAGGCTTTATACGTGATTACAGGGTTCTTAAGGATAACCGTCAAGGTAAGCTCAGGATATATCTTAAGTACTCTCCTGATACGTTGAAAGCCCCGGCAATAACAAACTTGAAGAAGATATCAAAGTCCGGATTACGTATCTACAAGCAATCTGAGGATCTACAGGAAGTTTTGGGTGGTAGAGGCATAGCTATTATATCAACGTCAAAAGGCGTATTAACAGACAGTGAATGTCGCAAATCTAATATCGGCGGAGAGCTTCTCTGCCACGTTTGGTAAGGAGAATTATGTCACGCGTAGGAAAACAGCCTATAAAAGTACCTGCCGGAGTCAAGGTGACCATAGACAAGGAACTAGTAAAGGTCGAGGGCGCTAAGGGCAAACTCGATTTTAGTCTTCCTTATGGCGTAAAGGTAGAGCTCAAGGATGATCAGTGCATAGTAACCAGAATATCAGATATTAAGGATCACAGGATGAAGCACGGCCTTGTACGTGCGCTGATTAATAATATGGTGATTGGTGTAACAGAGGGTTTTTCAAAAGAGCTTGAGATTCAAGGAGTTGGTTTTAAGGCTCAGCTAAATGGCAAGAAGCTGGTTCTGAATTTAGGATTTTCACACCCTATAGAGTATGATATCCCTGAAGGGATTGCTATTGAAACACCTAAGCCGACACAGATAATACTAAAAGGGATAGACAAGCAGCAAGTCGGCCAGATTGCCGCGGAGATTCGCCTTTTTTACAAGCCGGAACCCTATAAAGGCAAAGGCATAAGGTATGTTGGCGAGTATGTTAGAAAGAAGGCAGGCAAGACTGTGGCTTAAAGGTTACAAAAGTTACAAAAGCTACAAAAGTTAAAGGATTAAAATGCAGAAAAAACGTATAAGACAAAGAGAGATAAGGCATAAGCGGGCAAGAAAAAAAGTAATAGGGACGAGCCAGCGGCCTAGACTATGTGTATATAGGTCATTAAAGAACCTATCCGCGCAGGTAATAAATGATACCGATGGAAAGACCATTGTCTCTGTATCAACATTTAGCAAGGACGCAAAAAACAGCGCAGCCTGCGGCGGCAACATAAAATCCGCTGTCTTGCTCGGCACGTTAGTAGCTGAGAAGGCCAAGGAAAAAGATGTAACAAAAGTCGTATTCGATAAAGGCGGACTCTTATTTCACGGCAGGATAAAGGCTTTTGCTGATTCAGCGCGAAAAGCAGGATTGGTATTTTAGAACATTTAGGAGGATATGATTTTGGCTCAAGAGAATACAGATAAGAACGTAAAGACAAATCCCGAAACGGATAAAAGTAAAGAAGTGGTAAAAAAGATTCTGCCAAAAGAACCGGCATCCGCGCCTGCCAAAGAGCAGCAGGATGAGATGTTTGAAAAGGTTCTTAAGATAAACCGTACTTCAAAGGTTACAAAGGGTGGTAAGAAGATAGGTTTTAGCGCCCTGGTTGTAGTCGGTGACAGAAAAGGCAATGTTGGATATGGCTTTGGTAAGGCCAATGAAGTTGCTGACGCGATTAAGAAGGGCTTAAATGACGCGCGCAAGACTATGTTTAGCGTAACGCTTAAAGGCTCAACTATTCCGCATGAAGTTATCGGTGTTTATGGCGCTGGCAGGGTATTGTTAAAGCCGGCTGGTGAAGGAACAGGTGTAATAGCCGGTGGGGCAACAAGGGCGATGTGTGACGCGGCGGGCATAAGAGACGTACTTACAAAATGCTTAGGATCGAATAACCCTTTTAACATAGTAAAAGCAACAGCGACAGGTTTCAAAGACTTAAAGGCTACAAATGAAGTACGTAATCTAGTCAGTAAACCTGCAGATAGCGAGTAAATGATGGCAATAACAGATTATTTAATCCAGCCTAAGGGCGCCAATAAAAAGACAAAGAGACGTGGATTGGGACAAGGTTCAGGCCATGGAAAGACAGCCTGTCGTGGCCATAAAGGGCAGACTGCGCGCGGAAATACCAAGAAGTATAAAGGTGTTGAGGGCGGGCAGATGCCGCTTATGAGAAGATTGCCAAAGAGAGGCTTTGCCAGTCAGAACAAAAAAGAGTACCAGCTTGTTAGCAGCAAAGATCTTAATACTCTTTCCGGTGATAAGCCTGTTACTCCTGAACTACTGAAAAAGAAAGGCTTTATCAAGGATGCGCGGGGCCTTATAAAGGTATTAAGCGCGGATAAGTTTAAAAAGAGCTTAGAGGTTCACGCCCATGCTTTTAGTAAGAAAGCTAAGGAAGCCATAGAAGAAGCAGGTGGAAGCATTCTCTTATTGAAGAAGCGCTCACCTATAGGCTTTAATAATAAAGGTGAAGGAAAAGGTGAAGGTGAAGTAGGTAAAGTATAATATCTCTACCTTTACCTTCATATAAAAATACCAGATACAAGGAATAACAATGTTTGCAGCACTGAGTAATATATTTAAGATACCCGATCTACGAAAGAAGATTTTTGTAACATTTGGCCTAATCGCGGTCTATAGGCTTGGCGCGTATATACCTACTCCAGGTATTGATGGCGCGGCACTTGCGCAGTTCTTTGAAAACATGGCAAAAAGTACGGGTGGCACACTTTTTGGTATTATGGATCTTTTTAGCGGCGGCGCGATATCAAAGCTTACGATATTCGCATTGGGTATTATGCCCTATATATCAGCTTCCATTATAATGCAGCTATTAACCACCGTTATCCCTTCATTGGAAAAATTAGCCAAGGAAGGCGGGGAAGAAGGCCGAAAGAAGATAACGCAGTATACAAGGCTTGGAACGGTCCTGCTTGCTATAGTGCAGGCGTTTTTCATAAGCCTCTGGGTTGAGAATCCGGCTCATTTTCAGGGCGTTCAAATAGTGCAATTCCCGGGCTTAGGCTTCAGGCTCTTAACTATATTGACGTTTGCCAGTGGTACCGCCTTCATAATGTGGCTGGGTGAGCAGATATCAGAGTATGGTATTGGCAACGGCATGTCGATAATTATCACAGCCGGAATTGTTTCGCGCCTACCTGTCGCTATAAGGCAGTTGATCTTATTGTTAGCCCCTACATCTACATCACAGACCCAGGTAAGCGTCTTTAAGTTGCTATTCATGATTCTTTTGTTGATAGTGGTTATAGTCGCTGTTATTATGATAACACAAGGACAGCGCAGGATACCTGTACAGTACGCGAAAAGGATTATAGGCAGGAAGGTCTATGGCGGACAGAGTACTTATATTCCTTTTAGGGTAAACCACGCAGGCGTTATTCCTATTATATTCGCGCAATCGCTCTTGATGTTCCCCGCTACTATAGCCGGATTTATACCTAACGCCGCTTTTCAGAACGCCGCGAATTTTCTATTAAAACAGAACCTTGTATATAGTTTAATGTATTCGCTTCTAATAATATTTTTCTGTTATTTTTATACTGCTATCACATTTAATCCCGTAGAGGTTTCGGATAATATGAAAAAATACGGCGGTTTTATACCTGGAATTCGTCCCGGTAAGCCTACTGCGCAATATTTTGAGTATATACTAAACAGGGTTACGCTCCCTGGCGCTATATTCCTAGCGTTGATAGCTATATCACCTAACTGGATAAGCCGTTCGTTACATATACCGTATTTGGTAGCTAGCTTTTTTGGTGGAACAGCTATACTTATTACGGTAGGTGTTATGTTAGATACAATGAAACAAGTAGAATCGCAGCTTCTTATGAGGCATTATGAAGGTTTCTTAAAGAAAGGCAAACTAAGGAGCAGGCGTTGAGATTAGTCTTATTAGGCCCACCAGGGGCGGGTAAGGGCACCCAGGCAAAAGTACTTTCTGAGAATCTCTCACTTATACATATATCTACGGGAGATATATTCAGAGAGGCAGCTAAGAATGGTGACGAGCTAGGTAAAAAACTAGCGGAGTACATGAATAGTGGAGCCCTTGTGCCGGATGAGTTAGTAAATGAGATAGTTGCTAAACGGTTATCTCAGGAAGATGTTAAGGATTCAGGTTTTATATTAGATGGTTACCCCCGTACGAGGGAGCAGGCAAAGGCATTAGATGACGCGCTTAACGAGATAGGCATACATCTCGATATGGTCGTATATATGAAGACCTCTAAAGATATAATTATATCGAGGCTTACAGGAAGACGGATATGCAACCAATGCGGCAGTATTTTTCACATGCAAAATATCGCTCCAAAGACACCCGGTGTGTGTGACTATTGTGGCGGAGAGCTTTACCAGCGTGATGATGATAAAGAAGAGACTGTGTTAAAACGGCTCAAGGTTTACGAAGACCAGACCAAGGAGCTGATAGATTATTATGGTAAGAATGACGTTCTCAAGACCGTTTCAGGCGATTTAGAAGTAAGGGCGCTATACGACGTTCTTTACGAGCTCTTTGGTAGCGAAAGACTTATATGATAGAACTGAAGTCCTCTGACCAGATTGAAAAGATGAGGCAGGCATCAAGGATTTTAAGGGAAGCTATTGTTGCTATTAAGCCTTTTATAAAACCCGGCGTAACTACCGATCAGCTCGATAATATAGCCAGAGAGAGCATTATTGCCTCAGGCGCGAAGTGCGCGTTTTTAGGTTATAAGGGTTTTCCAAAAGCAATTTGCGCGTCAGTCAATGAAGAGATCGTGCACGGCATTCCCAATAACAGGGTTTTGCAAGAAAAAGATATATTAAGCATCGATGTCGGGGTTGAGTATGAAGGCTATTTTTCAGATGCCGCTATTACGGTAGGGATAGGAAAGATAGATTCAAAAGCAGCTAAGCTCATTGAGATTACAAAAGGGGCGTTGTATAAAGCTATCGACAGCGCTAATTTGGGGAACAGGATCTCGGATATTTCCTGCGCCATACAGAATCACGTAGAGGATAATAATCTATCGATTATAAGAGATTTTGTCGGTCATGGCATAGGCGCTAATCTGCACGAGGATCCTCAAATACCAAATTTTGGTCAACCCGGCATGGGAGTCAGGCTTAAGAAGGGTATGGTTCTCGCGATTGAACCGATGGTCAGTGCGGGAGGCCATGAAATAGAGATATTAGAGGACGGTTGGACCGCAGTAACAAGAGATCGTAGTCTTGCGGCGCATTTTGAGCACACAGTAGCGATTACCCACGATGGGCCAGAGATATTAACAGATGGCATAATGTAGAGAGAGTAAGTAATTTTATGAAAGAAGAAGCGATAGAAGTAGAAGGAACTATACTTGAGGCACTACCAAACGCGAGATTCAGGGTAGAGCTTGAAAATGGCCATAAGATATTGGCACATGTTTCAGGCAAGATGAGAATGTATTTTATCAGAATACTGCCCGGAGATAAGGTTAAGCTAGAGTTATCTCCT
The DNA here is from genome assembly GCA_964634945.1 of uncultured Planctomycetia bacterium. Taxonomy (GTDB): domain Bacteria; phylum Omnitrophota; class Gorgyraeia; order JABMRG01; family JABMRG01; genus JAUVHV01. Next base: position 18,885 of record CAZWMG010000005.1, on the reverse strand, counting down.
TATGATTTAACAAAGGGCAGGATTATATACAGGGAGAAGTAATATTCATGAAGGTAAGGTCATCAGTAAGAATAATGTGTACAGGATGTAAGATCATAAGACGCAAAGGCGTTGTAAGGGTAATTTGCAAAAACCCTAAGCATAAGCAGAGGCAGGGCTGAATTTTGGTGGTAGGTGATTGGTTTGCGGTTACCGCGAAAACCGAACACCGAAAACCGAATACCGAATAAAAGGAGCAACAAATGCCGAGAATTTGTGGTGTTGATATACCAAAAGAGAAAAGAATTGAAATTTCATTGACCTATATACATGGTGTTGGCAGAGTCGTATCTAATCAGATACTTAAGATTGCGCAGATAGAGCCCCATGTAAAGGCAAAGGATTTGACAGAAGAAGAGATCGCCAAGCTTACTACTACGATACAGAAAGCCCATAATGTTGAGGGCGATCTGCGCAGGGAAGTAGCGGGGAACATCAAGCGAAACATGGATATCGGTACTTACAGGGGCCAACGTCACAAAAAAGGACTGCCTGTAAGAGGTCAATCGAGCAAGACAAACGCCCGTACGCGAAAAGGACCAAAGCGTACGGTTGGTGTACAGAGAAAGAAATAATTATTCGTGGGTAGTTGCACCCCCGCTGTTTCGCTTTGCGAAATAAAGCGACGGGGGTTAATTCGTCCCTATTCTTGCTTTCATAAGAAAGCATAGGGACTCATTAAAGGAGAAGCAAGAGTGGTAAAAAAGACAAAGGTAAAAAAGAAGATAAAACGTAATGTGCCGGCTGGGGTTGCTTATATCTTAGCGACTTTTAATAATACTATTATTACCATTACTGATCCTGAGGGTAATACATTGTGTTGGGCATCCAGCGGCGGGTCAGGGTTTAAGGGCTCAAAAAAGTCCACCCCTTTTGCCGCGCAGATCGCGGCAGATAAGGCAGCCAAAAAGGCAAAAGAGTTTGGCATGCAAAAGATAGATGTTTTTGTAAAGGGCCCTGGTTCAGGAAGGGAGTCCACAATAAGATCTATACAGGCAGCAGGCCTACAGGTCAGTTCAATTACTGATACTACACCTATACCACACAATGGCTGCAGGCCGCCAAAGAGAAGGCGCGTGTAACGGTAATTGATGAGTGTGTAAAAATTCGATCAAATGAAAAAGGCAAAGGCAAAGACAAAGAGTCGTAGAAAAGTGGGATGTTTAGCTCTACCTTTAACTTTACCTCTACCTATTTATTAAGGAGTAAATATGGCAAGGCGTATAGGTTCTATGTGCAGATTATGCAGAAGAGAAGGCATTAAGTTGTTTATAAAAGGCACGCGTTGCGTAAGTGCCAAGTGTTCTTTTGACAAAAGGGGCTATAGTCCCGGACAGCATGGCCAGCGAAGAAGAACCAAGGTATCGGATTATGGAATGCAGTTGCGTGAAAAACAGAAGGTAAAGCGCATATACGGTGTTTTAGAGAAGCAATTTCGCGGTTATTTCCAAAAATCCGAAAAACAGAAGGGCGTTACGGGTGAGATTCTCTTGCAGATGCTTGAGAGGCGCCTTGATAATGTGGTTTTTAGGTCATGCTTTGCCGCTTCTCGTGCGCAAGCGCGTCAAATCGTTAAGCATAACGGTATAACTGTAAATGGCTCAAAGGTAAATATCCCGTCCTATCTTATAAGGAAAGACGATGTAATAACTCTTAAGATAAAGGAAGAGGACAAGAAAAAGATAGAAGAAGCCATAAAGGTAAATAAGGACCGAGGATTGCCTAAATGGATCAATCTGGATGAAGGTAAACTTTCGGCAACTGTATTGAGTTTACCTGACAGAGAAGATGTTGCCTTCCCTATAGAGGAACAGCTTATAGTGGAACTTTATTCTAAGTAAATGAGCGCATAACTTACGCAACGTTAGTGACGTAAGTTGTATGCGCGAATTTATCCTAAGGAGCGATAGCGACGAAGGATCTAAATTGTAGTAGTAAGTAGTCTTATAGTTATCCGTTTGAAATAACTAATATAAGGAGTTAAAGATATGGGTATAGCTTGGAGAAATTTTGAAATGCCAAAATTACTGAAAGCGAATGAAGATACGCTTACAGATACTTATGGCGAATTTATCGCTGAACCTTTCGAAAGAGGTTATGGTGCCACACTTGGTAATAGCCTAAGAAGGGTTCTGCTTTCTTCTGTTGAAGGAACCGCTGTAACGAGCATAAAGATAGAGGGTGTTTCACATGAATTCGCGTCTATACCCGGAGTAGTTGAGGACGCTACGCAGATTATATTAAACATAAAGAGCTTGGTCCTGAGAAGTCACACCGCGTCGCCAAAACCTATATTTATAAAGGTTCATCGCAAAGGCGAGGTTACGGGAAGAGATATTATATCCGATGAGACACTCGATATAATTAACCCTGATATGCATATCGCGACTCTTACAAAGAATATAAAGCTTAATATAGAGCTTGAAGTTGGCAGGGGCAGGGGGTATGTTCCCTCGGATGGCAACAAGAAAGAGAGTCAGGCATTAGGCGTTATTGCCATAGATTCTCTTTTTAGTCCTGTTACAAAGGTAAACTTTCTTGTGGAAGATACACGAGTCGGACAGGTAACGGATTATGATAAGGTGACGCTTAAGATATGGACCAATGGCGCTGTATCTCCTAAAGAGGGGTTACTTTACGCGTCCAATGTCCTGCAGCGGCACATGGATATCTTTGTAAACTTTGGCAAGCTTCCGGAAGACTTAGAGATTATCGAGGAACCGGAAGAGGACGCGGAGCTTTTGGACAAGATGAAGATGCCGGTATCTGAGCTTGAGCTGTCAGTCAGAAGCGCTAATTGCCTGGAAAAGGCAAAGCTTAAGACTATTGGAGAGGTCGTATGTAGAAGTGAGAGCGAAATGCTTAAATACCGCAATTTTGGCAAGAAGTCATTGACGGAGATAGCGGGCGTTTTAGAAAGCATGGGCCTGTCGTTGGGCATGAAGGTAAAAGGTAAGAAATAAATCCACTCTTAAATGATAATGTAAGATAATCGTAGAAAGACCCACAGTATGAGACATAAAAAACTTAACAAGAGATTAGGCAGAAACAAGTCACAGAGAGAACAGCTTATGCGTTCTCTGGCAAGAGCGATATTTATAGCCTATAGGATCCAGACAACAGTAGAGAAGGCAAAAGAGGCGCGTAAGGTAGTAGAGAAGATAGTGACTCTTGCTAAGGCAGGCCAATTAAAAGATATCAGGGCCATGGAGAAAATTTTGCAGGACCGTGCGCTTGTCAGTAAGATTGTAAAAGTAGTAGCTCCGCTCGCGAGCAAAAGGAAAGGTGGCTACACAAGGATTATCCGTACAGGTTTTCGCAGAGGTGATGGTGCGAGTTTAGCGATACTTGAGTTGACAGATATGCCTGTAATAGTGAAGGAAACTAAGAAGGGCAAGAAGCTTAAGGCTGCCGCGCCAACAGCGCCTGTAGAAGAGGCAAAGGCAAAGAAGCCGGTAAAAGACAGTATCCCTAAGGCAGGTAAGCCTAAAAAGGAAGCTACTGATAGCGCCGAAGTCGTAAAAGAGGAAAAGGTCGCGCTGGTCGCGAAAAAGGAAGATAAAAGCTCAGAAAAGGTAAAAGAGCCTAAGAAGGAAGATAAGCCTAAGCTGTCCAAAGAAGAACAAGATGGCTTGCTAGGTAAGTTCAAGGGTTTCTTTAAGAAAGATAAATAGTTTTTTAGGTGTGCCATATGTTTTAAAAGCAGGGTTGCTATTATGACCCTGCTTTTTTATATTCATATTGCCTAGCTATAGGTATAAACATTTAAGAGTAAAGGGCAGTTCCGTAGCAATTTTCGCAGGAGCGCACAATTTTCTCCAGCGTAGAAAATTGTACTCCACGTTGCTGCTTGCTCTTTCGCCTTTGGCGAAAACCGTGCCCGCTCGCACCAACAAGGTCCTGCTCCAATTACAACGGAACTGCCTAACTTAAAGAACGCAAGAGTAATAGATAAAAATATTGCTTGTGCCTTTGCCTTTAGCGGCGCATTGTCTCCTTGCATTACTACTTAAACAGAGCAGGCTTAAAACCGCTTTGAAGCTTGCGCGTGCTAAAGGCAAGAGGCATAAGCGATATTCATCTACCCTCTTCTCTTTTGTTTAAGCCAGAGGATTTCGTTGTAATTTAAGTAGAGCTATTTATTCCGCATCTTAAAGATTGAGAAATTATATTAACAATACCCACACACTTTAAGGTAGTTAGAGCAGGACCTTTTCATTGTGAATGGCATGGCTTTTCCGCGTAGTTTAGATTATATTGATGAGCAACGAAGCGGAGCGAGGAAACCTCGCAGGGGCTTCCGAACGTTCCTGCGCAAATTACCTTAAAGTGTGTGGATATCTAGCCTTGCGAGGAAAATTATATGCCGGAGAAACTTTATGTTCTGCGCAAATTGTAAGCGAATTTTCTGGTTGAAAAAGGCCCTATTTCTATTGACAATCTTTTTTATATAGTGTAATATTTAGTTTTAATAATACAAACTAAGGAGAATGGATATGGAGCTTTCAGAACGGATAATGGGAATCAAACCTTCCGCGACCTTGTCTATCACATCAAAGGCCAAGGCCATGAAGAGCGAGGGGATAGATGTTATAAGTTTTGGCGCTGGGGAGCCGGATTTTGATACCCCTGATTATATAAAAGAAGCAGCTAAGATGGCGATAGACCAAGGCAAGACAAAATATACTATCAGCATAGGTACGCTAAAGCTAAGAGAGGCGATTTGTAAGAAACTCGCGGATTTTAATAATCTGGAATATAAGCCGGAGGATATCGTTGTATCAAATGGCGCTAAACACTCACTGTATAATATATTTCAGGCTATATGCAACAAAGATGACGAGGTTATAATAATATCCCCCTACTGGGTAAGCTATGTTGAGATGGTCGCGGTATCCGGGGCAAAACCGGTTATTGTCGATGCCTTTGCCTGTGATGGTTTTAAAGTAAAACTTGATAGCCTTGCCGCGGCATTGACAGATAAGACAAAGGCCATAATTATTAATTCTCCTCTTAATCCCACAGGTTGTGTATATACCAAGGAAGAACTTAAAGGTATCTTTGACCTGCTCAATGGGAAAGATATAAGGATTATCAGTGACGAGATCTACGAGCGCCTTATATACGATAATTTAGAATGCGCGTCTATAGCGGCATTAAGCCAGGAAAGTAAGGATGCGACTATTATCGTCAATGGCGTTTCAAAGACATATTCTATGACAGGATGGAGAATAGGTTATATCGCTTCAAACGATAAGTCGCTTACAAAGGCGATAAAGAATCTGCAGGATCATTCAAGCTCGAACCCCTCTTCAATAAGCCAGGAGGCAGCATTGGCAGCGATTACAAAAGAAGATAGCTCTATTGAAGAGATGAAGAAGGAGTTTGAAAAGAGAAGAGATTATATGACCAAGCGCATAGAGGCGATTGATAAGATATCCTGCGTAAAGCCGGAAGGCGCTTTTTACTGTTTTGTTGATGTCTCAGAGGTTAACAAGAATACCCTTGAGTTTGCGGACAAGCTCTTAGATGATGTGAAAGTAGCGGTTGTACCGGGAGAAGGCTTCGGCGCCCCTGGATTTATACGATTAAGTTTTGCTACAAGCATGGAAAACATAAAAGAAGGTTTAGATAGGATTGAAAAATGGCTAAAACAATAGCGGAAAAGATATTAAGCGCTCACGCCGGTAAGAGCCTAAAGGCAGGAGATTACGCGATCTGCAAGGTTGATTTCTGTTTGGGCCAGGATGGTACAAGCGGGCTAATAATCGACGCGCTGGATAAGATAAAGGCAAAAAAGTTAGTGGCAAGGTCTAATTTTTGCATGGTTATTGACCATAGCGCCCCGTCGCCAAATATCGGCGTGTCAGCGATACACAAGAAGATGCGCACCTTTGCCAAAGATAAATCCCTGAAACTATATGACATAGGTTGCGGTGTATGTCACCAGGTTGTGCTTGAGTCAGGCAATGTTCTACCGGGCAACCTTGTAGCTGGCGCTGATTCACATACCTGTACCTATGGCGCGTTAGGCGCGCTATCTACCGGTTTTGGTTCGACAGATCTCGCCATAACTCTGGCAAGCGGTAAGAATTGGTTTAAGGTTCCCAGGACATTGAAAATAGTTGTAGATGGCAAGCTTGCCAAAGGTGTCTATTCAAAGGATCTTATACTGCATATCATAGGTGATCTTACCGCGGATGGAGCTACTTATGAAGCTGTCGAATTTTACGGCCCAGCTATAAAGGCGCTTTCAATGGATGAGCGTTTTACGATATCAAATATGGCTGTTGAGATGGGTGCCAAATGCGGAATAATACCGCCTGATGATAAGACAATTAAATGGCTAAAACAGTGGAGCAAAAAAGCTATAAAGCCGGTTTATGCTGATGACGATGCTGTATATGATAATATCAAGCGTTATGACGCGTCTAAGATATCCCCTCAGGTAGCTAAGCCTCACCAGGTCGATAATGTATGCAGCATAACCAGACTTAAGGGCAAACCCATACAAGAGGCGTTTATCGGTACCTGTACAAATGGTAGATTTGAGGATTTAAAGATAGCCGCGTCGATACTGAAAGGCAAACAGGTGCATCCTGATGTCAGGCTTATTGTAGCACCCGCTTCAAAGCCTATATTTCTTAAGGCGATGAAGGCAGGTATTATTAAGATTCTTGTAGAATCCGGCGCTAATGTTGTTACCCCCGGTTGCGGCCCATGCGTTGGTACCCACAATGGCGTGCCATCGGATAAAGAGGTTGTTCTTTCTACGGCCAACAGGAACTTTAAAGGCAGGATGGGCAATCCTCATGCCTTCATATATCTCGCGTCTCCGGCATCGGTAGCGGTTTCCGCGATAACAGGAAAGATTACAGACCCCAGGAGTTATATAAAATGAAACTAAAAGGACAAGCGCATAAATTTGGAGACGCTATTAACACCGATTATATTATATCAGGCAGGTACAAGTTCAGGATACAGGATCCTAAGGAGCTTGCCAAGCATGTTATGGAGGATTTGAAGCCTAATTTCTACAAAAGTGTTAAAAGCGGTGATTTCCTTGTAGCGGGAGGGAACTTTGGGTGCGGCTCATCAAGAGAGCAGGCGCCGATCGCTATAAAGGGTGCCGGCATACAAGCGGTAATAGCGAAGTCATTTGCCAGGATATTTTTCAGAAACGCTATTAACCTGGGGCTTTTGCTTATTGAATGTGACACAACCGGTTTTAAACAGGGGCATCGTTTGGAGGTTGATACTGATAAGGGTTATGTTATTAATAAGGCAAATAACAAAAAAGTAGAGATAACGCCTTTGCCTGGGTTTATGACAAGGATAATAAAAGACGGTGGCGTAGTTAAGCATTTCAAAAAGCACGGTGGTTTTAAATTATGAAGATAACGGTTATAGGCGCGGGTAATGTAGGAGCCACTTCGGCTATGAGGCTGCTTGAGGCGGGCTTAGGCGATGTAGTATTGCTTGATATCGCTGAAGGTATCGCGAAGGGCAAGGCAGAAGACCTTATGGATGCCGCCTCCTTGATGGGGCATGGCAAAAACATTATAGGTACATCAGATTATAGTGATACTAAGGATAGCGATATAGTAGTAATCACAGCGGGCTTTGCCAGAAAACCGGGTATGACCAGAGAAGAGCTCTTAGATAAGAATACCTCTGTTATGAGAAGCGTAACAAAGGGCTTTAAAGAGTTTAATAATGAGCCCATTGTAATAGTAGTTACAAATCCACTTGATATAATGACGTTTCTTGTTCATAAAGAGAGTGTGATAGATAGCAAAAAGGTATTTGGTATGGCAGGATGCCTTGATTCATCAAGGATGAATCTAATGGCTGAGAGGATTCTTAATAAGCCGTTGCAGGATATCGATTCTCTTGTCTTGGGCACCCATGGTGAGACCATGGCCCCCATATTGAGCCATAGCAAGATTAACAGCGTAAGTTTTAATGAAGCTGTCAAGGATGATGAGGCAGAGCAGATAATAGAAAAGACAAAGCTGCGCGGCGCGGAGATAGTTTCATATCTCGGAACAGGAAGCGCTTTTTACGCGCCTTCCGCGGGTGTTTTTAGGATGGTAAAAGCGGTTGTTCATGATACCCAGGAGATATTACCATGTTCCTGTTTTTTACAGGGCGAGTATGGCTTTAGTGATATATATCTTGGCGTCCCTGCCCAGATAGGCAGAGATGGCATAGAAGAGATAATTGAATTGCCTCTCAATGATGATGAAAAACAACTGCTTGAGCGTGCCGCAGACTCGACCCGTAAACAGATTTCAGGGTTGAGTAGTTAATTAATAATTAAACATTGTTTCGATCCTTGATTGCAAGATATAAATAATAGTTCCGTAGCAATCTCCACAGGAGCGCGAAGAAACCCCAGCGCGGTTTCTTCGCTCCGTTTTGCTACTCATTAATCTTGCCCGGATAGCACGGAAAAACCATGCCATTCGCAGCAAAAAAGGTCCTGCTCTGATTGCAACAAAACTATTATTCTTAACTACTAGCTTATAAAGAAGACTTAGATATGAATACTAATTACGATATAGCGATTATAGGTAGCGGGCCGGGAGGCTTTGCCGCTGCTATCAGGGCATCGGAGATTGGGATTAAGGCCTGCATAATAGAGAAAGACTTTATTGGAGGCACATGCCTTAATTGGGGCTGCATCCCTACAAAGACTATTGTCCGTAGTACAGACCTGCTTCGTGAAGTAAGAGATGCGTCTAATTTTGGCATAGATATTTCCGGTTGCAACATTGACATAAGTAAGATCTTGAAACGCAAAGATGATGTTGTGTCAAAATTACGCGCTGGGGCAGAGATGCTGCTTAAGTCAAAAGGTATAGATATTATACGCTCTAAGGCGCAGTTTTCCGACGCGAATACAATAAAGATCGGTAATGGCCTAATCACAGCGAAAAACATTATAATAGCGACAGGTTCTACGCCTGTTGAAACAAGCACGCTAAAGATCGATCATGAGGCTGTATATTCAAGCAAGGATATCTTGTTATCTGAAAAGATACCGAAAAGCCTGGCTATAATAGGTGGGGGCTTTATAGGATGTGAGTTCGCCGGGATATATAATCAGCTCGGGGCAGAGGTTACTATAATTGAATTGATGGATCAGCTCCTTCCAAATTTTGATAAAGAGGTCGCGAAGCGGCTGGAACTTAGCTTTAAAAAAAGAGGCATAAAGATATTAAAAGGTGAAAAGGTAATATCACTGGAATCCAAGGCATTGGCAGCGATAGCCCTTGAAAGCGGCGACAAGATAGATGTTGAAAAAGCGCTTTTGTGCATCGGACGCAGGCCTAATATCGCGGGCTTAAATCTTGAAAGTGTGGGCGTTCAGCTTGAGAATAACGCCATTGTTACAGACAAAGACTTAAGGACGAACATATCTAACATATACGCGGTAGGCGATGTAAGGGGTGGTTTTTTTCTCGCGCATGTTGCTACATACGAAGGTAAGATAGCCTCGGAGATCATATCAGGTAACAACCCGGTAATAGATTATTCCGCGATACCGAGCGCTATTTTTACTCACCCTGAGATCGCGAGTGTTGGCATTACCGCGGATGCGGCTCAAGCAAAAGGTATCGAGGCCATTACGACAAAACTTCCCTTTGCAGCGGTAAGCAAGGCACATGTTCTTGGTGAGACCGAAGGCTTTATTAAGCTTGTAACAGAGGCAAAAACCTCAAAAATACTGGGGGCCTTGATATATGGCCCGTCCGCTAGTGAGATTATATCTAATCTTACGATAGCTGTTAGAAATTCACTAACAGCTAAAGATATATCAGCCACTATATTTGCCCACCCGACGCTTGCGGAGAGTCTGCTTGATATCGCGGACAGGGTAAGCGCGTAATCTCGGTCCTTGGTTTTAGGTTTTCGGTTTTCACCTAAAACTAAAAATCGAATACCAGAGCATTGCTCAATAAATTTCCAAATTAGAATACTATAAAATATGGAATATAAAATAATCGATTTAGGGTTTTGTGATTTTATTGATGCTTATTCTGTTCAGAAAGAGGCGCTCTCATCGGTCAAGTCAGGAAAAAGCGACGAACTTATTATATTTGCGCAACATCATCCGGTCTTTACAATAGGCCGCTCTGGGGGCAAAGAGAATATCATTGCTAGCGAAGACCAACTTAATTCTCGCGGTATAAATATTGTAAATACGGATCGCGGCGGGGACATTACTTTCCATGGCCCCGGACAGGTAGTGGCCTATCCTGTCTTAGACCTTAATAAGCGTTGCAAGGATATGCATAAATACCTGCGTGATCTTGAAGAAGTTGTAATTCTGACCCTATCTGATTATAGCGTCAATTCTTTCAGGGTCAAGGAGCGTACAGGATGTTGGACAGATAAAGGCAAGATAGCCTCTATAGGTGTAGCGGCAAGTGGCTGGGTTACGTATCATGGGCTTGCCTTGAACGCGAATGTTGATCTCAGCTATTTTTCTATGATAAATCCATGTGGTTTTAGTGATATAAAGATGACCTCCATTCAAGATATCCTTGATGCCGAGGTCGACATTGAAAAACTAAAGAAGAGGCTTATAAGGCGTTTCAGCGATATCTTTAGCGTTTAGCCTTGTTGTTTTTCAATATACCATTAGGACTATAATCAAGACCGGTTCTTGAGCACAACCGATCGTGCTCAAGAACCGGTCTTGAAAAGTTTACGAAATTTAGGTGACAAGCGTGCGACTTTTTAGTATAATAAAAAGACTTTATATTATAATGTATTATAATAGGTACTGTTTTGAAAAGTAAAAGGAGAATTCCATGACTGAGGTGAAGTTACCAACATTGGCAGAAGGCACTGATAAGGCGGTAGTGTCATTTTGGCATAAAGATTTAAGTGAAGAGGTCAAGGTAGGCGATGACTTGGTTGAGATGTTAACTGACAAGGCTACGTTTAATGTGCCCGCGCCTGTTTCAGGTAAGCTTAACAAAATACTGGTTGAAGAGGGGCAAGAAGTTAATGTGGGCGAGCTTATAGCAGAGATTGAGGAGGCATAGGCGGGATATGTCTATTTACGAAGCAGAGAGGATGCGCAGGCTTCCTTTGTATCTATTTACAATTATTGATGAGCTTAAGGCGAAAGCCGCGGCAAGAGGCGTAGATGTCATAGACCTTGGTATGGGTAGCCCTGATCTCCCTACGCCTAAGCATATTGTAGACGAGTTATGTGAGCAGGTACGCCTTACTGAAAACCAGCGATATTCCAGGGCAAGCGGTGAACCGGAAAAGATTTTAAAGTTTGCTATAGCCCTGTGGTACAAGCAGCGCTTTAATGTCGACTTGAATCCGGATAATGAGGTTCTTCCGCTTATCGGTTCAAAGGAGGGTGTAGCGCATTTATCTTTGGCGTTTTTAAACCCCGATGACGTAGCGCTGGTTCCTAACCCTGCCTATCCGGTACATTTTAATGGCGTGATAATGGCTGGCGGTACACTTCATAATATACCCATGTCAGCCAAAGATAATTTTAAGCCTGACCTAAAGAGCTTAAGTACTGAGCTTATGAGCAAGGCAAAGCTTCTTTTTATAAGCTATCCGCATAATCCTACAACTACAATTGCTGATAAGGAGTTTTTCCAAGAGATTGTAGCTTGGGCCAAGGATTATCCCAATCTTATTATAGCTCATGATTTGGCGTACTCTGATATTGTTTTTGATGATTTCCGCGCGCCAAGTATATTGGAGGTTAAAGGGGCAAAGGATCTTAACATTATAGAATTTCATACATTGTCTAAGTCATACAATATGGCTGGCTGGAGAATAGGCCTTGCTGTTGGGAATAAGGGTATCCTCGCTTCTTTGGCAAAGACAAAAAGCTATATAGATTTTGGCATATTCAGGGCCATACAACTAGCGGCAGCTAAGGCACTTACAGGGCCGCAGGATTGCGTAAAAGAGTTGGTAGCTATTTATAAGAGGAGAAGGGATCTATTTGTTGATGGCTTAAATAAGATAGGCTGGCAAGTAGAGAAGCCTAAAGCAACATTCTATGTATGGACACGTATCCCTGAGCAATTCAGATCGCTTACAGCGATGGAATTCGCGACCTTGCTTATTGAAAAGGCAGGGGTAGCTGTAGCTCCAGGTACGGGTTTTGGTGAATACGGGGAAGGTTATGTCCGCTTTGCTCTTGTAGATAGCGAAGAACGCCTTCAGATGGCAGTTAATCGTATAGGTAAACTTTTTAACAAACAAGACTAAATGCAAAAACCAAAGAGGATTCTTCTCCTTTACATATCTGTTCTTTCCGGACACCATCGCGCCGCAATGGCGATTGAAAAATCGCTGTTGAGCCTTGATCCTGAGACTCAGATCTTTAGCATAAACTCTTTTCACTATACTAATCCGATATTGGAAAAGGTTATAAACCGCACCTATAATGGGATCATAAAAAGAACGCCTGAAGTGTGGGAGTATCTTTATGACAATCCAAAAATTGTCAAGAATACCCAGGCATTAAAAGAGATGATGCATAGGTATAATAGCACCAAGATGAAGGCGCTAATAACTGATTTCAATCCTGATATAGTTGTCTGCACTCAAGCCTTTCCGTGCGGCCTGGTTGCTGATTACAAGGTGACATATGGTTCTAATCTCTCTTTAGTCGGCATACTGACGGACTTTTATCCCCATTCTTATTGGGTATATGAAGCGGTTGATAAATATGTAGTCGCTTCTCATGACGCTAAAGACAGGCTCCTCGCTAATGGTATCATGGAAAACAGGGTCCATGTTTTTGGTATACCCATTGATTCGAGATTTAATATAACCCATGACAAGCTTGTTATATACGAGAAGATGGAGCTTGATAGCGATAAGAAGACGGTCCTTATTATGGGTGGAAGCGGTGGCCTCGGCCCGATAAAAAAGGTGGTCGCTGCCCTTGATAGGATAAGCCTGGATATACAGATCGTCGTTGTTACGGGAACAAATGATAAGCTCGTCAGATATCTTAAAAATCGCATGCAGCGCTTTAGCAAGAAGATAGTAGTTACTGGTTACGCCGATAATATTGATGAACTCATGGAGATATCGGATATAATTATTACTAAGCCGGGTGGGCTGACTGTCTCAGAAGCCCTGGCGAAAAGCGTTCCTATACTTATTATAAATCCTATACCTGGACAGGAATTAAAGAATACGGAGTTTCTTCTGAAAGAAGGAGCTGCCATAAAAGCTGTAAATGAAGCTGAGGCAGCTATATTAGTTGAGAGCTTGTGCTCTACGACGGTGAAGCTTGATGCTATGAAGCAGGCCTCAACAAGGATCGGTAACCCCGATTCTGCTATGAATATCGCAAAGATGCTTCAGGAGCTTTAGCTATGCTTTTTGCTTTATACAAGATAGGAATATTCATCGCGTTAAACACGCCTATAAGGGCAGGGTATAGGATCGCCGCATTTGCCTCAAGCCTCTACGCATTTTTTTCTCCTGCAGACAGACAGGCACTTAATGACAATCTGAAACAGCTTTTCCCGGATTATGATGATAGTTGCATAAAGAGTATCGCATCACAGATATTTATAAATTTTGGTAAGTACCTTGTGGATTTTTTCAGGTTTTCCATTATTGACGCGGATTACATAAAAAAATATGTAAAGGTTGAGGGAAGACATCACTTAGACGATGTGCTTAAACAAAAAAAAGGCGTTATACTCACGTCCGCGCATATAGGTAACTGGGAATTAGGCGGGGTTGCCCTTGCGGCGCTAGGGGTTCCTCTTAGCGTTGTTGCTCTTACGCACAAACAGGAAAGAATAGATAAGTTTTTTACGCAGCAGAGACTGGAAAAGGGCGTAGGTGTGATCCCGGTAGGCATAGCGGTTAGGAGATGTTTTAAGGTCCTCGCGAATAATGGAGCTATAGCGCTGGTAAGTGATAGAGATTATTTCGATAATGGACTAAAGGTTGAGTTCTTCGGCAAGAAGGCGATTATCCCAAAGGGGCCGGCACTCTTTAGCAGGAGATGTTCGGCGCCTATAGTACCGGTTTTTATGCTGCGCAATAAAGATGATACATTCACTCTTAAGATATTAGAGCCTATCATGCCTGTAAAAACAGATAACGAGCATGAGGATCTTATCTGCGTAACAGAGAGGGTGATAAAGACGATAGAGTCCGTTGTAAAAGAAAACCCTGAACAATGGTTTGTCTTTAAACGGTTCTGGGAGAAGATGGGATGGGGGAGAGAATAAGCATGAATGCCTGTGCGGTTATCCCGGCTTTTAACGAAGCGGAGAACATATCAAAAGTTATAAACGGCGTCAAGGCATATGGCATAGATGTTATAGTCGTTGATGATGGCTCGCTTGATGAGACTTCCCTGATAGCTGAAAAATCCGGCGCGCATGTTATGCATCATTGTAAAAGATGCGGAAAAGGCCTCTCCTTAAGGATAGGGTTTAACCAGGCCTTAAAGAGAGGCTATGAGATCATAATAAGCATGGATGGCGATGGCCAGCATGACCCGATGGATATACCGCGTTTTTTGGATGCGGTTAGAGGTAAACAGGTCTCTGTGGTACTGGGCAACAGGATGGATAATCCTAAGGATATGCCGTTTATACGCATTATTACTAATAGATTTATGTCCTCTGTTATATCAGCTATTTGCCATCAGCCTATACCTGATACGCAGTGTGGTTATAGGCTCTTTACAAGAGAGGCCATATCAGGAGTGGATATAAAGGCCGATAAATTCGAGGTGGAGTCTGAGCTCTTGGTAAAGTTGGCGAGGAACGGTTTCAAGATAGAGTCGGTTCCCGTAAGATCTATCTATGGCCAGGAAAAGAGTAAGATACGGCCCATTCGTGACGCTTTTCGTTTTATACGTTTCCTTATAAAAATATTAATAGAAAAATAGAAGTAGAGAGGTGTTTATATGGTAGAGGCTGTATTGAGAGGCCTTTCCTTTTTGCCAAAAGAACTCGCGATTACTATTATAGCCGCGTTGCCTGTGCTTGAACTTCGCGGCGCTATTCCAATAGGGCTTTCTATGGGTGTTGAGGTAAAGAGGGTTATGCTTTTCTCTATTATCGGTAACCTTATTCCCGTTGTTCCGATACTCTTTTTACTGGAGCCTGTTTCAGCCTATCTTAGAAAGTTTTGGCTCTTTAAAAAGTTTTTTGAGTGGCTCTTTGAGCGCACCAGAAAGCGCTCGGACCTTATCGAGAAGTATGAATTCTTAGGGTTAATGCTTTTTGTGGCGATACCGCTTCCTATAACAGGGGCGTGGACAGGGTGCGTTGCCGCTACGTTATTTAAAATACGCTTAAGATACGCTTTATTAGCTATTACCTTAGGTGTCTTAATAGCCGCGGTTATAGTTACAGCGGTATCTCTCGCGGGGAAAGGTATATTTTACCATGTCTTCATACCTCATTATTGACGGATATAATCTTATCCATAAGATCCCCCATCTCTTACAGGCCAGTAGAGACAGCATCGACTTCGCGCGTGATGAGCTTATTAATATGGTAAGTCCTTACTGTGATTATTATAATGCCGAAGGCATTATTGTCTACGATGGCAACCAGTCAAGATGCACTGTTGAAGATGGCAATCCAACGGTCATATATTCAAAGAGAGGTGAAAGCGCGGACACGGTCATTGAGTCGCTGGTTTACAAGTTGAAAGACAGGAAAGAGGCAAGAGTCGTAACCGATGACAGGGTTATATCCAATATGGTTTCTGGTATGGGTGCGCTTACGATGCATGTGATGCTTTTTTATTCCGAGGCTAAGGATGCCGTAGAGTTGATCAGGGAGAAGATAAACTAGGGTTAATGCTGAAGCAGGGCTTAAACGAGAATTAAGGGCAAATTTCCTTTTTGCGCTTACGGGTTGATGAGCAGGTAGATGCTGGATACTAGGTAAAGATGAAGGTGAAGGCAAGAGGCATAAGGCACAAGGATAAAGGATAAAGGATAAATCCTAATTTCTAATATCTAAATCCTAAACAAATTCAAAATTCTAATTTTTAAAATTCAAAACTTTTGTTTTGAACATTTGGATTTTGGTAATTTGATATTGTTTAGAGTTTAGAGCTTAGGATTTAGAATTTAAGAATTAGGTTTGTTGCTTAATTTTTTCTACCTAATGCCTACGACTAAACGCGAATATAAATTATGAATAAATGTTTTAAAGTTTTTTTAGTGTTTACATTATTCTTCTTAGCTTGTGGTTATGCTGTCGCGGCTGATCTTCTGCCTAGGATGAGGATAATATCATTGACCCCCGCTACAACAGAGATACTTTTTGAGTTAGGCCTCGATAAAGAGATAGTCGGCGTTTCAAGTTACTGCACATGGCCCGTTAAGGCCAGGAGCAAGGAGAAGGTAGGCTCCTTTAGCAATCCTAATATTGAGAAGATCATAATGCTTAAACCTGATCTGGTCATTCTTACCGGAATGGAGCAGGAGCATATTAAAGATATTCTCTCCAGGCTGAAGATAAAATACATAAATGTGGATCCGGCGGATCTCAATGAGCTTATACTTTCTATTGAGGAACTAGGCAATGTCACAGGCACTTCTTTTCAGGCAAAGGTCCTAGCTGATAATATACGCTCTGTTATGAACAGGCTAAAGAGAATGAATGCTGATGTATCGCGATCAGAGAGGCCGAAGGTATATATGGAGATATGGCACGATCCTATAATGTGTCCCGGAAAGAATTCATTTGTCGATGATATGATAGAGGCTGCCGGTGGAATTAATATAACAGCTGATCTTAATAGGTCCTATTCAAGGATTGACCCTGAACAGGTGATCTTAAGAGATCCGGATATGATAATATTGGCTTACATGAAGCCGGATGATTGGGTTGAAAAGATATTCGCTAAAAGACTTGGCTGGGAAGATGTAAGCGCCATCAAGAAAGGAAATATATTTACTAATATAAACCCTGATATCATACTGCGCCCGGGCCCAAGGGTAGGCAGTGGATTAATAGAATTGCATAAGAGGTTTTATGAGGATTAAGTTTTACCAATCTATCCTGATCTTAGTCTTTCTTTTGTTGGGAGTAGCCTTATTTTCGCTTTTAATAGGGAGCGTTACAATATCTCCTACAAGGCTTTTTAGTCCGGATCTTAGGGGAATACTTTTCTTAAGGATTACCAGGATTGTATTGGCGTTGGCAGCGGGTGCGGCGCTAGCTGTTACAGGGGCTATATTACAAGGGCTTTTAAAGAATCCATTGGCAGACCCGTATATCCTTGGCATATCAAGCGGTTCAGGCTTAGGTGCGGTAATAGCTATTCTCTTTGGGCTGAATCTATCATTTTTAGGAAGCCTTTCTTTGCCTATTTTTGCTTTTTTTGCCGGGCTTGCGACTATCTTTTTAGTCTATCTGCTTTCAAAGAAAGGCGCGCGCGTAGGCACCGAAGATCTCCTATTGTCGGGTGTAATAATTACCGCCATGTTATCCGGCATTATTATGTTTATAGTCTCTGCCACGGAACAGGAAGGTTTACATAGCGCGCTATGGTGGCTGCTTGGTAATACGCAGATATACGACCTGAACCTTCTTGCCGTTGTAAGTACTATATCCATATTGGGGATAGTTGTGAGTACGCTTTTGGCTAGAAACCTGAATATAATGAGTCTGGGAGAAGAGGAGGCCATAACCATGGGCCTTGATGTTGAGAGGGTCAAGTTGATATTCTTTGTCATATCCTCTGTTATGACCGCCGCTATAGTATCTGTATGTGGAATGATAGGCTTTGTGGGGCTGATAATACCTCACATCGCCAGAAGGTTTATCGGCCCGGATCACAGAAGGCTTATACCCGCTTCAGCGTTGTGCGGAGGAATATATTTGATCTTATGTGATATACTCGCCAGGCGGGTGACACAGCCTATCGAGCTGCCCATAGGAGTAGTAACCGCTATATGTGGCGCCCCATTTTTTATATTCTTTCTTAGAAGGTCAAGGAGGCCAAGATAATTTCGATGGATTTTTTAAATGTCATAGATTTAAAGAGCGGTTACAGTAATAACCTCGTGCTTAGGGATATATCCTTTAGTATCAAGAAGGGTGAGTTTATAGGCATTATCGGCCCAAATGGAGCGGGAAAGACTACGTTACTAAAGACGCTTTCACATATTATAAAGCCCTTAAGCGGAAAGGTCCTTCTTCAGGGCAAGGATGTCCATCTTCTAAGTTCTACTTTGCTCGCAAGACAATGCGCTATGGTAGGCCAGAACCTTCTTAGTCTATTCTCTTTTACGGTTGAGGAGATCGTGCTTATGGGACGTAACCCCTATCTGGGTTTATTTAAGCAGGAGCGAAAAGAGGATGTGGAGATAGTAAATATGGCACTTAAACGCACCGATATGAGCCTGCTCAAAGATAGGCCCATAGATGAGTTAAGCGCGGGAGAAAGGCAACGCGCGCTTATAGCGAAAGCGCTTGTGCAGCAACCGCAGCTGCTTCTTCTTGATGAACCAACAGCGCATCTTGATATAGGTTATCAGACGGATATACTCGACCTTATAAGATCATTGAATAAGGAGAGCGAACTTACTGTGGTATGCGTATTGCATGACCTTAATCTTGCGTCACAATATTGTGACAAGTTGCTGCTTTTGGATAAGGGCAAGATAGCGGGTTTTGGCTCTCCTGCCGAGATATTAAAATATGATATATTGGAGCGGACCTTTAACGCAAGATGCGTTGTAGATAAAGATATACTGGGAGGCAAGCCTATTGTTATCCCTTTTCCAAAAAATGCCTAACTTTACATTTTGAGTATTGCACTATTTTGTAAAGTTAAGGTTTT